>JAXDKI010000288.1:0-4721 GCA_034667245.1 Thermomicrobiales bacterium | reverse complement strand
CGGCATCTCGACCTTGCCGCCTTCCGAGAGCGCGGCGAACAACGTGTCGGCCTCGGCGCGAGTGTCCGGTTCGAGGCAGATGTAGACGTTGTTTCCCTGGTTGACCTTGAAGCCCATGGATTCCGGTGCGTCCGTGCCCATGAGCAGGTGGCCGCCCAGGATCGGCAGTTGGACGTTGACGACAAGCTGCTTGTCCTCGTCGCTCTGTTCAACCTGACCTTCATGAGGCGGAACATCGCCGTGGCGCATGATGCCATTGACGAACTCCGTGCCAAAGACGGATTTGTAGAAGGTGAATGCCGCTTCGGTGCTTCGATCGAAGTTGAGATAGGTGCTGGTGCGAGCCACGTGAGCCTCCTCTGAATGCGTTGCGCGAAGCCTCGCGTCGTAGGCCTCCTGACGGTCGACACCCGACGGTTCGGTGTGTCCGAACGATCCACCATCCAACCGCGGATCGCTTCTGAGAGGTAGTCGTTCGGCGAGGGGGGAAATCGACAACCGGCTGCAGACGTCTTTGCGATCGATGACAAGGTCGCGGTGGCTACCCTTTTCGCGCGGCAGCTGCCGGAGATTCAAGTATGAGGTTATCGAGGTGCAGCGCAACCCGGGCAGGGCGAGGTTTGCGGTTCGCTGATCAGTGCTTCGCGCGGGGGGAATTTCGTTGGGCATCCGATCCAGCAGTCACTCATTCTTCGAGGTCGGTGGCCAATCCCGTCACGAAGCACCCGGTATTGGAAATGCCGGGCAGGCGGAGGCTCGATCCGCTACCCTCAGCTTCTCCGTCACATTGCTTCCCCACCCGCCCGATGCTACCCTCTGTCCGCGCTCCCCTCGCGGGCGTCTTTTGTCGTTCGCCGCTTCCACCCGGACGGGGACGCGGTTCTCGGTTTGTGGTTCGTTGATCAGTGCTTCGCATCGGGAGAATCTCGTTGGGCATCCGATCCAGCTTCATGTCGCGGGGGCGTCCGGGTGTGCCGGCGCCAAGTATTGCTATCGACCTCGACGGGGTTTTGACCGAGCATCCGCGACCGCTCGCCGCCGCGGCCTCTGAGCATTTTGGGCTCGATCTGCCGGAGCGCGCGTTTATCGACTCAGCCGGTCTGAACGTGCCGCAGGCGGTACGGGACTGGGTCTATAGCGACGAAGGGCCGGCCTCGCAACTGGGACCGGCGCCCGAGGCGCAGCAGTTCCTCGACCGGTTGATCGCGTTGCTTGGGATCGGTAACGTCCGGATCGTCACCGCGCGGTCGGCGCTCTCGTCGAAGATGACGCTCGACTGGTTGAAGCGGTACGACTTCGCGGAGGTCGAGGTCCGGTTTGCCGACGACAAGGCGACCGTGGCGTCGGCGTGCGGCTGCACCTTCGCGGTCGAAGACTCGCTCCGCCACGCGCGTAACTACGCTGCTTCGGGGATCACCTGCTTCCTGCTGCCGCTCGACGGGTCGGCGCCGGACCCGGTGCCCGGGATCATCCCTGTCGGCAGCCTGATGGACGTCGTCGCCCTCCTCGCTCAGGAGTTGGAGCGGAGGCGGGCGCTCTCGCCGAACGGGCTGGATGCGCCACCGCCGCCGAAGATCGTCGTCTCCGATGCGATCCATCCGGCAGCCCGCGAGCACCTGGCGCAGCACGCCGAGATCGAGGACGTGGACGGGACCGATGTTCCCGCGCTCTTCGCCGTTCTTCCCGACGCCGAGGCGCTGATCGTCCGGAGCGAGACGCAGGTCACCGCCGAGGTGATTGCCGCCGCGCCGCGCCTGCGGGTAGTCGCGCGCGCCGGTGTCGGCGTGGACAACATCGATCTCGATGCCGCTACCCGTGCCGGGGTTCTGGTTCTCAATGCGCCCGGTGCCAATCGCTATTCCGCCGGCGAGCACACGATCGCGCTGTTGCTCGCGGTCACGCGACAGATCACCTTCGCGAACGAGTCGACGCACGCCGGGAGGTGGGAACGGAAGAAGATCAAGCCGATCGATCTCCGCGGGCGTACGGTTGGTATCGTCGGGCTCGGGCGTGTCGGGAGCGTCGTTGCCGAGCGGCTGGCAGCGTTCGAGATGATCGTCGTCGCCTACGACCCGTATGTCACCGAGGACCGCTTCGCCGAGCTCGGCGTGCGGCCGGTCGACTATGACGAATTGCTGCGGGAGGCCGACGTCGTCACCTACCACGTCCCCTCGACGGCGGCGACGCACCATATGCTCGACGCGACGCGGATCGAACTCCTCAAACCGGAGGCGATCGTTCTCAACTGCGCCCGGGGCGACGTCGTCGATCAGGAGGCGCTGGCGGACGCGCTGCGGAGGGGACGGATCCTCGGGGCTGGGGTCGACGTCTTCCCGCACGAGCCTTGCACGTCGAGCCCGCTCTTCGGGATACCGAACGTCGTTCTGACGCCGCACACCGGGGGGTCGAGCGCGGAGGCCCTCGCCGCGGTCGGCGAGATGATCAGCACGTCGACCCTGGCCGCGCTCGCCGGGCAGGCGGTCGCGAACGCGGTCAACCTGCCGCCGGCGTCGCTGCTCGCTCCCGAGCTGCAACGGCTGACGACGGTGGCCGGGGCGGCGGGGCATCTGCTTGCCGTCCTGCAGCCGGTGCCGTCCGCGGCGTTCCGCGTGACCGTCAACGGCTCCGTCCCCGACGACGTGACCGAGCACGTCACCAGCGCGGCGCTGAGCGAGGCGCTCAACCGCTGGACGACCCGGAGGGTAACGCCGGTCAACGCGCACCTGATCGCCGGGGAGCTCGGGATGGAGGTGCGGGTCAACGCCGGGACGCGGGATCCGAACGTCGAACCCTCCTTCTCGTTCGAGACGAGCGGCGAGCCGTCCCATCAGGTGCGGGTCAGTTGGGACCGCAAGCAGGCGGGGATTGTCGCCGTCGATCGCTTCGCCCTCGACCGCCCGCTCGTCGGCGAGGTGATGATCACGCACCACCACGACGTGCCGGGGGTGATCGGTCGGGTCGGGACGATTCTCGGCCGGTACGACGTCAACATCGCCGGGATGGAGGTCGGCCGGCACCACCCCGGCGGCGAGGCGATCATGGTGGTCAACGTCGACGAGGAGATCCCGGACGGCGCGCTCGACGAGATCCGGTCGATCCCCGGTCTGGAGCGGGTCTACAAGGTCTCGCTGCCGCCGGCGCAGCCGCGCGCCGCGCTGGCGACGGCGCCGGTATTGGCGGCGGTGTAGGGCTGGTTCGTTCGACGGCGATGCCACAGCAGGACAGTTTGGGTGGGATTTGTGTCTTCTCATGGGTCGTAGGCCGATGACGGGGACGGCGTTGCCAGAAGGTGACCGCATCCCCGGTTGTGGCCCTGCGGGCCACGGGAGGGCGGGGTGCCCTCTGGGCCTCCCTCCCCTACGAAGGGATGGGGCGGGCGTTCGTCGGCACGCGGGCCTGGCGTGAATCGTCTGTCGCGATCTGGTGGTTCTCCCGAACTGAGTGGGTACGCGCTCGGGGCGGTCGCGGTGTTCCTCTTCAGTTTTACGGTGCCGATGACGCGTCTGGCGGTGCCGGATCTGGGGCCGACGATCGTTGGATTGGGGCGGGGGCTGGTCGCGGCGGCGATTGCTGGGGCGGTGCTGTTGATCCGGCGGGAGCCGATTCCGCCACGGCGGTACTGGCCGGTGTTTCTCCGGGTCGCACTTGGGGTGACGATCGGGTTTCCGATTCTGACGTCGCTTGCGCTGGAGCATCTGCCGTCGGCACACAGGGCGGTGGTGACGGGGATTCAGCCGGCGGGGATGGCGGTCTTCGCCGCTCTTCGCGCGCAGGAGCGACCGCCGCGGGCGTTCTGGCTGGCCGTCCTCCTCGGTGTTGTCTCCATTCTTGTCTTCGCCACGATGCAGGGAGCGGGACGGCCGCGCTTGGCCGATCTGCTGTTGCTGCTGGCGATGGTGGCCTCGACGTTTGCTCACGTCGAAGCAGCGAAGATCGCCCGTGAGCTCGGCGGGTGGCGGGTGATCTCTTGGACGCTCGTCGCGGCCGCGCCGATCCTCGCCGTGCCGGTCGGGATCGCCGTGGCGCGGAACGGGCTGCACGCGGACGGCACGAGTTGGCTCGCCTTCGCCGAGCTGGCTCTCTTCAGTGCCTATCTCGGCTTCTTTCCCTGGTACCGAGGGATGACGCTGGCCGGGATCGCCCGCGTCGGGCAACTCCAACTCGCGCAGCCGGTATTGTCGCTGGTCTGGGCGGCGCTGTTGCTCCACGAGGACGTGGGCCCTTGGACGGTTCTCGCGTCGGTTGCCGTCGTCGGGAGCGTCGCCCTGACCCGGCGGACGTGGCGGCCAGCCCGGCTGCCAACAGCCGCGCCGCTCGAAGCTCGGAGCTAGAAGCTCGAAGCTCTTCAGCCGTCGTACGGAAAGCCGGCGAACTCGGCGAGTCCCCAGAGGTCGCGCCAGATGTAGTCGGGTTGTTCGACAGCCTGGCCGGGTTTGGGTTCGGCGTTGCGGTTGACCCAGGCGGTGCGCCAGCCGAAGCGTTGGGCGGGGCCGATGTCGTACTTGAAGCCGAAGGCGACGTGAAGGAGGCGCTCGGCCGGTTCGCCGATGCGGGCCAGTGATTGCTCGAAGACGGTGTCGGCGGGTTTGTAGGCACGGCAGTCTTCGGCGGTGATGACGTCGTCGAAGGGGACGCCGATGTGCTTGAGCGAGTGGCTGATGAGGGAGTGCTGGCTGTTCGAGATGATGACGAGCTTGATCCCGGCCCGACGTACTCGCTCC
>JAXDKI010000287.1:0-5383 GCA_034667245.1 Thermomicrobiales bacterium | reverse complement strand
TGAGCGCAGCGAAGGACCTCTCTCCGGCGTCACCCCTGCACGCGGATGCGGGCGCCGTGCGTGGCCGAGTTCGGGAGGGTTGTTGGGGCGCCGGTGCCGGTTAGGACGATCTCGTAGGGGCCGTCGCCGCGAGTGGAGATGTGTTGGGCCAGGGCGCTGCCGTTGGTGGGTTGGACGAGCTCGATCCATTGGGTACCGAGGGGGAAGCGGCGAGCCGCGGCGACGCCGTCGATGCTTGGGGATGTCTCGGTGCCGTCGTTGTCGAGGAGAGTGGCAAAGGCGGGAGCGCTTTGGGCGAGGTCGGACACGGCGACGACGACGCCGGCGACGCCGGTCACCCCGAGAGGATGGCTGGTCGCGGCGCCGTCCGGCACACGGAGGTTGCGGGCGGTGACGTCCTCGATCACGAAGGGCAGCCGGGCCGGGGGCGTGCTCTCCAGACTGAAGGAGCGCCAGGCGATGCGCTGGCCGTCGGGGCGTAGCCGTCCGCCGTCGCGAAGGTTGGCTGAGAGCCCGGCCGCGCTGAGGCGGGCGGATTCGCGGGCGAGGTCGTCCGACAGCAGAGCGAAATCGACGAGACCTTCGCCCTTCGCGAGCAGCGACCACCAGCGGTGCTCCTGCGGCTGATCGGGATTCTTGAAGGCGATCAGCTCGAAGTAGGCACCGTCGCCGAAGGAGATCAGCGCGTTGTGGGTCGCGCCTCCGGCGTGCTCACCGCCGGGTGTGACGGTGAACCCTGCGGCCGCGTAGTCGGCCGAGGCCGTCGCGAGATCGCGAACGGCGATGACGATGTGATCGATACCCTGAACCACGCGACACTCTCCTCAGTTACAGCGAACGTGTCCCCGTCTGCCCTCCGTGAGCAGACGCAATTACCGGTTGACGAGATTCACCTCCTCTTGTGAGGAACCAGTCGCGCCCGTCATTGGATGCGGATGCGCGGATCGATCAGACCGTAGATGGCGTCGATGACGAGATTGGTGGCAACCGTCAGGACGGCGACGAAGACGACGGCCGTCAAGACGACGGGGTAGTCGCGCGCCAGGGCAGCACTGGTGGTGACGCGGCCCAAACCCGGGAGTCCGAAGACCGTTTCGATGATAACCGACCCGCCGAGTGTGACCGGGATGAAGGTGTTGAGAAGACTGATGACCGGGATCAGTGCGTTGCGTACGGCGTGGCGGGTCATGACTGCCGATTCGCGAAGTCCCTTGGCGCGGGCGGTCCGGACGTAGTCGTCGCCGAGAACCTGGACCATCGAGTCGCGCAGGTAGCGGGCGAGGATCGGCGTGATGCCGAAGGCGACGACCATAATCGGCATCACCAGGTACTTCGGTTGGGGATGGAAGCCGACGGTGCCGGGTGGCGCGATCCCGGAACCGGGTAAGAGATCCCACTCCTCGGTCAACAGGCGAACGAGCAGGAGGCTGATGAGAAAGGGAGGGAGCGCGAGGCTCGTCACCATCGAGGTGGAGACGACGCGGTCGATCGAGCCGCCAGGGCGGCGACCGGCCAAGATGCCGAGGATGAGGGCGAGGACGACCGCGATCGCCAGACCGAGACCGCCGACGAGCGCCGTGGTCGGAAACGCCTGGCGGACGACCGTCAGCGTCGGCTGTTTGGACTTGAACGAGCGGAGGTCGCCCGTGACGAGACCGCGCATCATCTTGGCGTACTGGACCGGTAACGCATCGTTGAGACCGAGTTGGTCGCGGACGGCTTCGCGCTCCTCGGCCGAGAGGAGGGTCGGATCGACAAGGAGGGCGACGGGATCGCCGGGGGAGAGCCGGAAGATGGCGAAGGCAAGGAGCGAGATGCCGATCAGCAAGGGGACCGACTCGGCAAGTCGGTTCAGCCAGTAGCGCATCGCGTCACCTCCGCCGCTGCCGCGGGTCGAGGAGGTCCCGCAGCCCCTCGCCGGCGAGGTTGAAGGCCATGACGACGACGAAGATGACCCCGCCGGGGGCGGCGACCAACCACCAGGCTTGACGCATGAAGTTGGCGCCGTCCGAGACCATGTTCCCCCAGGTCGGTGTCGGGGGGGCGACGCCGAGCCCGAGGAAACTCAGCCCCGACTCGACGAGGATGTTATTGGCGACGCGGATCGTGGCGCTGGCAATGACGACCGGCGTCAGCTGCGGGATGAGGTGCCGCAAGACGATCCAGGCGTCGTTGGCGCCGACGACCCGCGCCGCGACGACGTAATCACGCTCGCGCAAGTTGAGCATGAGGGCGCGGACGACACGGGCGTTCGTCGGCCAGGCGGTCAACCCGATCATCAGGACGAGCAAGGTGAGGCTGCGGCCGAACGTCGCCACGACCAGGATCAGGAGGAAGAAGGTCGGAAAGACGAGGACGACGTCGGTCAACCGCATCAAGAGCCGGTCGACCCAGCCGCGGTAATAGCCGGCCAGACTGCCGACGACAACGCCGACGACGACCGCGACGATCATCGACGGGAAGGCGACGGCGAGGGAGACGCGTCCCGCGTAGATGAGCCGGCTGAGGACGTCCCGGCCGAGCTCGTCCCCGCCGAGGAGGTAGGTGGCGTTCGGTGTGGCCAGCCGCATCTGGAAGAGCTGCGCGTCCGGGTCGTGGGGAGCGAGGACGGGAGCGAGAATGGCGGCGGCGGTCGCGAGGAGAATCACCGCGAGCCCGACGACCAGGCGCGGATTGGCGGCGATCTGCCGACGGATGCGGCGCGCAGGCACGTCCACAACCGGTTTCGAGATGGCTGTGGAGGGAAGGGACTGCGCGCGAACCGGGAACGGTTGCAACGTCACCTCACGGGTCAGTTTCACGGTGTTGCCTCGTCGTCAACGGGGGCAGCGGCGCCGAGTTCGAGGCCAGGGAGGGCCTTGTGCCCTCCCTGGCCTCATGGCATTGCCGTCTCGGTCAGGCCCCGAAATACCAATCCTTGGCGTCGCGCAACTCGAAGTAGCTGCTGGTGCGCTCGGGGGCGATCAGGTTGGCGGCGTAGGCGTAGGCCTGGTCGGGATTGCCGATCCAGAGGTGTGGGACGTCCTGGGCGATGACCTCCTGCCACTCGTAATAGAGGGCTTGCCGCTCTTCCTGGTTGCTGGTGGCGGCGGCGGCGAGGATCAGCTCGTCGGAACGGGGGTTGTTGTAGCTGTTGCGGTTGTTGGCGCTGAGGAAGTAGCCGGGCAGCGCGTAGTGGGGATCGGTGTAGAGCGTGTAGGGGATGTGCAAGGCGACGGCTTCGAACTTGTGGTTCAGGTAGAACTGGGTCGACATGGTCGGCCAATCGACGATCTCCAGCTTGGCCTCGACGCCGATCTCCTTCCACTGCTGCTGCACGATCTGCCACCAGACCTGGTCGAAGGCGTGCATGGTGAAGGACAAGGACTGACCGTCCTTTTCGCGCAGGCCCGACGATCCGAGGACCCAGCCGGCTTCGTCCAGGAGTTGGGCGGCCTGGGCGGGGTCGTTGTCGAAGATGGTCGTGTCCTGCTTGGTCGGCCACCAGTCGTAGGGGAAGACGGAGTTGTAGATCTTGGCGCGGCCATTCCAGGCGAGGTCGGCGATCGCCTGGCGATTGAGCGCAAAGGACAGGGCCTTGCGCACCTTCAGGTCCGCGAAGAGCGGGTTCGCCAGGTTGAACTCGATGTATTGATTGGCCTGACCGCCCTTCTGGATGATGCGGAGGTCGGAACTCCCTTCGAGCGCGTCGAGGGCGTCGAGGGTGAGGTTGGCCGCGTTCACCTCGCCGGACTTGAGGGCGGTCACCAACGAGTTTGCATCGAGCGCGACCAGGCGTTGGACGATGGTGTCGAGGGCGGGGCGGCCGGCGAAGTGGTTGTCGTACGCCTTGCCGATGATGCTGTCGCCGGCGTTCCAGGCTTCGAAGACGAACGGGCCGGTGCCGATCGGGGCGCGGGCGAACGGGTGCTCAAGCATCTTGGCGACGGGAACGTCGGCCAGCACGTGCTTGGGAACGATGTACTGATTGGAGCCAATGGTCAGGAAGGGAGCGGAAGCAGCAGTGAGACGAGCCTCAAGGGTGTAGTCGTCGACGACCTTGACGCCGGTGATCTCGGTGGCGGCGCCGGATCGGAATTCGGGGGCACCTTCGAGGAGCGCGAAGAAGTTGTAGAGCTGGGCGCCGGTCGTGTTGTCCGGATGGGCGATGATCTCCCAGGTGAACTTGACGTCGTGGGCGGTGAAGGGTTGACCGTCGTGCCAGGTTACCCCCTGACGCAGGGTGAAGACGTAGGTCTTGCCGTCCTCGCTGACCGTCCACGATTCGGCGAGATCCGGGGTCGGTTCCCGCTCGAGGCCGGGCCGGGTCAGACCGTTGAAAAAGGGCGCGCTCGGCACGATGACGGTCGAGAGGGAACTGAACGACGGGAAGATGTGGGCCCCTTCCTGCCCGACCAGATAGATGGCGGTACCACCCTGACGCTTCTCATCCTGAAAGGTGGCGCGGCGCGGCGCGGTGCCGGAGCCAATCGGGCCGGCAGCGGCGGTCTGGACGCCGAGGGCACCCAGACCGGCAGTGGCGACGCCGGCTTCGCGGAGAAATCGGCGGCGTGTGAGGTGACGGGTCAGGGTTGACGACAAACGCTCGCGGTCCATGTCCTTGTCCTCCTGATCTCGGGCGTAGCTCACGCTGACCCTGGCGACGTGGCGCCGGGGACCGGGCCGTTGGGAACTCGTGTGCGGTCGGGACTCTCCCGTTTCGCCGGTGCTTCCCGGATGGGGGCGTTGGTCGTGGCGAGCACGGGAGCGGTCGACTGCGAGGGCGGCGGTTGAACCTCCGCGATACGCGGCGCGGAGGTTCAGGCGACGGGCGAACCCGTCACCGGCCGGGACACGGCAGCCGGTATTGGGAGAGACCGAGGAGATCGACGTAGGAGGTGTAGACAGGTCGGAACGACCAGCAGCGAACTCGGGCCCGTCTCATATCTGTCATGCGCATAGTGCATCCTGTCAACGATGAGCCCTCTAGGCGTCCCGCGTGGCGTACCGGCGAAAACTTCCGTCGGGCCTGCCGTTGTTCCAGGTTTCGTAACCTGGAAAGCGCAACGCGGCCCCGACATGCGTAAACTATAGTAGTAGATCAAGAATGTCAATATGCCTGGCGCAGCAATTATCCCGAAGCCAGGGGGGCGATGGGCGGGCAGGTGTCGCTGGAGGGGACCGGACAACAAAGCACGGAGCGAGTTGGCCAAGGGACTTGGCCAACTCGCTCCGTGCTTTGTTGTCCGGTCCCCTCCAGCGACACCTGCCCGCCCATCGCCCCCTAGCTTCGGGATAATTGCTGCGCCAGGCATATTGACATTCTTGATCTACTACTATAGTTTACGCATGTCGGGGCCGCGTTGCGCTTTCCAGGTTACGAAACCTGGAACAACGGCAGGCC
>JAXDKI010000286.1:0-4490 GCA_034667245.1 Thermomicrobiales bacterium | reverse complement strand
GTCCGCCCAGGTCGCGTTACTTCGGATGAGCCGGAGTTGACCGGTCGAAGACCGCGATTCCCATCGGCATCTGGTCGAAGAAGGGCGCCATCACCTCGACCAGAGCGGAGCCGGGCAAACCCAGGGGGAGTCCGCTGGCAGTGCCTCTGGATGACGGCCCCGGTACACCTGCCCACTCTGGGAGCGTCACCGGGCGCCGCCTCCGACGTCATCGGGGTCGACGAGCCCGATCCGGGCGGCATGGAGGGCCGCCCGGGTCCGGCTCTGGACGCCGAGTTTCGCCAGGACGTTGCTGACGTGCGTCTTGACCGTCTTCTCCCCGATCCCGAGCTCGGCGGCGATCTCCTTGTTCGCCCTGCCACGGGCGATCAAGCGCAGGACGTCGGTCTCTCGCTCCGTCAGTGTATCGCCGCCATCTGTCGCCGGTGTTGACCGCGGTCGCCTGGGCCATGTTCGTGGCCCCCAACGCGTCCGTGGCGGTACCAGGCGCGGCGCACCTCCTCCTCCAAATCGCCGTCTTCGGCAGCGCCGCCGCCGCGCTCGTCCGGCTTGGACAGCGGTTGCCGGCCGGCGCCTTCGGCCTCATTGCCGTCGCCAACGCCGTCCTGATGGCGGTCTGGAACCAGTAACGACGCCTCCTCGTGCAGATCGGCGCGGTGCCGATGCCTGGGGGCGAGGCGACGCCGGTCGCCACAACGGGGGTGTAGCCTTTGCGAGGCCGTTTGCCGAACTAATACCGCCGGACGGTCGCGAGGCCGGCGGCGAGGGACGCATCGTCGCTCCAGTCCCGATCCTTCACCTCGTCCTCGCTGAAGAAGAGCACCACCCCATCGTCCCCGACGCCCGAGATCGCGGTCTCCGGGATGTACACCTCGTCGAGGTCACCGAACCAATCCTTGTACTTCCCGGTGTCGATCAGGAACGCGTGGTCTCCGCCAACCAAGGGGAGGTCGCGGTCGGGATGGTAGACCTCTTTGATTTTCCCCAGCTTCTCGCCACCCCGGGTGAATACCTCTTTCCCCACCAGGCGGTCGTAGTCGTCGTGAGTCGCAGGAATCCAGGGTTTCACCGACGGAGCCATAGCGGTCAGCCTCCTGTGCGTGACGCGGCAGATTGCCCGCCCGCCGAGGCCGCAGAGGCCATGCCACCGAAAAGTAGTAGGCTGCACGTTGGCGCGTCAGACATGGTGCGAAACCGGCCGGGCTTTCCCGGCCGGCCGGTTTCGCAGTGAGTTTTCAGCTACGCTCGGTTGGGCTTGAAGGGGACCCTTCCTATCAGGACCCGCCGCCCATCTGCGAGCTGTCCCACCAGACCTGGAGCCGGCGCGTCTCTGCCGGCGGCGGGACATTCACTCCTTCAAGCGCCGGTTGGAGGATCTGCTGGCGGAACGTCTCGAAGTCCTGGTCCGACGCCCACACGTCGAAAATCCACCAGCCACCCTCGTCCGTCGGCCCCTCGGCGTGGTGGATGGCACCAGCCGGTGGCTTTCCCTGGAGCTGCTGGTTGACGCGATCTGCCACCCGTTGCGCAACCGCTTCAGGAGTCTCGGAATCCCCCAAGTCCGCTGGCGGGTAGGTGGCGCCGCCATGGCGCGTCCTTTCGCTGCTTCCGCACGACGCCGCACGGGCTGTACCTTAGGTGAGGCGCACAGCATACAGCAACGACTGCCCAAACTCGTCCTTGGCGGCAGAACGTGGTCTCAACCCGTTTTGTGACACGGACGCCCCTTGTTACCCCCCAGCCGGGAGCCGGTAGACCAGCAGCACGGTGATCCCGTCGGGGAGGTCGAACCCGATACTGTCACCGGAGCCCTCGATCTCTGAGCAGGATTGGTCGCCGCAGGTGCGGTGGAAATAGAAGGTGTCGCCCGGATCGATCGGGAATGGGATCAACGTGTAGGTGCCGGCGGGAATTCCCGTCCATTGCCAACGGCCGTCCAACGACGGATACGGACTGACCTCTTGCAGGTCGGACGTGGTCAGCGATTGCGCGAGCGCATCCCCGTCGAGCGACACATCGAGCGGGTCGGCCCGTTCGCTGCAATCGGGACGCGGCCCCGGGACTTCAACAAATTCGTCCGCCGTGGTGCCCGCCGGGCAGTCGTAAAAGATGAGTCCCAGCGTCGCCGTGCCGACGCTCGTCTGATCGCCGGCCGCGAGGAAGTAGACGTTGATCGACGTCTCGGGTGCGTTGTTGCCAAGCGTGACCGTGATGCGCGTACCCTCGCGGGCGGCATTGCCGTTGAGATCGATCACGAAGGAGGCGTAGCCGTCCGGCATCTCGTCCAAGTGGACCGCGTACTCGCCGCGCGGGAGGTCTCTCCACACCCAGATCCCGTGGGCAATCAGCGCCTCGACCTCGCCGTCGATCGCCGCGCCGGTCAACGACCACCGCCCAGAACCGAGACCGGAGTTGCCGCCGCACGTCTCCGGCGCGGCCTCCGCTACCGAGACGCCGGCGGGGCAGAGGTACGTCACGAGCGAGATCATGCCGTCGGCCGGGGTCTCGGTTGGTTGCGGCACCGCGGTCGGCTGCGGCGCCACGGTCGGTGCCGCTGTCGTCGCGGCGGGCTGCGGGCCGAGCGAGTCGAGCGCCTTGCCGATCGTCGCCGCGACAAACGCGGCCCCACTGCTGTCGCCGGTCACCGTCACGACACCCGTAAACGTGCCCGCCTTCCCCTCGCGCAGCGTGGTCGTCTTCCCCCCGGCCGCGACGAGCACCGACCCGTTCGTCGCCAGGACGACGGCGGTCGCGGTCACCTTGCCGAGATCGCTCCTCTCGTCCTCGTCCACCACGTCTCGCACCAATTGCAGGTTGCGGCGACCGGCGGGCGGGGTAAACGTGGGCCCACCGAGGACCAACGCATCGCCTTCGGTCTCCTTGACCTGTTTGGCGTCGACCAGCTCGATCGTCCAGTAGTCCGTCGGCTCCGAGCCGACCTGGTCGCGCCCGAGATCCTCTCCCTCGCGCGCGAACGCCGCCTGACCGGGACCGAGCAGCGTCACATCGTCCTTGCGCTCATAGCCGGTTACCAGGAGCTGTCCCTTCCGGGGTAGCGTGAACCCGAGGTGACGCGCAATCGGCGGGTGTTCCTGCGCCGGATCGGGGCGACGCAGCGCGACGCGCCAGGCCATCGCATTGGCGGGCAGTTTCGCAATCCCCTGGGCGATGACGGCGGCATGACCGACTGGGACGGTAGCACCGCGTGCATGGCCCAAGGTCGCGAAAAGCAGCGCAAGCACGGTCAGCACATTGAGCGATGCCACCCGCCAATGGCGCTTCCTTGCACGATGTTCGAGGTTCATCTCTCCACTCGCCAGTTCACCCAAGCCGGACCCTTTTCCCACGCTGCCCCTCCTTCGTCCACGCGTTCCCGACTATGCCCGCTGATGCTCGAGGTGGAAGTACTGGATCCCCCGGTCGACCGGTCTGCCGATGAGGGGCGTCAAGCCCTCGACCGCCAGACAACCAGCCTGCGCCCGTGTTTCTACCAACTCGTGGCGACCATGCCGCACACCCTTGAAGTCGCCCTAGCCATCTCCATACCTCATCGCACCTCTCGTGGCTCCAGGGTTCGATCCTCGTCGATGAGGAACAGGTAGGCGGAAGCCGACGGGATCACGGCGGCAACGGTCTCAACGAAACGCTTCGACAACGGGTCATGGCTGACGGGGGAGCCGATGAGACCGGCGGCACCGGCCAGCACGAGTGCTTCGCAGAGCTCCTCTGCCGAGCGATCGTTGCGCTGGCGGCCCGCGCCGCGTCGTCGTAGCCGGTTTCGGGGTCGCACATCTGCCGGATTCCTTCCATGCGTTCGGGACCACCTCGACACCCCGGTATCATGCACCATTTCGCGGTCGACCGGGCTGCCGCCTGCCGGTACGGTGCCATCGCCTGGGGAGCAACAAAGGTAAGCGCCAAAAGACTCCCGGCGCGTCCTCGGAGGCCAACAATCGAAAGGGATGAGAGCAAGGAGATGGCAGTCCAGCCGTTCCGTCAACGTTGGCTCGGAGATGACCGCAATCACGCGATTGGCCCTGTTCGGCCGAGTCCCCGTTGCGTCTCATTGCAGGACGACAGCCCCTCGCATTCGCATCGGGCTGGGCAGCGGAATTGTAGTAACGCCGCCTGACGCTCACGTACGCAGCCGGGGTACCGAGCGTTCGCATTCGAAGCAGGCGAGACGGAAAGCAGTGCCTTGGCGACCGAGTAGTCGCAGACAACGCGACGCGCGTGGACGGTCGGTGCCGAAGGGGGATGGCGGGAAGCGGTCGCAAGAATTGGTACCCCCGGCAGGAATCGCAGCTGCGACCGACCGCTCAGAAGGCGGGCGCGCAGATTGTCTGTCGACCAAGATACCGATTCTCCGCGTCGTGGGGCGGTTTATTGGCCCTCGTGAGCCGAGTCCCGAAACTCTTAGAGCAGCCGACACGATTTCCAAAGAGCAGCCGCCATGCAGGGCAAGCATCTTGGATGCGCGCTATTCGGCG
>JAXDKI010000285.1:0-6014 GCA_034667245.1 Thermomicrobiales bacterium | reverse complement strand
GCCACTGCGCATCGGTTCCCATAACCGCTCCGCGAGTGCACGCACGGCACCTGGGTCACCAGAAAGCAAGTCGCCGGCTGGAGGGCGGTTACGGTCGCGGTTGTGAGCGCGGTCGAGTTCATCGCGGGCCCCTGGTGACCGAACGGAGCGGCACTGTTGAATCTACTCACTCTGTTGGCAGGGCAGCCAGAACGACACCGTCGTCCCGCGGCCCTCGCCCGGGCTCTCCGCCCAGATCCGCCCGCCGTGCCGCTCGACGAACGAGCGGCCGATGTAGAGACCCAACCCGAGCCCGGGGATACCGCTCTCGGCGGCGTTCGCTGCCCGCCCGAACGGGGCGAAGATCGCCTCATTCACCCCCGCCGGCAACCCGATCCCCTCGTCGGCAACGCTCACGCGCACGCCATCCCCCTCGTGCGCGACCGACACCCGCACCGTCCCGCCCGCCGGCGAGTACTTGAGCGCGTTCTCAACCAGATTGACCAGCACCTGTTCGATTCGGTCCGGATCGGCCATCACCGGGCATGGGCCGTCGACCTCGACGACCACGTGGTGGGTCTCGGCAGCCCGTTCCCGATGGCGCTCGACGACCTCACGGGCCAGCGCCGTCAGATCGAGCGGCTCCGGTTGTAGCGGGAGTTGGCCCAGACGGAGGCGGGCCACGTCGAGCAGTTCCTGCGTCAGCTGGTCGAGCCGATCCGCCCCACCGACGATCCGATCGACCAGGTGCGCGACGCGCTCCGGCGAGGGCGTCCCTCGCGCCTGCTCCCGCGCCAACAATTCGGCGAAGGCCTTCGTGACGGCGATCGGCGTGCGCAGCTCGTGCGCGGCGATCGAGAGAAACCGGTCCCGCGCCGCAACCGCCGCCTGGGCCTCGGCGTACAACCGGGCGTTGTCGACCGCCAGCGCCGCCCGCCGTGCCAGTTCCTCGGCTACCGCCACCTCCGCCGATCCGAACCGTCCCCGCGTCGCCGCCCCGAAACTGAGCGCGCCGAGCGTGCGACCACGCGCCGCGAGCGGAACCGCCAGCGCCGACCGCAACCCGATCTCCCTCGCCAGCCTGCGATACTCCTCGTCCCCGGTGTACTCCGCCAGCCAGCCGGTGTTCGCCTCCGCGGTGACGACCGGCTCACCGGTCCGGATCGCCCGCGCCGCCGGCAGCGGTCCGTCCCATGCCGGTGGGAAGCGATCCTGGATCTGCCGCAGCAGCACCTCCCGCGCCGGATCGGCCGCGGCCAGCTCGACCCGCCTTATTACCCGCTCCTCGTCGACCAGGAAGACCACACACCAGTCCGCCAGCGCCGGCACCGCCATCCTCGCCACCGCCGCCAGCGTCGCCTCGACGTCGAGCGAGCCCGCGAGCGCCGCTCCCGCCTCGGCCAGCAGACGCTGCGTCGCCTCGTTTCGCTTCAGCGCGGTCACGTCGTGCCAGACGTTAACGACACCGCGGATCCCACCGTCGGGGTCGCGGATCGCCGTCGCCCGCAAACTCGACCAGTGCTCCTCCCCGGTCGCGAGGACCCGAAACCGCACCGTCATCTCGGGCTCCGCCTCGCCCGCCAGCGCCCGCCGTCCGGGCAGCCGCTCAAGCGGGACGGGCGCACCGTCCTCGTCGAGGATGACGTACTTGGCACGCACGTCCGCCAGCGGTGCCGCCAGCAGCTCCTCACGCGACGCGAAACCGAGGGCCTCGGCCGCCGCCGTGTTGGCATAGACGAGGCGACCGCTGGCGTCCTGAAAAGACACGCCGTCCGCGACGTGGTCGAGGATGGCGGCGAAGTCTTTGCCGCCGGCTGGGTTGGAGAACAATCTGATCGGTGAGGGCATTCGACTCCTCCGGGGTGGGGAGGATCGCACCAGTCGACACCCGGCGCCGTCCCAATCGCGGCGCGTCGTGACCATGATACTGGCACAGCGTCTTCGCCACATCTGCCCGAAGGTAAGCCTCCGCCCCTGCCATTCCTCTCTTTCACGCGCGACGGGCATCCTCGGATTCCGTTTCCCGGTATGCGCTCAATGGACGCCTTCGGAGTCTGCAGGTGCAGCAGTCCATTCTTTGGCACGCTTCTTGCCCTTTTGGCAGGCGGGACGACGTAGACGCGGCGCCCGCTGACCGCCGGCGTCGTCGCGAAACCGGACCGGTTCACAGACAAGGAGGAACGAACGGACATGGGCATCATTGCGTGGATCGTTCTCGGCGCGCTGGCTGGTTGGATCGCCAGTAAGATCGCCGGGACTGACGCCGAGCAGGGCTGGGTCCTGAACATCGTGATGGGAATCGTCGGCGCGATCGTCGGTGGTTTCCTCTGGGGTCTGATCACGGGCGATGGCTTCGACGCCGGCTTCAACGTCGGTAGCCTCATCGTCGCCGTTGTCGGCGCGCTGATCGTGGCCTTCGGGCTCGGGGCGCTGACCGGCAAACGCGCGGTCTGACGCCGCCGATCCAACAACAGGAGTCCCGGCGGAAGGGTGCACCTCATCGGTGCATCCTTTTTCGTGCCTGCCTCCGTGTTGTATCGGGCATCACTACGGCGTGAGCGGCGTCATCGACCGAACGGCTTGAAGCGACGGCGGCATAGTGGCAGGATTCCGTCATCCACGCAAATCGCCCGACCGGTACGCGATGGTGCGTGCCCGAGGCGAGACAGGAGGAGGACCCAGATGGCGAACCAGGATCGCGCTCAAGCTCAGGGGTTCCCGACACGACTCGACCGCCGCGCGCTACTGAAACGATCGGGCGTCGTCGCTGCCGCACCGGCGCTTGCGGCCGCCCTACCCGGCGCGGCGATGGCCGGCGGCGGCGGGGCAGTCTCCTCCCGCTGGGTGCGCGCCCAGGAAGGAACAGGGCTTCTCGTCGGCATCAGCACCGACATCGACCATCTCGACCCGCGCCAAGCGAACACCCAGGAAGCGTACTTCGCCAACGCCAATGTCTACGACTGCCTCGTCCTCTACGAGCTCGGCAGCGCGAACCTCCGGCCGGGTCTGGCCGAAAGCTGGGACATCTCCGAGGAAGGGCTGACCTACACCTTCCACCTCCGCCAGGGCGTCACCTACCACGACGGCACCCCGTTCAACGCCGACGCCGTCATCACCTGGTACAACTCGATCAAAGAGGGCGCACCGGGTAGCCAGTTCGACGCGACCAAGATGCCGTACATGGCCGGCTTCCTCACCGATCTGGTCAGCGAAGTCGCCAAGGTCGACGACGCCACCGTCACCTTCACCCTCCCGAAACCCTTTTCGCCGCTCCTCGCCAATCTGGCGATCCCGATCTTCGGCGTTCCGAGCCCGAAGGCGATTCAGCAGTACGCGCTCGACCTCAGCGTCAATCCCTCCGGCACCGGCGCCTTCATGCTCGCCAGTCCGGACGATTGGACACGGGACAGTCAGTTGACGCTGACCGCCAATCCGAACTATTGGGGCGGCGCGCCTTCCGTCGGCAAGGTCGTCTTCAAGGTCGGTCCAGAGAGCTCGACCCGACTGCAACAGGTCGAGACGGGCGAGATCGACATCGCCCTCTTCCTCACTCCCGACGACGTCAAGAAAGCGCGTGACAACGCCGACCTCCAGATCGTCGAGGACGCCGGACTGAACACGAACAACGTCGAGTTCAACGTACGCAAGGAACCGTTCACGAGTAAAGAGGTCCGGCAGGCGCTCAACTATGCCGTCAACAAGGAAGAACTCTCGCAGGGTCTCTACGACGGCGGCATGGTCGCTGCCGGCGGCGTCCTGCCCCCGAGCGACTGGGCCTACAATCCCGAGTTGAAGAGCTACCCGTTCGATTCCGCGAAGGCGAAGGAGCTGCTCACGACCGCCGGGTACAGCGAAGCCAATCCGCTGAAGTTCACCTTCATGGTCTACACCGTCGCCCGCGGCTACAACCCGGCCGGCGACCGTCTCGGCACCGCAATCCAGGAATATTGGAAGCAGGTCGGGGTCGAAGCCGAAATCCAGACCGAGGAGTGGACGCAGTATCGCGCCGACCGCCGCGCCGACAAGTTCCAGGTCTCCCTCTCCGGCTGGCAGGGCGACAACGGCGACCCGGACAACTTCCTTTACGCCCTGCTCGGCAAAGCGAACTGGGGCGGCGCCAATACCAGTTGGTACGACAACCCGGAGGTCGAGGCACTGCTCCTCCAGGCGCAGGAGATCAGCGACCAGGCACAGCGCACCGAGCTCTACCACCAGGCCGAGCAGATGATCGTCGACGACGCCCCCTGGGTCTTCCTCGGCTATCAGAAGCACCAGGTCGTCGTCCGCACCACCGTCACCGACTTTCAACTCCAGCCAACCTACATCTACTACCTGGCTGGGGTGAAGAAAGCGTAACGGAGAGGGCAGTAGGCAGACGGCAGAGGGCAGAAGAGTTCGAAACGTTCTGCCGTCGGCCATCTGCCCTCTGCCCGCTCGCCGAAGGCGACCATGACCCGCTACATCCTCCGCCGGCTCGTCCTGGTGGTGCCGACACTGATCGGCATCCTGACCGCCGTCTTTGTCTTGCTGCAACTGATCCCCGGTGACCCCGCCATCGCCCTGGCCGGGGAGAAGGCGACCGCCCAGCAGATCGAGAAGATCCGGGAGGCCTATGGGCTGAACCGGCCCATGCCGGTCCAGTACGCCTACTTCGTAAAGTCGGCCGTAACGCTCGACTTCGGCCGCTCGCTTCGCACCCACCAACCGGTGGGGAAGGAGCTGCGCCAGTTCTTCGGCGCGACCATCGAACTGAGCCTTGCCGCGCTGATCATTGCGCTACTCGTCGGTATTCCCCTCGGCGTCGTCGCGGCCACGCGGCGAAACACCGCCCTCGACTACGGCTCGATGATCGTCGCCCTGCTCGGGATCAGCATGCCGGTCTACTGGGCCGGGATCGTCCTGATCTATCTTCTCAGCTTCCGGCTCGGCATCTTCCCGATCGCCGGCATCCTCGACAGCGGGATCAAGCTCCGCCACATCACCTACGGCTACGTCACCGACAGCATCCTGACCGGCAACTGGCCCGCCCTCCGCTCCAGTCTCAACCACCTGCTCCTGCCGGCCTTCGTCCTCTCGACGATCCCGATGGCGATCGTCGCCCGCATGACCCGCTCCTCGATGCTGGAGGTGCTCGGTCAGGACTACCTCCGGACCGCCCGCGCGAAGGGGCTACGAGAACGCCTCGTCGTCGCCCGCCACGCCCTGAAGAATGCGCTCATCCCGGTTGTGACCGTGATCGGTCTCCAGTTCGGCGGCCTCCTCTCCGGCGCCTTCCTGACCGAGACCGTCTTCGCCCGGCCGGGCGTCGGCCGCTACGTCGTCACCGCGATCGGTGCCCGCGACTACCCGGTCATCCAGGCCGTCGTCCTTCTCATCGCTATCCTCTTCGTCCTCATCAACCTGGCAGTCGATCTCATCTACGCCTTCTTGGACCCGCGTATCCATTACGGATAGGCAGCCCGGAGCCGATAGCCGATAGCCGATAGGAGATCCGGCAGGCCAGACGGCTGCCATTGAGGAATCATGGCGCAACGCGACGAATCACTACCGGCTATCGGCTATCGGCTATCGGCTCCGGCCCTGGAGCAGACGGCCCGGCGGCAGACCAGCCTCTGGGGCGACGCCGCACGACGCTTGCGGCACGACAAGGCGGCCGTCGCTGGCCTGGCGATCATCGTCGTCCTGATCCTGGTGGCCATCTTCGCTCCCGCGATCGCGCCCCACTCGCCAACCGACCAGTCGTTCATCAACAAGCTCAAGGCGCCGAGCCGCGACTACCCGCTGGGCACCGACGAGTTCGGCCGCGACACCCTCAGCCGCGTCGTCTACGGCAGCCGGGTCGCACTCCGGGTCGGCCTCCTGCCGGTCGTCTTTGCCCTCATCCTCGGCGTCGCGGCCGGCTTGGCAGCCGGTTACTACGGCGGCGCGACCGACCAGCTCATCATGCGGCTGACCGACATCCTTCTCGCCTTCCCGTGGTTGCTGCTCGCGATCGGCATCGTCGCCATCCTCGGACCGGGGATCAACAACGTCAT
>JAXDKI010000284.1:0-5451 GCA_034667245.1 Thermomicrobiales bacterium | reverse complement strand
TCTTCCGCCGCGGTGTTACGCCACGAGCAGGCGCCGCAGGTCGTCTTCGCGATCGCGGTGGGCGATGGCGATGACGTCGTCACCAGGGAGCAGCTCGGTTGTGGCGGTGGGGACGATGAGCTTCGGGCCGCGGGAGACGGCGGCGATGATGCAATCTGGCGGGAGTTGGATCTCGCCGATGGCGCGACCGGCGACGGGCGAACCCTCGTGGATCTTCGCGTCGACGATTGCAAGATCCTCGTGTCGCAGGCTCAGCAAGTGGACGAATGAGTGCTCGGGGATTGACTGCTCGATCAGATGCAGGATGTAGTTGGTTTGGCTGACCGTGACGTCGATGCCGAGCGTGCGGAACAGTTGCTCATTCTTGGGGTTATTGACGCGGGCGATGGTGCGGCCGACGTGGAACTTCTGCTTGGCCATCTGGCAAATGACGAGGTTGTCTTCGTCCTCGCCGGTGACGGCGATCACGACGTCGGCGCGTGCGGCACCGGCGGCGGCGAGCGTCGCCGCCTCAGCACCATCACCGGCGACGACGACCGCGCCGAATCGTTCCACGAACGTCTCGGTTTTCTCGGGGTTGCGTTCGATGAGGAGGACTTCGAAACCTTCCGACAAAAGCGTTTTGGTCAGGTAGTAACCGACTTTTCCGCCGCCGACGACGATCACGTACATCGCTAAGCCTCCGAACGGCGCGTGAAGCCGGAATCCCCGGCCCCGATGACGTGGTCGAGTACGAGCGCCGAGATCGTCGTCGTCGGGCAGACGGTCGTGAGCCCGAGACGGCGGTAGGTGTCCTCTCGGACCGGGTCGTAAATGCGGCAGACGACCTCCGGCACGTCGAAGATGTTCCGCGCGACCTGAGCGGCCATGATGTTCCGGTTGTCGCCGTTTGTCACCGCGATGAAGGCGCTCGCCTGCTCGATGCCGGCACTGCGGAGAACATCCTCATCGATGCCGGTACCGATGACCGTTTGACCGCGAAAGTCGCCGGCGAGGCGACGGAAGGCGCGCGAGTCGGTGTCAATGACGGTGACGTCGTGGCCGTTGTGGTCAAGGATCGAGGCAATCCGCGCGCCGACACGACCGCAGCCCATGATGACGACTTTCATCCCCGACGCGTCCCCTTCCGTCAGTCCGGCTGCGCCAGACGGACGACGATCACTTCACACGGCGCGTTCTTGAGTACGTAGGCGGCTGTTTCGCCTAGGTGGGTCTTACCGTGTTTCACGCGGATCGAGGTTGCCATCACGATCGCATCGGCGTTGCGTTCGATCGCCTCGTCGACGATCGCCGCGCCGGCCGACCTCGCCTGGAGTAGGTCGGTCGTCAGTCGGTCGAGCTTGGAGGAGATCAGTGACTTGGCGAGCTCCTCAGCGCGACTGAGAACCGCTTCGCCCCGGTCGATCTGAGCGGGCAGCTCGGCGTCGAGTGGCATTGACTGCTGGACCTCGACGACATAGATGAGCGTGATGGCCACCTGCTGACGATGGACCAAATCGGCGGTCAGGGCAAGGACCCTGGCGTCACCATTACTGCCGTTGACGGGGACGATAATCCGATGGTAACTAGCCGGCATCGATCCAATCGCCGCTTTCGATCAAGAGAGACTCCGCAGCACAAGCGGCGGAGCAGTGGCGTAGTATGACGGGGAGATCACCGTCGCGCAATCGGCGGCCGGGATCAAACTCCGTGTACCAGTCGAGTGATCAGAACGTCCGGAAGGTTTGCGAGTGCCATCTGACGCTGCGTGGCGGCGATGTCGTACTCGACGCGGTAGGCCGTCAGCATGCCGCGGCTCGTGTCGAGCACCGCGTAGGCGGCGCGTGGATCACGATCGCGGGGTTGTCCGACGCTGCCAGGATTGATCAAGAAGCGCCCGGTCAGAAGGTCTATCGTCTCTCCGTGACCGAGGGTGTAAATCTCGGCGGTCGTCGCTCCCTCTTTGAGCATGGCGTACATCGCGACGTGGGTGTGGCCGATGAAGCAGACGTCGGTGTCGAAGCACTCAAAGTTTTCCGTCGCGATCGCGGCATTTGTCACGTACTCCCAGATCGGCGAGCGCGGACTACCGTGGGCGAGGGTGTACGCATCGGCGGTCGTAATGGCGGGCAGCTCACGCAGATAGGCACGGTGATCCATGCCGAGCTGCAGCGAGGTCCAGCGTGAGGCGACCTGGGCGACCGGGTTGAACTCCGTGACGTCCACCTCACCGATGCAGGCCAGGTCGTGATTCCCGACCAGCACAGGATTGGCAAAGAGATCGACCATACGGTCGAGGCACTCACGGGGTCGCGGACCGTAGCCGATGGTATCGCCGATGTTCCAGACGGCCTCGAAGTCCTTGCAATCGGCCAGAACCGCTTCGAGCGCGACGAGGTTGGCGTGAACGTCCGAGATCAAGAGGATCTTCACCGGGCGACCGCCTCCAGTCGCGTCGTATGGATGAGCAAGGCCGCCACATCCGCCGGTGTCACCCCGGCGAGGCGACCCGCTTCGCCGAAGGTGCGGGGGCGATTCGTCGTCAACTTCTGCCTGGCTTCGACCCGGAGACCGCTGATCGACCCGTAATCGATGTGCTGGGGCAATGGGCGGCGCTCAAGTGAAGCCCTGCGCGAAACCTCGCGGGCCTCCCGCTCGATGAAGGCGCCGTACTTGACTTCCTCCTCGATCCGAACGAGCAGCTGGGGCGAGAGCACGAGGTCCCGGTGGCCGATCCGTCTCAGGAGGTCCGCGATCTCCGCGATCGAGACCTCCGGTCGGCTGAGTAGCTCGTATGCCGAAAGCGGCCGGCTGATGGAGGCGAGACCGGCATCCTCGACGATCTCCGCGGTTGCCGTCGCAGGCGTGAGGCGCGTCGCTCGCAGCGCGTCGATCGCGCCGTCGAGCATGTTCCGTTCGGCGACGATCTCCTGCCAACGGTCGTGGGCGATCAGTCCGTGGTCGTAGGCGAGGGAGGCCAACCGGTCGTCTGCCGTGCCGGGACGGAGCGACAAACGGTATTCGGCCCGCGAAGTGAGCATGCGATACGGTTCCTCGAACGGCTTCGACGACAGATCGTCGGCCATGACGCCGATGTAGGCCTGATCCCGGCGGAGCGCCACCTGCGGCCGACTTTGCACGGCGTTGGCCGCATTCAACCCGGCCAGGATGCCTTGCCCGGCCGCCTCCTCATACCCGGAGGTGCCGTTCACCTGGCCAGCGAGGAAGAGGCGCTCGACGCGGCGCGACTCCATCGTCGGCGCGAGCTCGCTGGGATCAACGGCATCATACTCGACGGCGTAGCCATAACGGGTGACCCGTACATCGCGGAGGGCAGGGATGGTCCGCAGGGCAGCGTCCTGGACGTCGAAGGGGAGGCTGGTGCTCATTCCCTGGACGTAGAGCTCGGCGGTCCGCCAGCCCTCGGGTTCGAGAAAGATTGGGTGGGACGCCTTGTCGCCGAAGCGGGCGACCTTGTCCTCGACAGAAGGACAGTAGCGTGGACCGATCCCCTCGATGCCACCGTTGAACATGGGAGCGCGATCGAGATTTGCCCGGATGAGATCGTGGGTGGCCATATTCGTCCCGGTCCGGTAGCAGGCGAGCTGGGGACGCCAGTCCCCGCCCGAATGCCGGTAGATCGCCAGGGGCGGGAGCGACAGTGTCTCGATCCGGCCGGTGGTGCCGTCGCGACTGATCCAGAGCGGCTCCTCGCTGCCCGGCTGGGGTTCGCAAACTGAGAGATCGACGGTTCGGGCATCGACGCGGGGAGGAGTGCCGGTCTTGAGGCGGCGGAGCTTGAGACCGAGTTCGCCAAGCGACGACGCCAGCTCCGCGTCGGCGCGATCTCCGGCGCGACCGCCGCTGTGGCGAGATTCGCCCGCGATCATCGCGGCGCGCAGGAAGGTGCCGGCCGTGATCACGACCGCGGTCGCTCGGATCGGACCTCGTGATCGCGTGATGACGCCCTCGACAATCGGCCGATCGTCGAGGGCACCGGTGCCGCTCAGGCGCAGCGCAAGTACTTCATCCTGGCAAACTTCCAGCCGGTCCTGGCCTTCGAGCGCCTCTTTCATCGCCATTGCGTAGAGGACTTTGTCCTCCTGTGCCCGGATCGCCTGAACGGCTGGTCCTTTGCTCGTGTTGAGGAGGCGGAGTTGCAGGGCGGCCCGGTCGGCCGCCCGGGCCATCTCCCCGCCCAGCGCGTCGACTTCGGCGACCAGATGACTCTTGCCGGGGCCTCCGATCGAAGGATTGCACGGCATGTAGCCGACGCGATCGAGATTGGGAGTGAGCACCAGGGTCGTGCAGCCGGCCCGAGCTGCGGCGAGTGCAGCTTCACAGCCCGCGTGGCCGGCACCGACGACGATAACGTCATAGTGGGGGTGGGGGGAAGAAGAGGTCATCATCTCCGCGAGTATACGGATTTGCCAAAGTGTCAGACAAGCAGGCCGAGCACTCCGGAGGCCGCGAGAAACGGCACGATTGCCAGCCGGCGCCCGGAACGCAGCCCTACCGCTGTCACCGGCTTTCCTGGTGAAGCGTACAATGCTGCCCGGTGAATCGGTGGGCCGGTTGCCACTGTGGCCTGAATCCTGCGCAACGGCAATGTAGATTGCTACGCATGCGAAAAACGGTGTCAGGCGCATGCGTGTGGCTCTTCAGCCGATCGGCCAATCAGACGGGGAGAACCGCGATGCCAGACGTTCAAGACAGAGCGAGTGAGACAGTTCACGCGGTGCGCGAGCAGGCGGCTGCGCTAGCGCGGGAGATTGCCGAACAGGCAGCGACGAGAGCCGTCGCCGGGGCCGAGCGCGCGCGCGGTGTCGGCTCGTCGCTGGCTGCTGAGACGACGAGCAGGGTCCGTGACGTACCTCACAAGGTGAGCGACGAAGTTGTCCCCTCACTTCGCGAGGTCGCGGTGAATGCCGCCGCCGCCGCGCTCGAGCTCTGGCAGGCCGCCCGGGACAAGGCGGCGGAGGCAGCCGAGGCCGGACAGGCTGGAGTCGGCGAGGCTGCGCATCTCGTTGGAGCGGCGGAGAAGAGGGCGAAAGACGCGACGACGGCCGTCGTCGGCCGGGTCGAGGGGGTTGGCGGGAAGGCCAAGGAGGCGACGAGCGCGGTTGCCGGCCGGGTCGAAGGGGTCGGCGGGAAAGCGAAAGAGGCGTCCGCCCATGCGGCCGAGGCAACCGTTGAGACGAGCAAGGACACCGGCGCGGCGCTGCTCTGGGGCGCGGCAGCCGGTGCCGTCATCTTCTACGTCATCCTGAGCGAGGAGCGCCGGCAGCAGGTTCTCCGTATTGCGGACACGGTCATCAAACAGTCGCGCGAGATCATCCGTGACTTCCAGGGGTATGACGAGGAATTCGCATAGGCGGGCGATTCGAAAGCTCTAGTACGTCTGCGAGGTCGACGTCTCTGGTGGCGGAGACGCGATGAGAGGTCCTTCGCAGGCGCGCCGGGTGCCCCGCT
>JAXDKI010000283.1:0-8482 GCA_034667245.1 Thermomicrobiales bacterium | reverse complement strand
GACGAGGTCCCCGCTGTGGTCTCGCCGCGGCGATGATCTCCTCTTTCGTCGGCATCGATCCGCCGCAAGGGGAGGACACTCGCCACCACGATCAACGCCGCCAAACCGAATGTGAGCTGGTAGGTGCCGCCCGGCAGTACCGCATCGGTGAGATCGACCAGCGGCCCGAACAGACCGGCGAGGGCGCCTGCTCCAGCCGTCGCCACGTTCGCCAAACCGAAGGCCCGAGCACCTTCTCCCTCCGGCACGTCGTCGCTCAGCAGCGCCCAATTCACCGCCTGGAACGCACCCACCCCGACGGCGAGGCAGATGCCAGCGGCGCCGACCAGCAGCGGCGTCGGGGCCACGCCGATCCCCACCATCCCCACGACGCCGAGCGCGACGGTTGCGAACAGCACCGGCAATCGTCCCAGACGGTCGGAGAGGGCACCGGCCACCCCGGCCGCGATTGCCGCGCAAACAATCGCCACGACCAGGCCGACCGAGGCGCGTTGGACGGCGTCTTCCGCCCCGAAGCGGTCTTTGAGCAGGAACAAGAGGAACCGCTGTGCCGGGTAGGTCCCCAACATGAAGAGAAACTGCGCGACCACGGCATAGCGGAACGTCCGGTGGCGCCGGAACGTGGCCACCGAGGACGACCAGAGTCGCTTGGGATCGAGCGCCGCCGCCAGACCCTCCGGTTGCTTCGACCGCCGCGGTGCCACCGGGACCCAGAGCCACGTCAGGATCGCCGTCGCCACCAGCACTGCCCCGAGAAAGGCCAGCACTCCCCCATAGCCGACGCCGAGCGCGAGCAATCCGCGAGCGCCGAGCAACCCGACCGCCGCCCCGACCACGCTGAGCAGGTTTTTCGCACCCGAGGCGACTCCCCGTTCCTCTCTCGGCACCAGATCGGGAATGAACGCCTGGAACGCCGCCTGTGCGACGTTGGCCGCGATCTGCAGTCCAACGTAGCCGAGGAGAAGTAGCCCAAATCCCGGCGCCCAGCCGAAGATCGCCAAAAACGGCAGCGCCACCACCGTCCCGGCGATGATGAACGGTCGCCGCCGGTCGGTAATCGGCGCCTCGTCGCTGAGGCGACCGGCGAACGGTTGGACGAGCGCGGCCAGCCCGATGCCGACGAGACTGACCAACCCGAGGGCACTCCCTCGCCGGGCCGCGGGCGCCGTTGCCTCCACCCGCTCCTACAAGACAAGGGTGTTGACGGTATTCCAGAGGGCCATCAACCCGAGCCCGTAGACACCCAAGCGGCAGCCCTGCCAGAATGCCTGGGCTGTCTTGCCCGTCGCGAGTCTTCGAAGTCGCTCAGGTAGATTCATTGCCTCGCCGCTCGCGAGCAACCCTCACCGCGAGACCCCATTTTCGACCGCAGGAAGGGGGCTCAGGATGTGAGGGCTGTTGACGCCAGCGCGCGCCGGATGAGCGCTTTCGCGAGCGGCACCTTGTAGGCGTTCTGTGAAAGCGGCATGGCCTCCGCCATCGCGATCTCCGCGACCCGCGCGAACAGATCGTTTCCGCTAGCCTGACCGACCAGCTCGCGCTCCGCCGCGACGGCTCGCCATGGGATCGGTGCCACGCCGCTTAGCGTCAGCCGCGCGTGCTCGATCTTCCCGTCGACCGTCCGTAACGCAGCCGCGACACCGACCACGGCAAATGCCCAGACCTTACGATCCATCGCCTTGAGATAGGTGCTGCGCGTTCCGGTCGCTGGCGCTGGGATCCGGACGGAAATGATGAGTTCGTCCTCGCCGAGCAGGTTCTCCGTCCGACGGTCGCTTGTCGGCGGCGCGAAGAACTCCGTCAACGGCAGGGTTCGCTCGCCGCCCGGTCCGCGGATCTGTAGCGTCCCGTCTAACGCAAGCAGCGCCGCGGCCGGATCGGATGGGTGCACCGCGACGCAGGGGCTGGCGCCGAGGACCGCGTGCAGTTGGTTCTCGCCCTCACGCGCCGGACAATCGGCCCCGCCCTTGAGCCAGCAATCCAAATGCGGGTTGCGGAAGTACCAGCAGCGCGGTCGTTGGAGCAGATTCCCTCCGATCGTCGCCATGTTGCGGAGTTGCGGCGTGGCCGCCAGCTCCGCAGCCTCAGCAAGTGCCGAGTAGGAGCGCCGGATCGTCACGTCGGTCTCGATCTGAGAAAGGGTGGTCAGGGCACCGAGCGTCAGACCATCCGTGGTCGTTTCGATCGCGCGTGTGATCTCGGGGAGGCGCTTGATGTCGACCAGCTGCGGTGGATTGACGATCTCGGCCTTCATCAGCGTCAGCAAGTCGGTGCCACCGGCGAGCGGACGGGCGCCAGCGTCGCCGTTTGGTTGCCCCATCAGGGCGATCGCCTCGTCGAGCGCGGTCGGTCGCGAGTAATCGAAGGCCCTCATGCCGACACCTCCGCTCGCTCGCTGCCCGCCGGCCCTGCTGCCAACAACTCGAAGATCCGGTGTCGGGACAACGGCAGGTCGTATGCGCGGACCCCGATCGCGTCGAAGATCGCGTTGGCAATCGCGGGCGCGGTCGGCACCAGGGGTGGCTCACCGATTCCCTTCGCGCCCGTGGGGTTGGCCTCCGGGTCCGGCACGTTCACCTCCGCGTGTTCGATCGGCGGCACGTCCGCCACCGTCGGCACCTTGTACTCCTCAAGATTCGCGTTCAGCACCACGCCGAAGCGCTCGTCGACGACTCGTCCTTCCGTGAGCGCGTACCCGATTCCCTGCGTTACGGCGCCGATCACCTGCGCCTCGACCATCGTCGGATTAATGATTCGTCCACAGTCATGGGAGGCGACGACGCGCAGCACTGTCACGTCTCCCGTCTCGACGTCGACCTCTACCTCGATGCACTGCGCGCCGAAGGTCCGAACCGACTTGCCCTCCGGATTCGGTCCCCGCGCCCCTCGCCCCTGGATCATGTGCGGCGCGATTGCCGCGGTCACGTCTCCCACCGGCACCGCGCGATCCTCCGGCTCGCCCTCGACGAAGATCTTGCCGTCACGGACGCGCAGCCGCTCCGGCGGTGCTTCGAGATATTTGGAGGCGGCCTCGAGCAGCTGCTTCTTGGCGTCCGCAGCCGCCGCGCGGACGGCCGGTCCGATCGTTGCCTGCGTCGCGCTCCCCGAGCTGACCGGTGCATAGGGGCCGTTTGCCGTGTCGCCGAGGTGGAGGTCCACCGAGCCCATCGACAGACCCAGCTCCTCGGCCGCAACTTGTGTCAAAGCAGTCCGGGTGCCGGTGCCGATATCCTGCGTGCCGGTGACCACGTCGGCCGTCCCGTCGCTATTCAGCTTGACCCAGGCATACCCGGGCGGGTAACCGCTCCCTCCCCAGTCATGCGCGGCGAACCCGATCCCGCGGCGCTTGGAACCCGTCGCCGGAGGACGCTGATAGCCCCGCCAACCGAACGTCTCGGCGGCTCGCTGGTAGCAAAGGCGCAGACTGTCGGGCGAGGTGTATGGCTCCTCTTCGAGCTGGTTCCGCTCCGTGTAGTTCCGTAGCCGGAGCTCGATCGGATCGATCTCCAGCCGGCGTGCCAGTTCGTCCATAGCCTGTTCCAGCGCGAACGCGGCCTCGACGTGACCCGGGGCGCGAAAAGCGACGGCCGGTCCGGTGTTCGTGTAGACGACGCACTGCTCCGTCCGCACGTTAGGGCACCGGTAGAGCGTCTGGTACATACCGGCGGTCTCGCTGCCTTCGCCTCCGGCCATGTGCGCGCCGGCGCCTTGCTCGATTTCGACCGCGATGGCAGTCAGCGTGCCGTCTCGCTTCGCGCCGAGACGCAGATGCTGCCGCGTGGGATTGCGGTTGCCGACGGCCAAGTTCTCCGCCTCACGGTCGAGCATCAGCTGCACCGGACGTCCCGACCGCTGTGACAGGAGCGCGGCGATCACGTCGTGCTTCCAGGCAATCTGCTTGCTGCCGAACCCACCGCCCATGAACTGCTTGACGACGCGGACGTGGTGCTCCGGCAGCCCCAGTTTCTCGGCCACCTGTTGCCGCACGTCGAACACGGACTGTGTCGAGTCCCAGAGCGTGAGCCGGTCGCCCTCCCAATCGGCCGTGCACCCGTGCGGCTCGAGGCAGTTGTGGTGCGCGACCTGCGTCGTGTAGACGTGATCGACGACCACGTCCGCCTCGCGCAATCCGGCCGCGACATCGCCGCGCTCGTACACCTTCGGCTCGTCGACGAGGTTGCCCGCCTCCCGCAGCTTCGGTGCGTCTGGCTTGAGCGCCTCCTGGAAATCGATCACGAACGGTAATGACTCGTACTCGACCTCGATCAGCCGGATCGCGTCGTCCGCGATCCGCTCCGACTCGGCCGCAACCGCCGCGACCTCCTCTCCGGCAAACCGGAGGGTGCGGTCGAAGACGAAACTGTCCCGGTACCACCCGATCTCGGGCGCGTTCTCCACACAGAGCACCGCGTGGACACCTGGTAGGGCCTCTGCCTTCGAGATGTCGATCCGCTTGATCCGCGCGTGTGGGAGCGGGCTGCGCAACACGCGGGCAAAGAGCTGTCCCGGCAAGCGCATGTCGTAGGCATAGCGGGCGCGCCCGGTTACCTTCTCAGTGCCCTCGACCCGCACGTGCGGCCGGCCGACGATCGCCAATGCGGCGTCCGCTCCCCACCGGGGTAGCGGATCGAGCTCGACGACCTTGTACTCGTCCTCCGTCCCGTGTCCCCGCCGCAGCTTGTCGATGTGCAGCATCGTCATTGCGTCGCGACCTCCCGCTGCAATTCGACGGCAAGATGTCCGGCCTTGACGATGTTGAGATAGGCACCGCACCGGCAGAGATTGCCGGTCACGGCCCGTTTGATCTCGGCGTCCGATGGCGTAGGGGTCGCGTTCAGAAGTCCCCGCAGACTCATGATTTGGCCGGGCGTGCAAAAGCCGCACTGGAAGGCGTCGGCCTCGATGAATGCACGCTGCACCGGGTCAAGCTCACCATCGCGACTCAAGCCTTCGATCGTCGTGATCTCCTGCCCCTCGCAGTCCATCACCAGGGTCAGACAGGAGTAGACCGCCCGCCCGTCGACCAGAACCGTGCAGGAGCCGCAGTCGCCCATGTCGCAGACCTTCTTCGTCCCGGTCAATCTCAGCTCATCCCGTAGCGCGTCGAGGAGTGTCAGGCGTGGCTCGGCGGCAACGGACTCCGGCACGCCATTCACCGACAACGTCACGACCTCGGGTTTCTTTGGCATCGCTCCATTCCTTCCTCGGCAACACGACGGTCGAACGACAGACGCGGTGGTCCCCCGGGACGGAGGAGGCACGCCCTATGCCAGCCCGACCGTGGCCGATACCCAGGACGCAGAGATGGGCGATGGGGAGCGTGTCTGTTTCGCGCCTGCGGGCGCTGGGGAGGATCAGCTCATCGAGGCCGCGGGCGTCGAGCTGTCGGTGGCGACGATTTCGCGAACCGAGATGTCGTCGACGATCAACGCGGCGGAGCCCGGCTCGTTCCACAGATAGACGCTGACGGTAGCAGCGTTCGCCGGTGGGGTAAATCTGACCAGTTGCCTGACCGACGTCGTCTCGTCAAAGGCGAGTGCCGATGGCTCGTCAGCCATCAGACGGTTCCCGTCGGCATCACGGTAGCCGATCCCGACGAGGCCGGCATGCCCGGGGACCGAGACATTGCCCCAGGCCGCGAGTCGGTAGGTCTGACCGGGCTCGACGGGGATCACGAGGTCGGCATAACCGCCGAGAACGCCAATGCGGATCGCCGAACCACCCCTCCGTCCAATCCCATCAACAACCGCGATGTCGCCCTCGACGTACCAACCGGCCAGGCCGTCGTTGAATCCGCCGTTTCCGACGACATTCTTGGGTGCGGGAACGGGTGTCGTCGTCGCGGAGGGCATTGCCGTCGCGGCGGCCTTGCGGATGCCGCGCGGGGTCGGCGTCGGAAGCGGCTCGGTCGGCGTGGGGGTGATTCTCGGAGGTTCGACCGTGGGCGAGGACATCGAGGAGGGAGCCAGCGAGTCAGTGGCGCCAGCCGTGGGGTCGATCAGATCATTAACCGTCATCGAGAGCTCGAACTCGCCTGACGCCTCATCCGCGCCGACTTCAGGGGGCGAGAAGCCACCCACCGTGCCATCACTCGGCAGCACGACGAACGCGAGCATGGCTGTCACAACTGAGGCGACCACGATCCCCAGGAAGACCGAAATAACGTGCTCGTAGCGACGTCGCATCGAAGGCGCCCAACTTGTGCAAACCGACACCGATAGCCGAGTTGAGCAAACGCACGCCCCGTGCCACGTCGAGCCATCGCGCAAAGCTCCGTCGCGAACTGCTCCTGACTACGTCACTTAACTCGACACTTCAGGGCCCGACGTGGTTCACGCCTTGCATGTGGCTGCGTGGTGGAAGAGGAGATCTGCGACGAAGCGGACCGCTCCAGTGCAGAGGAAGAGGGATGGACGCCCACGAGGTCCTCGCGCAGGCAATCGAAGAGCGCCAGCCGGTCGTCGCGCGATACGACGGCGCCGTTCGAGTCTTCTGCCCGCACGCCCTGGGAACCAAGGAGGGGAAACCGCACGTCCTCGCCTACCAGATCGCGGGCGAGAGCACGAGCGGTCTGCCGCCCGAGGGCGAGTGGCGCTGCTTCGACGTCGACAAGCTCTCCGATCTCGCGGCGAGCCCCGGCGTCTGGCGCACCGCCCCGAACCTCTTCAATCCACAGTCGTGTTTGGACGACGTGGATCTCGTCGTCCAGCCCCTACCGCCCCGGTAGCGCTACGAGAGCATTCAACTCGGCGTCAGTGATGATAGATGCTACGCGTCTCCGTGTTCGAGCAAGGCAGAGACCCTCGCGGACGAAAGCCCCTCTAGACCCAGGTCCCCACTTGACCGGCCAACCGCCCGGCAATCCACTCCGACCACCGCCGAGGCCAGCGTGATCAGCGCCTCGATCACCGGCGTCGACACGCCCGCCGCCGCACCTAGCTCAGCCCACGTTACCAACCCGTACGGCACGTCCTCGCTCAGCCAGCGGGTGTTCATGCTTCCCGGCGCTCGCAAGGCGGTCAGCATCGCCGAGCCGTTGATCACGCTCCAGAGATCGCCCGCCGGTCCGAACCCGGCCTGGTGAAACGCCTCCGCCACCGGCGTCAGCTCGTACCCGTACGCGCCCCCGATCGCCCGCCGCTCCGCGTCCAGGGCCTCGATGGCTCGCACGACTGCCGGCGTCACGCCCTCCTCGTAGAACCAGAACTCACCCCGACTCCGCTCGATCCGGCCCGCGTTGAGGAGCACGCCCGGTGGGTGAACGACCGGGTTCATCGCCGAGAGGCCGGCTTCCAACACATTCGCGTACGCCGTCGCACCGGGAAAGAGCCGCTCCAGCGTCGGCATCGCCTCTGCCGTCTGGCTCGCCGGAAAGACACCGACGCCGAGTCCGGCAACCGCGCCCCAGATCGTCGCCCGGTCCGGCCCGGACTTGCGGCAGACGTACGGCGCCGTGTCGGACTCTGCCAGGATCACCCCGGTCGCTCCCGCTTCCCGCAATGCCTCCGCGAACGCGAGTGTCCCGAGATTCCCGGGCAGCAGCGCCAGCAGATGCCCGGGCCGTAGATGCGGCGCCAGTTGCTCGATGAACGGGCGGTGCGCGTACGACGGCACCGAGCAGACCAGCGTCTCCGACCACGCCAGCGCCTCGGCCGGATCGAGCGTCACCCCCGCGAGACGCGCCGCGCCTTTGCGCGCCGTCCCTTCCAGGTGGATCGTCCGCGACTCCCGGATCGGGGCAATCGTTTCGGCAAAATCGGGGTGCTCCCAGAGGAGCACTTCGTGTCCCGCGAGAGCGAGATTCGCCGCCAAACTGAAGGCCGTGTTGCCCCCACCGAGGACCGTGATTCGTTCCGCGCCCACCCCTAACCTCCGCAGGTAGTTGAAGCTGGATCACCAACTCAGACAGACTGTATGCGCTGCCACAGATCGGCGTGCACGACGCGAGCAATGTGACCGACGTTGACAGTGGCGACGATGGTTTCGTTCCTCGGCACTGCGAGTAACCGGGTTTGCGCGGCCAGGATGACGTCTCCGTCGAGCGCCTTTTCGTCGGCGGCGGGTCTGCCTTCTTGCCGAGCGACGGCCCACAGTTCCGCTGCCAGCAGCATCGTTTCTGTGGTAATCGCCACGTAGCTTAGGGCCAGCTTCGTGCATCGAGTCGACGAACGCCGGCCAGTTTGTTCGCTCGCAGCAACTCGCGCCGGACTTCGTCGTCTGCGATTTCGGGGATGACGACACGAGTTCCTCGCACGAGTAAGTCTTCGAGCCAGGCATTGCATCTCGCTGCGGCTTCGGTACCACGCGGATTCGTCGCTAGCCCGAGCGGTCCAGAATCCAGCACGACCACGCGAGGCATCAAAGGCGATCCCGCTCGGAAAGCCGATCCTCGTTGAGTGCCCGCATCAGGAATGACAGAGTCTCCCGCTGCTCAGCGGCCTCTTCCTCGCTGACATTCACCCAAGTCCGCAGAAGCGCGATT
>JAXDKI010000282.1:0-13291 GCA_034667245.1 Thermomicrobiales bacterium | reverse complement strand
GTCACTGTCTTCGCGATTCGACTGACCTCGGCCGGAGGCGATCGCCCGTCACTGAGGCGATGATCGTTTGCCGTGGACGAGCCGCAACGATGATTTCAGGAGAGGGAGCCATGGAAGTCGCACATCGACCCGAGCGCTCGCCGGCGGAGCTCCTGATGCAGGATTGCTACACGCCGGAGGAACTGGCGACTCTCGTGGAAATGGACGTCAATCTGATCCGACAGGCAGCCTTCTGCGGCCGTCTGGAGGCGATGATCGTCGATCACCACATCCTCGCCATCAGCCGAGCGAACGCGTTGCACTGGCTGGAGAAGTCGAGTTAGAGCCGGAGGGCAGCCTGACTCGGATTCCATCGAGCCAGTCGGCGATCTACCTGGAGGGGAGCGTAGCTAACCGGCGAACCCGAAGATCAGGTAGATGAGCAACCAATGCGTGGCGGCGGCGGGGAGCAATCCGCCCGGCCAGCGCCGCACTGCGCGCGACAGCAGTGCGATTGCCAAACCGATCACGAAGCCGCCGACCAGAGCCAGGGCCGGAGAGGCCTCAGATGGACCGAGCGCGGTCAGCAGCGCGTCGTGCATCCCCCAGGAGACGGCGAATAGGAGGGTGGCGGCGCCCATCCCCTGCGCCCAATCGGGATATGACCGGGCGACGACGCCGAAGTGGATCAGGTGGTACGCCGCGACGTCCGCCAGACCGAACAGCATGAGCTTCGCCGCTGGTTCAACCGGACCGACCGCCAGCCGCACGACCGCGACCATCACCGGCAGACCCAGCAAAAGGAATCGCGCCTGCTGAGCGACCGCGCTTCGTCTCCCCTTCTCTGGCTCCTGAAGAGAGGGGCTGAGGGTAAAGGCCGCGCCGAGCGGTCTCTGCCGCAGATAGGCAAGCGCCAACAGCGCGGCAGCGATGGGTGCTCCGACTCGCGCCAGATACCACGGCATCGGTGTCAGCTCGGGATCGACGGCCGGTGCCGAGGTGAGCAGGAGGAGAAGGGGCCAGGTGGCCTGATGAACGAGGGTGAGGTTGAGCCAGCGGTAGACCCGTTTGAAGGCCGCCAGCCGCTCGCTCAAGACGAGTTGGCCGCCGATGGTGGACATTCCGGTTTGGGGTTTGGCGGGACGGATGGGCATGATCCGGGATGATAGTCGAATGGTGGACCGGAATTGAACTCCCGATCGTCCTGATGATCATCCCGCAGTAAACGAAGGGAGGTCCTTCGCTCCGCTCAGGATGACCAGGTGGAGGGGAGTCCCCTCCAGCGGAACATCTGAACGAAATGAAGGACCTCGTCTACGGCCAGTCGATGGCTACGAAAGCGCGAGCAGCATCGGGTTTTGCAGGTACTTCTTGACGACCATGAGGAAGCGGGCGGCTTCGGCGCCGTCGGTGACGCGGTGGTCGCAGGAGAGGCTGATCTTCATGCGGTGGCCGACGGCGACCTGACCGTCTTTGACCACGGGTGTCTCAGTGATCGAGCCGATGGCGAGGATAGCGGCCTGCGGTGGGTTGATGATCGCGACGAACTCCTCGACGTCGTACATGCCGAGGTTGCTGATGGTGAAGGTGCCGCCCTGGTACTCGTGCGGTTGGAGACCGCCCTCGCGGGCGCGCTTGATCAGGTCCTTGGCGGTACGGGCGATGGTGCCGAGACTCTTTTGATCGGCATCCGGGACGAAGGGGGCGATCAGGCCGCCCTCGATCGCGACGGCGATGTTGACGTCGATGTTGGCGTGGTCGTAGAGGGTGTCGCCTTCGAGTGTGGTGTTCAGGTTCGGAAACTCGCGGAGAGCCAACGCCGCGGCTTTGACGATCAGGTCGTTAAAAGAGACCTTTGAGGCGTCGTCGGTGAGCTGGGCGTTGACCTGCTCGCGGAACGCGATCGCGGCGTCCATATCGACTTCGGACGTGACGTAGAAGTGCGGGATGAGCTGCTTGCTCTCGGTCATCCGCTTGCCGGTGGTCCTGCGGATGCGGCTCATCTCACGGGCGGTGCCGGCGGGTCGCCCCGTGGCCGCTGGGGCCGGGGGTTGCGGGCTGGGGGCTGGGGACGGCGCCGATGGCTGCGGTGCCGCGGCCGGCGTCGGAGCGGCTGCGGGCTGCGGGCTGACGGTCGCGGACTGCGGAACCGGTTTGGCGCCGGTGAGGTACGGTGCCAGGTCGTCTTTGACGATACGGCCGCCGGGTCCGGTGCCGGGGATGCCTTCGAGGTTGATGCCGTGTTCGGCGGCAAGGCGCTTGACGAGCGGGGAAGCGCGGAGACGCTCGCCGGGCGCACGGGTGACGGCCGCGGTGTCAACCTCGGCCTGGCCGTTTGTCACGGCCGGCGCCTGCTCCTGACCGTTGGTTGCGGCAGCTGCCATCGGCTGTTCGGCCGGGCGAGCGGTTGTTTCGCCCTCGGCGCCGACTTCGGCGTCGGCCGGAACGGCGCCATTCGCCTCGGCGGCGGTCTCGGTCGCGGCCGGCTGGCTCGCCGCGGCGGCATCGGCTGCCCCGTCGTCTTCGCCGATGGTGGCGATGGCGGTACCGATGGGGACGGTTTGGCCCTCGCCGACGAGGGTTTTGGTTAGGACGCCGGCTTCGGCCGCCTCAATCTCGAGGGTGACCTTATCGGTCTCGATCTCGGCGATCGGATCGCCAGCGTCGACTTCCTCGCCGACGCTTTTCAGCCAGCGGAGGAGGGTTCCCTCTTCCATTCCGTCGCCCATCTTGGGCATGATGACCGTCGGCATGCTTATTTCTCCCGGTACGTGACGCGCCGTACGGCGTCGATGACGTCGTTCTCACTCGGGAAGGCGGCGAGTTCGAGGTTGCGCGCGTATGGCGCGGGCGCCTCGGCGCCGCTCACGCGCACGACAGGCGCGTCAAGGTCGTCGAAGGCCTGCTCCTGGATGAGCGCGGCGACTTCGCTCGCAACACTGAACCAGCGCCACTGCTCCTGGACGACAACCGCGCGGTGGGTCTTACGGACCGAGGCGATGATCGTCTCCGTGTCGAAGGGGCGGATGGAGCGGAGGTCGATGACCTCGGCGTCGATCTTGTCCTCGTTGGCGAGTTGGTCCGCGACGCGCAGCAAGAGGTTGACCTGCCGGCCATAGGCGATCAGGGTGACATCGTTGCCTTCGCGGGCGATCCGGGCTTCGCCGAAGGGGACGGTGTACTCGCCCTCGGGGACTTCGCCCTTCGTGCCGTAGAGGGCGCCAGCCTCGAGGAAGACGACCGGGTTCGGATCGCGGATCGCGGTCAGCATCATCCCTTTGGCGTCGTGCGGGGTTGCCGGCGCGACGACCTTGAGTCCGGGGAACTGCCCGTAAAACCCTTCCAGGCTGTGGGTGTGCTGGGCGGAGAGCTGGACGCCGCCGCCGTTTGGTCCGCGGATGACGAGCGGGACGTTCACCTGGCCGCCGGAGAAGTAGTGGAGTTTGGCAGCGTTCTGGATGATTTGGTCGGCGGCCTGGAAGGAGAAGTTCCAGGTCATCATCTCGACGATCGGCCGCATGCCGCCCATGGCCATGCCGATCGCGGCGCCGGTAAAGCCGCCTTCGGCGATCGGTGTGTCCATGACGCGTTTCGGTCCAAAGCGATCGAGCAGTCCGTCGGTGATCAGGTGGGTGCCGCCGTAGAGTCCGATGTCCTCGCCGAGGAGGACAACCGAATCGTCGCGCTCCATCTCCTCCGCCATCCCGGCGCGCAACGCCTCGCGGTAGGTCGTGACGGGCATACGTTTCGTTCTCCAGTCGTCAGTCGTCAGTCGTCAGTCGTCAGTCGTCAGTTGCTCGTCAGCCGCGATTGTGTCCGCACCTCCTAGGCGCCTCATACAGGGTCTGACGACTAACGACTGACGACTGACGACTCCTCCAAGTAGACGTCGGTCATCAGTTCGTCGAGCGGGGGGTCCGGGCTCTCTTCGGCGAAGCGGACGGCTTCGTCGACAATCTCCTTGGCTTCGGCGCGGATGCTTTCGAGCTTGGCTTCGTCGACGATGTCGCGCTCCAGCAGCTTGCGTTCGAGGAGCCCGATCGGGTCGCGCTGACGGGCCTCTTTGACCTCGTCTTTAGACCGGTACTTCTCCAGGAAGTCGGCCGCGCCGTGTGGGGCAATCCGATACGTCAACGCTTCGATCGCGTAGGGTTGGCCGGTTTCGCGGATCTGCTTCGTCGCCCGGTGGGCGGCTTCGATGACGGCTTCGAGATCCATGCCGTCGACCTTTTCGTTGGGGATGCCGTACGAATCGAACTTGGCACCTAGGTCGGTTTGCGCGGTCGCGCGCGCGACGCTGGTGCCCATGCCGTACTGGTTGTTCTCCAGGATGAAGAGGATTGGGTTCATGCCGTCGCGTCCCCAGAGACCGGCAAGGTTGGCCGCCTCATGGAAGGCGCCGTTGTGGATCGCACCATCGCCAAGGTAGAGTTGGACGACGGCGTCGGTCTGCTGGTAGCGCATCGCGTAGGCGAGTCCGACCCCGAGGGGGATGTGACCACCGACAATGCCGTAGCCGCCGAGCAACCCATTCTCGGCGTCGAAGAGGTGCATGGAGCCGCCCTTGCCTTTGACCAGGCCGGTGCCCTTGCCGTAGAGCTCGGCCATGACGGCATTCGGCGCGGATCCGAGCAGGATCGCGTGGGCGTGGTCGCGGTAGGCGGTGATGGTCTTGTCGCCCTTCGCCTTATCGAAGGCATCGAGGAACCCGGTCGCGACCGCTTCTTGCCCGATGTAGACGTGGAGATAGCCGCCGATCTTGCCGGTGCGGAAAGCGCGCAGGCAGGCCTCTTCGAAGAGACGGATCAGGACCATCTGACGGTAATGGTCGAGCAACATCCCGGGCTCGACCTCGTACTGGGTGGCCGGCGCCGTGCCATTGGGACCCGGCGCCCCGGCTACGCCCCCGCGCCGTTTCTTCCCCGAGCTTTGCGTGGTCGCCATGCGTTGGCCTCCGGCAGGGCGCGGCACGGCATCGTCGACCGCCACGCGCCAGTTCATCAGTGAGGAGATCAGATCGCGTCCCGCTTTCGGCGGAGAGCGCGTCCTGGGGGCGTGCGAACCGCGCGGGCCGCCCCGTCCGAGTCGCAGGGCATTGTACCAGTCAGCAGCTATCGGCCGTTAGCCATCAGCCGACGATGCTGCACAAGATGCGCGACGCGACAACTCGTCGACGGCACCAAGGAGGTCTGCCCCCTCTCAACCCGTCACTCGTTGGCCGTCGGTCCGTGGGTGAGACAGGCACCGTCGCGCGCCTGCTAGCCACGCTCCTGGCCGACGCCGAGTTCGGGCGTCGGCTGATCGGTCGGCAAGGCGGGAGGTTCGGGCGAGACGCCCTGGTCAAGGGCGAAGACGGGCGTCGGGCTCGCCGGCGGCAATTGCCAGGGGTAGGCCTTGCGCAACTCCTCGCCGCTGGCGGTTGCCTGCTCGAATTCGGCCGGCTGCGGCTCTTCGTCCGGCGCGGGGAGGACCTGCATGATTGCCTCGGCCGTGCCGTACTGGGTCAGTGGCCGGCGCACCGGACCGGCAGGGCGAGCAACACGCGTGCTGAAGTGACCCGGCACGGTCGAGCGGTCCGGCACCTGCCCCGGCATTTGGGGCGACGCCGCCGCGCCCGGTGCCTTCGGCGACTTCGGCCGCCCATACAGCCGCTCCGACTTGCTCCTCGTTCCCTTGTGCGTCGTTTGCTGATCCGCCACCCGCGCTCTCCTACTGTCCGTCTGTCCGTCTGCCCGTCTCTCCGTCTATCGTACGTCCGGCGGCCGTGCCGTGACTAGCCGGAAAGCGCCGAAGAAGCGCGTCTGCGCGGTTTCGATGGTCAGGCCGAGAGCACGCGCCGTCTCGATGGTCTGTCGAGTCGGATGACAGCCGATCGTCCGCTCATGAATTGGCGACCAGAGCCGTTCGAGCAATGTAACCGGCCTCACAGATGAGAGGACGTGCTCAAGGAGCACCGCCTTACCCTCGGGGAGGCAAACGCGCGCCAGTTCGCGCAAGGCGGCGACAGGGTCGGGGATGGTGCGGAGCGACAGGCTGAAGGCAACCCCGTCGTTTCAATCCTCGTCCGAATCTACGGATCGGACGCAACAGACTCATCGCTGGTAAAACGATACCCTTCTCCTTGACTTCGCATCGGCACGCCGCCGCAAAAGCTCGTGCCCCACACCACCAATGTGCATCACCTCTTCCCGCTTCATAGCGGAAGTTCCCTTGAGCTGTCGACTACCACTTGAAGGGTCACGCCGAGGAAGAGTCGATCGGCGAAGCCGATTGTTTTGTCGTAGGAGATACGGATATCGGTAAGCTTCACTTTCGCATCGGGACGAAGCCAACGTTCTCACGTGATCAAGGGCGTCAAGCCACGGAAGGCATGGGAGCTGTCACGGTCGCAAGCACTACGGCGCGTGGCTTCGGCAACGGCTGCCCATCCTGCCGGAGAGCCTCAAGATGTGAGGCGATCGCGAGCGGTGCATCGGCGAGGAGCTCTTCGATCGTTTCGCCTTGAATAAAGCAGCCATCGACATCGGGCACCTCGGCCCAATAGCCCCCCTCGTCCGCGGGGTGAATCACCAGGACAAATTCCATCATTTGTCTCCTTTGAGGAGAAGAACACATTCGGATTCGGTGAGACCTGCTTTGCGCAGCATTGCCTTCAGTAGCTCGATCTTGATCGGTGCTCGGGTACCGGAGAGCGTGATGATCTGACCGTTCGGCATCTTGATGTTGACGTGATCTCCCTTGCCGTGGCGCACGAGACCGCCCGCTCGTTCCAGTGCCGCGATCGCGTCGCGAGGCCGAACGTCGCGCAATTCTCCCACGGCATCCTTCTCCGCGCCGCCGTTGGTGATCAAAGCCAGCAGCTGAGTCTCTGGGCGACACCGAAAACTCTCGATGTCGAGGATGATGATCTGCCTGTAACCTGAAGAAAACAAGCGGTCGGTTCCCTGCCGGCAAGGATGGTCTCACATGGTCCTCGAAGCGGCGATTCTCAATGTGCGGGCGGGGCAGGGCGAGGCATTCGAGGCGGCGTTCAGGGAGGCGGCGCCGATTATTGCGTCGATGCGGGGGTATTTGGGGCATGAGCTTCAGCGATGTCTGGAGGTCGAGGGCAGATACCTGCTCCTCGTGCGGTGGGAGCGGCTGGAGGATCATACGGTCGGGTTTCGGGGGTCGGCAGGGTATCAGGAGTGGAAGGCGCTCCTCCACCAGTTCTACGATCCGTTTCCGGTCGTGGAGCACTTCGTGCAGATCGACCTCTGACCGACGTAACGCGTCGTCGCCGATTCAGCGATGCCTTGTCCGACCGGAACTGACGGAATGACGGGCCCCAGGGGCAGGGATAGGAGTGACGCAGGAGCGGATCAACCGGAAATTGGGGACGATGAGGCGGGCGCGCGCGGCGCGGTGGGCCGTGATGGCGACGTTCGGGATCAACGGGCTGGCGCTCTCGAGCTGGTTTCCGCACATTCCGGCGGTGCAGCGAAAGCTGGATTTGAGCGATGGGACGCTCGGTTTGGCGCTCCTCGGGACGGCGGTCGGTGCGCTGATAGCGACGACGGCGAGCGGCTGGGTTATCGGGCGAGTCGGCAGCCGACTCGCGACACGGGTCTCGGTGCTGGCGCTCTGTGCGACGCTGCCGCTGCCGGGGTTGGCGCCCGATCTGCCTCTGCTCGTGCTGGCGCTGGCGCTGCTCGGGGCGTCGAACGGCGTCCTCGACGTCGCCATGAACACCCAGGCCGTCGCGGTCGAGAAGCGCTACCGGCGGCCGATTATGTCGACGTTCCATGGGGTCTTTAGTTTAGGTGGGCTGGCCAGCTCGGGGCTGGCGGTGGTGATCGTCGCGAGTGGCGTCGGCACGGTCGCGCATCTCGCGATTGCCGCGATCGTCCTGGGAAGCGCCGCGCTCGTCGCGTCGCGGTGGCTACTGCCAGATGAGGGATCGCGCGGCAGCTCCGGAGGGCCGATCTTTGTCCGGCCGACGGGTCCGCTGATTGCTTTAGGCGTTGTCGGCTTCTGCGTGCTACTCGGCGAGGGGGCGATGGCGGACTGGAGCGCCGTCTATCTTCGGAACTCGCTCGACACCGGGGCCGGGTATGCCGCGGCCGGGTATGCCGTCTTCTCCTCGACGATGGCGCTCGGACGGCTGACGGGCGACCGGTTGACGTCGCATTTTGGACCGGCGACGCTCGTTCGGGCAGGTGGAGCGGTGGTCGCGATCGGACTCGGGCTCGCTCTTCTGCTGGGGCGACCGGCGACGGCTTTGGTTGGGTTCGCCTGTGTCGGCGCGGGGCTCTCCTTCGTCTTTCCGATCGTGCTCAGCGCGGCAGGTCGGGTCCGGGGTGTTGCGTCCGGGTCGGCACTGGCCGCGGTTACCGCCGTCGGCTATACGGGTTTCCTGGCCGGGCCGCCGCTGATCGGACTCGTCGCGCAGGCGACCAGTCTGCGGATTGCGCTCGCGATCGTCGCGGCGCTTGGCGTCCTGATGATCGTTCTGGCGCCGTCGGTACGGCAGGACGGCGCAGCGGACATCGAGTCGCCTACGGAGGTGGAGGCGGCGTCACCGGGCTGACGCCGCCGTGCTAGGCTGTGGCTCCCATGCGAACGAGAGACTCGACAGACGAGGAGCGATGCCGATGACCGTCGACGAATTGACGCTGCTGCCGCGCCCGCGGCGCCTGACTCGGGTCGAGGGGAGCTTCGTGGTGGACGCGGCGACGCCGATCCAGATCGATGCTGCGCCGAGTGAGCGAGCGCTGCACGCGGCGCGCGGACTGCAGGCCGCGTTGTCGGACCTCCTGGGTTTCGCGCCGTCGATCGTGGCGACCGATCAGGGTCAGGGTGATGGCACGATCTCGCTCACGTCCGTCCAAGACGACGCGGGAGCGGGCGACGAGATTCGGGATCAGGCGTACACCCTGCGGATCGGTGAAGACGGGGTTGTCATCGCCGCTCGCGGCGAGGCCGGGCTCTTCTACGGGGTTCAGACGCTGATCCAGATTGCCAGGTTGTCGGGTCGGACGTGGCCCGGACTCGAGATCGACGATCGACCGGTGCTGCCGATGCGCGGGCTGATGCTCGATGTGTCGCGTGGGCGGGTGCCGAGACTAGAGTCGCTGCTGGAGCTGGTGCGGACGCTGGCACACTACAAGTACAACCATCTCCAGCTCTACACGGAGCACACCTTCCTTTTTCCACGTCATCCGGAGATCGGCGCCGGCGCCGGGGCGATGACACCTGAGGACGTCTTGACGCTTGACGCCGTCTGCCGGGAGCACCATGTCGAGCTGGTACCGAACCTGCAGTCGCTGGGGCATCAGCGGGTGTTACTGAACCTGCCGCGTTACGAGCACCTGGCGGAGACGGACTGGAAGTGGTCCCTGGCAACGGCCCGGGAGGAGACGTTCGCGCTGCTCGACGAGTTGTACGGCGATCTGCTCCCCAATTTCTCATCCCATTGGTTCAACGTGGATGCGGACGAGCCGTGGGACATGGGACTCGGGCAGTCGAAGTCGATAACGGAGCACGAAGGGATCGGTCGGGTCTATCTGCGGCACATTCTGCGGTTGCACGAGTTGGTCACGAAGCACGGGCGCCGGATGATGATGTGGGCGGATGTGCTGAAGCACCATCCGGAGCTCATCGGCGAGTTGCCGGAGGACATCCTGCTGCTCGACTGGTGGTACGAATCGCAGGAGCGGTACGAGACACTGGACGCCCTCGCCGCGTCGGGCCGCCCCTTCTGGGTGTGCCCGGGCACGTCGAGTTGGACGACGCTCTTCCCTCGATTGGACAACGCGGTTACCAACACGCGTGATTACGTCCGGCAGGGGATCGCGGCCGGCACGAGCGGGATGCTACTGACCGAGTGGGGCGACGACGGTCATTACCAGATGCCATCGAACAGCTGGTATCTCTACCTCTGGGGGGCAGAGGTAGGGTGGTCAGGCGGCGAGACGGAGCGGGATGCCTTCGAGGCGGCCTTCGACAGGCTCTTCCTCGCCGACGGGAGCGGTGCGGTCACCGCGGCCGTGCGCCGCCTCGGCGCGACGACGCAGACCGATCCCACGTGGCTGACGACCTGGAACACGGCGATGGCCTTCCTCGAGGAGCCGCTCGCCGGGACGCTGAGCGAGATCGTGCCGGCGGAGATGGTCGCGGCGACGCGGGAGGCCGCGGAGGCGCTGCAGCCGCTGCTCGACCGGGTGCGGGATCGGACGATCCGGCACGATCTCGGGTTCGCCGCAGCGCAGATCTTGCTCGCGACCGAGAAGATCGAGACCACCCGCGCGATTCGTGCGCTTCTCGGCGAGCTCGGCGGCCAGCCGGCGCCAACGGACGACGGACGCCGTCGATTCGACGGGCTGCTGGCGGCGATGCGACGGCAGCGGGATGCACTCCCCGCCCTGGTGCTGGAATTCGAAGCGCGGTGGCTGGCGCACTCGCGGCCGAGCGAGATTCGGGTCAATCTCGACCGCTTCGCGGCACTGATCGCCCAATACGACGTCGCGCTGGACTGGTTGGAGAGCCAGCGGGCGGCGTATGAGCGCGGCAAGCGGGTCGATGCCGCGCTCGCGACCTACGACCACGGGACGTACGCGGTACTGCACGAAGCGACGCGGCGGTGGCTGGGGGAGTTGGCCGGCATGGTGGGGTATGAAGCGCTACCGCGGGACCTCAAGGAGTGGCTCGGCCCGATCGAGTCGGTGCCGATTCCTTCGAATTAGGCAGCCGGGCCAGAGTTGGCAGTCGGAACTTGGGCCGATTGCCTAAGCAATTTAACACTCCTCCTATTGACACATCCGTTCGATGTACGTACTATGCGGCGACTCGGTGGCAAGGGGAGCGCCGACTGGTGCGTTGGCTACTGCCTGGACCGGACCTAGCCAAATCGGCAGGTTGACTTCGGGCCAAATTGTAACTACAACGGTTACAGTTTCTGGACTGGGTCGCGGACCCTCAATCTGGACCGGCGCATGGTTGGGATCGCGCCGGGCACGTTCGAAGGAGCGATTATGTCGTCCTTATCGTTGACCGCTCGACTCGCTCGTGTCAGTTCGCATCGTCCCTGGCGGACCATCGGCATCTGGATCGTGCTTCTCGTCATCCTCGGCGGGCTTCAGGGCGTGCTGCCGATGCAATCGACATCCGATGTAACCCTGCTCAACAACCCCGAATCCGACCGCGCTTGGGATCTCCTCACCCAGCACGGTATCCGGCAGGAACGATCCGGCACGGAGACGGTGATCGTCCGCTCGGCGACCACGACGGTCGCCGACCCCGCCTTTCAGCAAACGGTCCGGCAGGTGACGGACGCCATCCGCGCGGACACCAAGATCGTCGCGAGCGCCACCAACTACTACGAGGTGAACGCTCAGAGTCCCGATGGGGCGACAGGGTTGGTCTCCGCCGACGGCAAGACGACGATTATTCCGGTCACCCTTACGGGCTCCCTGAGCGACGCGGTAGAACACGGCGCCGACTTTCTGGCGCTCATCAAGGGTCAGCGGGCTGCCGCGCCCGGATTCGAGGTGTTGACGGTCGGCGACGCGAGTCTGAACGAGGAGATCAACAAGATTTCCGAAGAGGACATCGCGCGCGGTGAATCGTTCGGTGCCGGCGCCGCTTTTCTCATCTTGCTCGTCGTCTTCGGCGCCCTGGTTGCCGCCTTCGTCCCGATCATCCTGGCGATTATTTCGATCGGCATTGCCTTCGGGTTGGCCGCGCTCGTAAGCCAGCTCGGCGAGTTGTCGTTCTTCGTCACGAGCATGATCACGATGATCGGGCTGGCGGTCGGGATCGACTATTCGCTCTTCGTCGTCGAGCGGTACCGTGAGGAGCGGCGGCGGGGAGCGGCGAAACTCGACGCGATTCAGATCGCCGGGGCGACCTCGAGCCGCGCGGTGCTCTTCTCCGGGATGACCGTTGTCTTCGCGCTGATCGGCATGTTCCTCGTTCCCAACAACATCTACCGAAGTCTCGCGACAGGCGCCATCCTGGTCGTCGTCGTCGCCGTGATCGCCTCGCTGACGCTGATTCCAGCGGTGCTCAGTCTTCTTGGAGACAAGATCGACTGGCCGCGCCGGCGTACATACGACGCGGCGGCGGCCGAGAAGCAGTTTGCCTACGACCACGAGACCATCCACTCCGGAGTCTGGGGTTCGATCACGCGGGTTGTGATGGGACATCCCGTGGTGAGCCTGGTCGGGGCCGTGGCGCTCCTCGTGCTCTGCGCCCTGCCGTATCTCGACTTCAAGCCGGGTCTCGGCGGTGCCTCGTCGCTGCCGGACGATCTCGAATCGAAAGCGGCCTATAACATCCTGGCGACCGAGTTCTCGGCCGGACTCGTCTCGCCGGTCGAGATCGTGGTCGAGGGACCGCTGGAGGATCCAACAGTCCAACAAGGAATGACGGACCTCGTCGCCAAGCTCGGTACGACGCAGACGGCGAACGACCACCCCCTCTTCGGCCCAGCGAGTGTCACGACCAGCCCGGACGGACGGGTCGCGCTGATCTCCGTCCCGCTCAAAGTGGCACCTGATGAAGCCGAGGGTCTGGATGCGATCAGGCGACTGCGCGAGGAGATCGTGCCCCCGATCCGGAGCACGATGACCGATTCGCAGGTTCTCGTGACGGGCGTGACGGCGAACAACGTCGACTTCCTCGAGATGCGCGACACCTATACGCCGATCGTCTTCGCCTTCGTCCTCGGTCTCAGCTTCCTGCTGCTGATGGTCGTCTTCCGTTCGATTGTCGTCGCCGCGAAGGCAATCGTGATGAACCTGCTCTCTGTCGGCGCGGCCTACGGGTTGCTCGTTCTGGTCTTCCAGAAAGGCTACGGGCACGACCTGTTCGGCTTCCAAACCGTTGAAGCGATCGAGGCCTGGCTCCCGCTCTTCCTCTTCTCGATCCTCTTCGGTCTGAGCATGGACTACCACGTCTTCCTCCTCAGCCGCATCCGCGAGCACTACGACCAGACCGGGCGGAACCGGGAATCGGTGGCGGTCGGCCTGCAGGCGACGGCGAAGATCATCACCGGCGCGGCACTGATCATGGTCGCCGTCTTCGCCGGCTTCGCCGCGGGTCGGTTGGTCTTCCTCCAACAGATGGGATTCGGGCTCGGCGTCGCCGTCCTCCTGGATGCGACGATCGTCCGCTCGATCCTGGTGCCGTCGGCAATGGCGCTCCTGAAGGATTGGAACTGGTATCTGCCGTCGTGGCTGCGCTGGCTGCCGAACGTCCGGGTCGAGGGTGGCGTCGAGCCGACGCCGCCACCGGCGGGATCGTCGGCGGCGGACTGATGCCGAGCCGGTAG
>JAXDKI010000281.1:0-3187 GCA_034667245.1 Thermomicrobiales bacterium | reverse complement strand
ATTTTGGGCCGTTCCGGGAGGTGGGGTCGCATATAGTGCCGCCGACCCCTTCACGCCGAAGATGCCGAACGACGTCGCACCTAGCAGCGCGATCACCGCTGCCAACAACCCGAGACCGCGGAGCTTCAGACCAATCCGCCTCGCGAGCGGTCCGCCGATTCCATTCATTCGATCCTCCGTTCCTTTCGATCATGCCTACCGCGACCGGTCAACCGTCAGCCGATCGCTCCCCGCCGGCCCACCAGAGCCGGCCTCGGGCGCATCTACCTGACCAACGTCGCCCCGAGCAAAACGGTTCCCACGCGCCGAGCGTCTACTGGCGGCGTCGCAATCGTTGCAATCCGATCACCGTGACAGCAAGCCAGAGGACGAGCACGACCAACCCGATCTGCGCAATGCGCCATCCCGACACACCGTCGTCACTCGCCGCCGGCTGTCGATCGGTGTCCACTGGCGCTGGAGTGGCCGCGGGCGTAGCAGCCTCCGCGCGCGGCGACGGAGTCGCGGGAACGGCAGTCGGTGTTGGCGCTGTTGCGGTTGGCGTCGGGAGTGCCGGTGACGCGGCAGGGATGGTTGCCTGGTCTGTGGATGCCTTGCTTGCGGCGGCGCTTCCTCCGCCCGACGCGGTGGTGGTTATCACGACGGTCGTGGTCGCTTCGTCCGCGATCGCGGCCATTGCGATCGACTCCCCGTCGCCGTCGCCCGCCGCCGTCTCGGTGGCGGCTGCACCTGCGGCCGGCGCCGCCGCTGCGTCCGTCTGGGCGGTATCGTCCGCCGCCTCTGCTTCTGCGGCGTCTCCACCGGTCGGTTCCTCGGCCGGCGCCTCATTCTCCGACGCCTCCGTCGTCGTCGGAGCGGGCGCTGGCGCGCCTGCAGCCTCGCCCGCTCCGGACGTTGGTACGGGGGTCGGCTGAGTCTGGCGGAGGGCATCGGACTGCGCGGTCTCTGGAGGTTGCTTGGCGACCGCTTCCTCCTGGGTCGGTCGCGGCAGCGCGGTCGGTGCTGACGCACCGGTCGTCTGCGTTGTCGCGACCGCAGTTGTCCCGGACACGGCCGGCTGGTTCGGCGTCGAATTCTCAGAACGGTCCCGGATTACCTCGCCCGCACTGACGGCCACAAGGAGGATCGCCGCCGCGACCGTCGCGGCGCGCAGTGCCGGTAACGCGGGGAGCAGCCGAAGACCGAAACGTTCCCACCACGGACGCGTTGCGTCGACCTGCTCTGGCGTCAGTTGAAATGAGCGCCGTGGCCGATACTCCGGCAGTCCTCGGAGCAGCACAACCGTGGAGCGGAGATCGATCAGCTCGTGCCGGCAGTCGAGGCACTCCCGCAGGTGGTCGTCGAGACGTGTTCGCTCGCCGGCTGGGAGATCGCCGTCCAGATAGGCGGTGAGTTGTTCAGGCGTCAAATGCGAGATCGCCAGCTCCTCATCCGGCTCAGATCGATTGTCATATCCGTTGTCCATCGTGTCGTCGTCCGGCCGTGCGCGCGACGGGCATGTGTCCATCGCAACGTCGGCGTTCAGTCCTCAGAAAAACGAGCAAAACGTTCGAAAAGTTCCCGGCTGTCCTGGTCGTCGCGGAGGGCATCGCGAAGCCGGGACCGCGCCCGGCTCAGTCGCGACTTCACCGTCCCGACCGCGACACCCGTGATTTCAGAGATTTCGTCGTAGGGATGGCCGTGCACGTCTGAGAGGATCACGACGAGTCGCTGATCCTCCGGAAGCATCGCCAGAGCCTGCTCCAGGTGCGCCGACAACTCCGCGCGGGCGGCGAAGACCTCGGGGTGTTCGCTGCCGGCCGATTGGCTCGTCCAGGCCGGTTCGCTCTCGAACGGTTCGGCGTCGAGTGAGTCGGCAGGACGCCTGCCTCGGGCGCGCAGGATGTCGTAGCAGCGATTGGTGGCGATCCGTAGCAACCAGGGCCGGACCAGTCCGCCACGGAATGTTCCGATCGCCGTCCAGGCTTTGAGGAAGGTCTCTTGCGTCGCGTCTTCGGCCGAAGCGACGTCCCGCAGCATGCGCAGACAGAGGTTATAGACCGTCCGCTCGTGGCGGACGACCAGGGCATTGAAGGACGTCAGGTCACCACGCTGCGCCGCGCGGATCAACCGCTCGTCGTGTTGCGCCTCCGCGTCGAGTCCCGACGTCGGCTCCTCCGCAAGCTTGTCGGCGGCGACATCAATTGGCTCGGTGCGGCGGCGAGGACCAAACATTGCTCCCGGTCCCGGCCTTCTGATGCCTGACTCAGGCGAACGGCGCGAGGTTGACGCGCTGCAGCACGGCAGGATTGGCCACGGTGCGCGGGCACTGACCCCGCAATACGCGGAGCGTCTCCTTCAGCGTCTCCGCGCGCAACACTTTGACCGACCGCTCCGAGTAGTACGCGGCGTGGGGAGTCAGGATGACGTTGTCGAGCCGGTAGAGCGGCGAGTCGGCCGGAAGTGGCTCGGGATCGACGACGTCGAGCGCGGCACCGGCGATGCGGCGGTTCTCAAGAGCAGCGGTCGCGGCGCTGATGTCGACGATCGGTCCGCGGGCGGTGTTGACGAGGAAAGCACTCGGCTTCATCAACCCAAACGCGCGCTCCCCGATCAGCCCGCGGGTCTCCGGCGTCAGCGGGCAATGGATGCTGACGATGTCCGCCCGCGCCAGAAGCTCGTCGAGGGCCACCGGCTCGGCACCGCGGTCCCGGATGACCGATGGCTCGAGGTCCGGATCGGCGGCGATGATCGACATGCCAAAGGGGCGGGCCCGCTCGGCAACGGCGCTTCCGATGCGGCCGATCCCCACGAGACCGAGCGTTAGCTCTCGAAGTGGCGGGATCGGACCGCGCAGAATCCGGTCCATCATGTGCCGGTGCTCCACCCACGCGCCCCGCCGCAGATCCTGATCGAAGGCGACGATCCGGCGATTGAGTGCGAGGATCAGGGACAGCGTGTGATCGGCGACCTCCGCCGTGCAGTAGTCGGGTACGTGGGTAACGACAATCCCGTGCTCGGCCGCGGCGTCGAGGTCGATCCGGTCGATGCCAACCGCGTGGCGGGCGATGACCTTGCACCGGGGCAGGTTCTCGACCACCCGACGGGTGATCGGCTCACGGGAACTGATCAGCACGGCGTCCGCGTCGCGGGCGAGGGCGATCAAGTCGTCCTCCGTCGGGCAGGGACGCGCGTGCAACTCGATCCG
>JAXDKI010000280.1:0-3938 GCA_034667245.1 Thermomicrobiales bacterium | reverse complement strand
GCAGGTGGATGAGAATCACTCCTGCAGATTCTTTCACGTCGTTTATTCAGATGACCCGAGTTCGCCCCGCCACCTGCTGCTGTTGCTGCTGCGGCTGCTGCCGGGGGGCGTCCGGGGCTTCGAGTTGCGGCGGGACATCGAAGGCGGGGCGACCTATCGTCTGAACCATCGACGCCATCGACTGGGTCATTGCACCGAGGCGTTGGAACTGCTTCAGCGTGCCAATTCGCTGGAATTGCATGAGCTCGCCACGGCGCCCCCCGCCGATACCGTGCCCGGATGCCAGGCTCGGCGTCGCATCGAGTTGGGTGCCACTCACTTCGACATCGAGCAACGCGGTGCCGCCGCCCCGATAGGTGCCGCGAACAACGGCGACGTCGGCGTAGTCGCGGCCAACGGCGAGCTTGACGTGACGACCGGTGCAGGGCAGACCGGCGGTCGGATCGAGACCGACCCATCCGTACGGCGGGATGAACGCCTCAGCCCAGGCGTGGGAAGCCCCACTTGCGGTGACATCGCCAAGGTAGCCGCTGACGTAGCGGGCGGGGAGCCCGGTGTGGCGGCAGAGTGCGATGAGGAGGTGCGCGAAGTCCTGGCAGACGCCGCTGCCGCCGGCGAGTACTTCGGCGACGGTCGAGTGGACAGTGGTCGCGCCGAGCCGGTATTGGAGGCGATCGTGGACGACGGCACCGGTGCGGCGAAAGAACTCGTAGGCGCTGACGGATGGGTCGGCGGCCAGCAGAGCACCGGCGAACTCGCCGGAGGCGGCGTCGAGACCGACGTAGGCGCTTGGGATCAAAAACTCGGCGTGTTCGTCGGCGAAGGCCGGGTCGGCGGAGAGTTCGGCCAGCGGTGGGGAGCGATCGGCTTCGCCAGGGGCAGGACCGGTCGAAGGCTGATCGATGGCAGCAAAGGTGACGACCTCGCTCGTCGCCTCGATCGTCAATTGGTCGTGGAGGTAGGGCACCCCGAAGTGGTGAACGGAGTTACCGTAATAGTCGCGAAAGGCGGTGACGGCGGCCGGTGGGTCGATGTTGAGCGAAAAGTCGAGACAGACTTGTGCCGCATCGGAGACCGGATGCAACCGTACCTCGTTGAAACTCTCGTAAGCGGGATCGGCGTAGCGGTACGCGGTGCGATGACTGATCCTGTACCTCATGGTCGTCCTTCCCAGCGCGCTGAAATCATCAGGCGACGACCTCCTCGGCGTGGAGGATGCGCGGAGCGAAATACTGGGCGTGGATCCGCTCCCCGATCTGGTGACAGCGCTGCTGAACGTCCTGAAGGAAGGTACCGACGCCCATCGCCACGACCTCGTCGATCGTGCCGTAGGTGAGGCGGCTGCGCAGCCGGCCCGCCAGGCGCGCGGCCTCGTCCGTGCCAGCTGCGAAGGGGCCAAGGGTCAAGACACTCTCACCGGGTCCGGTATCGGGGTCGAAGGCGCAGGCAACGGCAATGCGGGTGAGCGATTCGTCGACCTGTTCGACGGCGAAGCGGATGGAGCGGGGGAAGACGGCGGACAAGACGATGAGCTCGACGACGGTGCGAGGCCGGACGGCGGTTCGGTAGAGCTTGTGGTACGGCTCGTAGGCAGAAAAGGAGCGGAGCAGCGCCTGCCACTGCGGGAGCTCCAACGGGATGCCGTCGCCGCTCGCGCTCGCCGTTTCTTCCATCAGCAGATGGTATTTCACGTCGAGGGCGCGGGCGGTTTTGGTCGCCCGTTCGAGGAACTTGCCCGCCTGGAGGAATGACCAGCCCTCTTCGCGGGGCATCGTGCTGTCGGTGACGCCCTGGAAGAGGTGGCTGAACTCTTTGACGTTCCGGTAGAAGAGGTGTGCGTTCTCGGCACCGACCCACGTCCCCTGCCAGGTTCGCTGCCGCTGGAGATCGAGATGGAAGCGGTTGAGCACCTCCCACATCTCGCTGGCGATCTGGTGCCGGAGTCCCCGCGATTGCTCGCGGGCCTGCGCCACGCAGGAGACGATCGAGTTCGGATTGGCGGTGTCGAAGGTGAGATACGGAGGCACCGTAACCTCACTCGCCTCACCGTACTTCGCACGGAAGGTTGCCGGGTCTCCGGCGATCGCGATCAGCGCCTCCCAATGATTTTGCCGGCGCGCCGCAGCGTCGGGTGATGACCCAAGACCAAGGGTGTTGTGGTAGGCGATGTCGGTAAGGCGCGCGGTGTCCTCCGCGCGCTCGACGTAGCGGCCGATCCAATAGAGCGAATCGGCGATGCGACTAAGCATGAGCTTCGAGCTTCGAGCTTCGAGCTTCGAGCTTTGACTTGCTCTGAGGCATGGTTCCTCGCTCGCGCGTAAGTGGGCGATGTCGACGTTCGGTCATACGCTGCTGATGGACGACGGAATTGTTCGACCAATGTCGGCCATCGGCAATCTCTCTCAGGACAGGTCCGAAGCTCGAAGCTCAGCGTAGCACCCAGGTGTCCTTGCTTCCCCCGCCCTGGCTTGAGTTGACAACCAGCGATCCCTTGCGGAGGGCGACCCTGGTCAAGCCGCCGGGCAGGACGTGGATGCCGTCTGCGCCGCTCAAGATATAGGGTCGGAGGTCGATATGCCGACCTTCCAACCGGCTGCCGGGGCCGTTGGTATCGGGGACGAAGGAGGGGTGCCGGGAGAGTGGGATGACGGGTTGGGCGATGTAGTCGCGGGGGTTGGCGACGATGCGGCTGCGGAACTCTTCGATCTCGGCTTCGCTCGCGCTCGGGCCAATCAGCATGCCGTAGCCGCCGCTCTCGTTGGCGGCTTTGACGACGAGTTGGTCGAGGTTGGCAAGGATGTGGACGCACTGGTCGGGGTCGAATGCCTGATAGGTCGGAACGTTGCCGAGGATCGGCTCTTCGTTGAGGTAGTAGCGGATGATCGCCGGCACGTAAGCGTAGACGACCTTGTCGTCGGCCACGCCGGTCCCGATCGCGTTCGCGAGCGCGACGTTGCCCGCCCGAACCGCGCCGAGGAGACCGGCGACGCCGAGGAGGCTGTCCGGGCGGAAGGCGAGCGGGTCGAGGAAGTCGTCGTCGAGCCGGCGATAGATGACGTCGACCGGTTCTCGGCCTCGGGTAGTTCGAAGGTAGACACGGTTGTCGAGGACGAAGAGGTCGCGCCCTTCGACGAGCTCGATCCCCATCTGCTGGGCCAGAAAGGCGTGCTCGAAGTAGGCCGAGTTGTAGACGCCGGGGGTCAGCAGGACGACGCGGGGTCCGCCGCTGCCGCGGGGAGCCGGTCGCGTCGCCATGCCGCGGAGGTTCTCCAAGAGCTGTCCGGCATAGTGATCGACCGAGCGGACGTTGACCTCGTCGAACCAGTCGGGGAAAACGCGCGCCATCGTCATCCGGTTGGCGAGGACGTAGGAGACGCCACTCGGAGTGCGCAGGTTGTCTTCGAGGACGAGATAGCGGCCGTCGGCGTCGCGCACCAGATCGCTGCCGACGATGTGGACGTACTGGTCATGCGGCACGTCGACGCCGACCATCTCACGTCGGAAGTGGCGGGCACGGACGATCAGGGAGCGGGGCACGACGCGGTCGTGGAGGATCTGCTGGTCGTGGTAGACGTCGTGGATGAAGCGGTTGAGCGCGCGAATCCGCTGCTTGAGTCCGCTGTCGATCAGTTGCCACTCGTCGGGCGAGATCAGGCGCGGGATCAAGTCGAAGGGGAAGATCCGCTCCGTCCCTTGCTCCGCATCCGAGTAGACGGTGAAGGTAATCCCCTGATGGAGGAAGGAGCGGTTCGCAACGTCGCTGGCCCGACGGAGGTCGCCGGCGTGCAGCCGGGTGAGCTGCGCGACGAGCGCACGGTAGTGCTCACGCGGCTGCACGCTGCCGTCCGGCTGCGGAACGAACACCTCGTCGTAGAACGGTCCGGTGTCGTAACCGGCGATCAGGGTGCCACCTGGTTGCGTCGGCGCATACAGCTCGC
>JAXDKI010000279.1:0-6136 GCA_034667245.1 Thermomicrobiales bacterium | reverse complement strand
TGGCCAGCTCCAGCGGGGCGAACCCGGCCGCGACGGCGGCAGCCCCGCCGCCGCTCGACCCGCCGGCCCCACAGTCCGGGTCCCACGGGTTGCGGGTGCGGCCGAAGACCGGGTTGTCGGACTGGTGGAGGTCCCAGGACCAGAACGCCAGGTTCGTCTTGCCGTGGACGACGGCACCGGCCGCCTTGAGGCGGGCGACGGCGGGCGCGTCGGTATCCGGGACGAAGTCGGCCCAGGCGGGGTTGCCGCTGGTGGTGCGCAGCCCGGCCGTCGCCAGGCCGTCCTTGACCGTGATCGGGACGCCGTGGAGCGGCCCCCAGACCTCGCCGCGGGCCAGCGCCGCGTCGGCCATCCGGGCGCGGTCCCGGGCGCGCTCGGCGTCGAGGGTGACGACCGCGTTGAGCCGGGGATTGTGGCGCTCGATGCGGGCAAGGTAAGCATCGAGCACCTCGACGGCCGAGACCTCGCGCCGGCGGATCCGCTCGGCCAGCCCGGTCGCGGTGGCGAAGACGACCTCCTCCATGGCTCCCCTCCTTCGTCTGACCCGGCATTATCCGCGACATCGGTGGTTGGCGCCCGTTCGGCGGCCGGCTGCCCGAAGCGGACGATCGGCCGCAGGAGTTCGTCGGTCGCTTGCTCAGGGAACTGCATGCGGAGTCGGAGTTGCTGCCGGTCGTCGGTCGGGTCGATCCGGGCCCGTTTCGGCGCCCCCATCCCCACCACCGCCCACGTCTCGCCGATCCGTCACAAAAGCGACCGGTCTGTGTCCCCACGCCTCGCTGTGCCAACGAGGCCACGACGCCCGGATCGCTCGCCCCGGCGGGACTGCTCTTTTGGCCACCGATGCTCCTGCTATGCGTACCCCCTCCTCTGGCGAGGTGTGCGACGCCCTGGTTCAATGTCGACCGATCGTGCTCGGGGAGTCTTTACGCCGCCTGGCAACCGGAGTTCCCATCGGTCCCTCCGGCACGGGCGGGCAGACAAACTCGTAGGGTGTGTCCGAGAGATAGGCAGACCATTCCGCCAGCGTGAGGTTGCGGCCGGCGATGGCGCAGGCGCGGGCGACCCAGTCCGACGGTCTGACCGGATAAACCGAGATCGCGCCGTCTCTGTCCGATGCGGCGACCGTGTTGCCGTCCGGGCTGAAGGCGATGGATGAGATGAGGGGCCGGACGGACGAACTCCCGCTAAGCACACCGAGGAGGCGGCGTGACGAGATATCCCAGAGAATCAGGACCCCGTTGGCGCCACCACCCGCCAAGAGACCGCCGCTTGGATCGAATGCGACCACTCCTATCGACAGGCTGAGGGGGTTGACGAGCCGATCGACGACCCGCGACGCCTGCACGTCCCACAGCACGATCTCGATATACGTGGCCACGGCAAGCAACGTTCCGTCCGGATTAAAAGCGAGCCGATTCGCTTCCTCTTCGAAGGAGTTGATACGGACGCGATTGGTCGTATCCCAGAGGCCGACCCGCTTGTCGCTGCCGATCGCGAGCAGGCCATCCTTGCCGAAAGCAAGACTGGTGAGCGTTGCGCTGGTGGTCGTCAGGGGGTCGAGACTGGTCCGGGTGCGCAGGTCCCACAGCAGGACCGAATGTTCCGAGATCCCGGCGAGCAGCGTGCCGTCGCGGCTGAAGGCGAGAGCGACCACGGCTTCACCTTGAGAGGGTAACGACGGTCCGATCTGAGTCCATGACGCCGCGTTCCAGAGGTCGATGCCGCCGTCCTCACGGGCGACGGCGATGGTCCGACCGTCGGTGGTAACGGCGGCGGCGAGCAGATCGTCGCCGCGGATCACGCGCTCTGGGACGACCGCACGCGTCGCGGGGTCCCACGCGGAGAGGCCTTCGGGACCCGGGACGAGGAGCTGGCTCCCGGCGATGAAGGCGAGGTCGCCGGCTGCCTGCAGTCCGGCAACGCGCGTCGCGAGGCGTGAATCGGCCGCGAGATCCCAGACGACGACCGCACCACTCTCGGATTCGGCGCCCGGCAGCGTCGTAATGCTCAACGTCGACACGAGGCGGTCGCCACCGGCAAAGGCGATGCCGAAGACGACGGTGGCGTATCCCGCGTAGAGTTCGGTGGTCGCAACGGCCAATGCACCGAGTTCGGAGTCGGTCCCCGTCACCACGAAGGTAGATGCATCCCACGCGATGATCCGTCCGTCGAGGCTGCTGGCGGCGAGCCATTTCCCGTTGGGACCGAAGTCGATGTCCTGGACGTACTCGAAGGGAGTCGAGACTGGCCGGCTGATTTGCTCCCAGGTGTTGGCGTCGTCGCTTACGCTCCAGAGCGTGACCACACCGGGGAAGGCGCCGGCCGCAAAGAGTACACCCTCGGGGTCGAAGGCGACCGAGACATCCGCCACCCAATTGCTCACGGGGAGATAGCGAAGGAGGCGGCGTTCGGTCGCGTCCCAAACCGCGACATGGCCGTCCTCGAGACCGGCAACGATAAATCGGTCGTCCGGGCTGTATGCGACGCTGGACACGCCCTCTGGACTGCCGTGTAGCACGTCGACCACCGACTGCCTGGCGACATCCCAGATCAGGACCGTGCCGTCGTGGCTTGCGGCAGCGAGTTGCTCACCCGAGGCGTTGAAGCTGACGCTCCTGACGCTATCTCCGCGTTCGTCAACGACGGGGACCAGCAGTTGGCGCGTCGGCAGGTCCCAGAGACTGATCGTCCCGCTCCCGCGTCCAACGGCGAGCATCCGACCGTTTGGACTGATGGCGAGACTTCGGACGAGACTCGACTGCCCATCGTCGAGTGTGGCGAGCCGCTTGTACGTCGCGGCGTCCCACAACATAATGATGGAGCCGTCGCCGCCGGCGATGATTGACCCGTCGGGACTCACCGCGACCGCCGAAGTTTCTCCATTGTGTCCTTGAAGAAAGGCCGAGAGCTGCGGCGTTCGCGACAGCGTCGTCAAGAGACCGCTCCGGCTCTCGACGGTGTCGGGACTGAGCCGGTAGGCCTCGGCTCCGAGGAGCAGCGCCCGGTCCCCGGCCGGCTCGTTGACTGCCTGAGCCGCGAGCTGGCGGAGACGAGCCTGTTTCACCTGCGCCGCCTGGCGTTCGGTCTCCGCCTTCTGCTCGGTCGCCACGGTCGCTTGACGATTCGCTTCGGCGCGGTTTGCCTCGGCAGTGGCAGCTTGATCCTTTGCCTCCTTGCCACTGGCCTCGGCCGTCTGCTGGGCTGCGGCCGCTTCCTGACGACGCGCTTCGGCGGTCGCCTCGGCGTTCTCGGCTTCGATCCGCCGGATGTCCGCGGTGGCTCGCGCCGCCACCGCGGCCGCCTTCTGCACGTCCGCGTCAGACCGCGCGGTCTCGGCCTCGTGACGTCTCGACTCGGCGGTCTGTTGCGCCTGCTCGGCCTCGAGACGCCGCATCTCCGCCGTCGCCTTCGCGTCGTCCGACTCGACGCGGCGGGCGTCGGCGGTCTGTTGCGCCTGCACGGCCTCGCGGCGGCCGGCCTGGGCCTCGCCGCGTTGGGTCCAGGCCAGGATCGCGAGCGTCGCGGCGACGAGAAGACCCATCGCGAGCGCCGCGCCGATCCGGCGTTGGAGGCGCTCGCGGGCTCGCCGCGCTCGCTCGCGCTGGAGCACTTCCGCGTCGCGAAGCGCGGCACCGGCTGCCAGGAAGCGCCGCTCGCGGTCGTTGATCGTGTCAGGGTGGCGATCCCGGAACTCGAGCGCCTCGGTCAGGCGCGAACCCCGATAGAGTGCGCCCTCGTCCTCGCCCAGGCGCTGCCACTCCTGTGTCGCTTCGGAGAGCCGACGGTGGAGGCGGAGGCCCGCGCGGTCCTCGTCCAACCAGGTTCGCAGCCGCGGCCAGCCACGGATCAGCGCCTCGTGCGCAACGTCAACCACCGGCGCCGATTCGTCGGCGGTGCTGCCGACGGTGAGCAGGCGGGCATCGGTGAGCGCGGCGACCGCGGCCTCGACTGCCTCTCGCCGCGTCGGATCGGTCACGAGCTCGTCGAGGGTGGCGCGGCGGCGGGTATCCTCGGTGCCTTCACCCGGTTCCGTCAGGCGGAGCATGACCCGCCGCACGAGCGGACGCTGATCCTCCGGCAGCGACTCGAAGACGGTGTCGGCCCGTTTGGCGATCGCTCCCGCAACGCCGCCCGACTCCCGGTAAGCCTGAAGGGTCAGCAGCTTGCCGCGCCGGCGCTCCCAGAGCTCGAGCAGCGCGTGCTCCAGGAGGGGCAGCGAGCCGGGCTGGCGCGCTACGTCGTCGAGAATCGTCTCGACCAGTCCGTCCTCGAAGGTGAGTCCCACCTTACGGGCCGGGTCTTCGATGGCCCGACGCAGCCCCTCCTCGCTCAGTGGTCCAACGAGATACTGGTGGGCCGCGAGACTCACCGCCAGGTCGGGGAAGGCAGCGCAGCGGGCGTAGAAGTCGGCACGAAGCGAGTAGATGACGATGCAGCGCCCACCGGGGATGCCGGCGGCGTAGAGCAGGTTGTCGAAAAACCTGGACCGCTCGGTCTCGTCGCGGCAGAGCGTAAAGACCTCCTCGCCTTGATCCACGACGAGGACGACGCGGTTCGGAGTGTGATGCGCGTGCTCGCTGCCGGCGAGGATGACTTCGGTCTCCAGGTGGAGCGTCCGGGGCTCCGCGGCGAGCCGGTCGAGCGTCGCGCCGACGGGCCGGTCGGGTTGCAGGCGAGCGAGGTGAGCCGCCAGCACCTCGAGTGGACGGGGGCCGGGGGTGAGGACGGTGAACATCCAGGCATGACTGCCGGGCAGCCCGCCGTTGCGCAAGGCCGGAATCAGTCCCGCGCGCACCAGCGAGCTCTTGCCACTGCCGGAAGCGCCGAGGACAGCGAGGAAGCGATCTCCTTTGAGCTTTTCCAGGAGGCGCTGGGTGTCCGCCTCCCGACCGAAGAAGAATTCCGCATGCGCCTCGTCGAACACCTGCAACCCGCGGTACGGGCAGACATCGTCAGCGGCCGGAGCGTCGGGCTCCACAGAGAGACCGCGAATGGCGGCAACAAGTCGATTGAGTGACCGCGAGTCCTCGTAACCGTGACGGAGATCGACCCAGTTGCGTGTGCGCAGAAAAGGCGGCAGCGCGACCGGATCGAACTGTGCGGGTACGCCGGGGAGGAGGACAGGGAACAGACGGAAGGTGCGGTCTTTGACGGCCCGATCAGTTGCCAGTCCAAGCTCTTCCCAGACCCAATCGCCGATCCCGTGCGGTCCGACGAAGATGGCACAGGCGCGGGAAGCGGCGAGACCGGACGCGATCTCGTCTTGCCAGCGGCCGCCTTGGGTCAGCTGGCGCGCGTCGAACCAGGGCCGAAGGCCGGCCTCGACGAGCTTGTCGGCGAGTCGCTCGACGGCCGGCTTGTCCCTGCTGTTGTGGGACAGGAAGACGTCGTAGTGCGGTTTGTCCATCACCTCACCGCGCGCGGTCTGGGTCGGATGTGGAGGAAATCTATCAGAGTGGCAGGAACGGCGAAAGTGAACCGCGATTGGTATGCTCGGCGTATGACCTCCGGTTCGGATGGTCCGACCTGCCGTGGCGTGGCCCGGGAGATAGATTCCGCCGGCTAAGCGTAAATGACGAGACCTGATGGACAACCAAGGCAATCAACGCCGCTTGAAACCGATTCTCCGCCCCGGTCTGGACCTGATCGTGGTCGGCTACAACCCGTCCCTGCCGGCGTGGCGGACCGGCCACTACTACGCCAACCCCGGCAACCGCTTCTACCGCCTCCTCTTCGAAAGCGGCTTGACGCCACGGTTGCTACGCCCCGACGAAGACCGAACGTTGGCCGATTACGGCATCGGCGTGACCGACCTCCTGCCGGTGCCATCCGCGCGAGCGGACCAGGTCCCGGCCGCTCAGTTCCGCGCCGCCGCGTCCGCCCTCCTGGCCGAGTTGGCTGCCCTGGCGCCGCAGGCGATCTGCTGCAACGGCGTCGGGGTGTACCGCCACCTCTTCGGGTGTCCGTCCCCAAGATTGGGGCGGGCGCCGGACGATGCCCGGTTGGGAACGATCGCTGTCTTCGTCGTGCCGTCGAGCAGCGGCCTCGTCAACGGTCGCGCGGCGGACCGGCTGGCGGCCTGGCAGGAAGTGGCGCGTTGGTTGGGACGCCCGAAGCGCGGAGACGCGGACGT
>JAXDKI010000278.1:0-4718 GCA_034667245.1 Thermomicrobiales bacterium | reverse complement strand
AACGACTGTCGCGAAAACGACTCCGCCGGCGACCAGGGCGAAAAGGATGCCAGCGAGCACCACCGCGAAGCAGCCGAGGCGGCGGAGGCACGAGTGATTGGATTGGGCTGACGCCTTGCGATTCACGCGTTCCTCATCGGTGACAGAGCCCGAGTGGATCGGACTAACTGGTTGCATGAAGCGTACGACGGCAGGCTGCCTCCGTGGGGGCCGCGAGCGTTTGGATCAGCGTACAGTCGCCGATTGAGCGGTCTGACGCGGATCGAGCATGGCTCACAACTGCGCTGGCATAACGTGACGAGCGATCCCCTACGATCGACAGCATCGGATCGATGCGACGGTGGAGAACGTGCGGGAGCGGTACGATACCCGCGCGCATAGCATCCGCGGGAAAGGGGTCCGGTCTTGGACTGGACAACGCGGGTCGCCATCGGTCGGTACCCGGAGGAGCCCTATGGACAAGGTCAAGGTCGGACTGATCGGTTCGCGGTTCATCTCCCACCTCCACGCCGAGGCGTTCGCGCGGGTGCCGAACGCCGAGGTGATCGCAGTCGCGTCGCGGACGAAGGAGCATGTCGAGGCGTTCGCGGCGGAGTGGGGGATTCCGCGGGCGCTGACGGACTACCGGGACCTGCTCAACATCGACGAGATCGACATGATCTCGATCGGCGTACCGAACGATCTCCACGCGCAGGTCGCGATCGACGCGGCGAAGGCCGGCAAGCACGTCATCTGCGAGAAACCGCTCTGTCTCTCGCTCGAGCAGGCGGATGCGATGATCGCCGCCTGTAGCGACGCGAAGGTAAAGCTGATGTACGCCGAGGAGCTCTGCTTCGCACCGAAGTACGTCCGCGCGAAGCGGCTGGTTGAGGAGGGGGCGCTCGGCGACGTGTTCCTCGTCAAGCAGAGTGAGGAGCACTACGGCCCGCACTCGCCGTGGTTCTGGGATGTGACGCGGTCGGGCGGCGGTGTCCTCCTCGACATGGGCTGCCATTCGATCGCCTTCTGTCGCTGGGTGTTGGGGAACAAGGCAATCAAGCAGGTTTCGGCGACGATGGGGACCTACGTCCACGGCGACAAGACGCGCGGGGAGGATCACGCGCTCTGCGTGCTCACCTTCGAGGGCGGCGCGATTGGACTCTGCGAGAATTCCTGGGCAAAGGCGGGTGGGGTCGACGACAAATGCGAGATCTACGGCTCCAAGGGGAACACGCGGGCCGATCTGCTGCGTGGGTCGTCGCTGGTGACCTATAGCGACGCCGGCTACGGCTACGCGGTCGAGAAGGCGAGCACGACGACCGGCTGGACGTTCACGATGTTCGAGGAGAGCTGGAACTACGGGTTCCCGCAGGAGATGCAGCACTTCACCGACTGCGTCGCCCGCGACGAGGAACCGATGGTCACCGGCGAGGATGGGCGCGTCGTCCTGGAGGCGATCCTGGCGGCCTACCAATCGGCCGGGACTGGGCGAGCGGTCGAGCTGCCGTTCACCCCACCGAAGATGGCGCAACCGATCGATCTGTGGCTTGGCACAACGTCGTAGGGACGGGAAGATGACCGGCGAGACATTCCATATCGGCGTCGACCTGGGCGGGACGAATATCAAATTCGCCCTGATCGACGCCGCCGGCGTGGTGATCAAGCGGAAGACGGTGCCGAGCGAGGCGCACGAGGGGCACGACGCGGTCCTCGGGCGGATGATCGACGGCGCACGGGAGATCGCTCGCGTGGCGCCTGCGAGCGGTGCCGTGACGTCGATCGGCGCGGCAGTGCCGGGTGTGATCGACATGGACACCGGGCTCGTGAAGTTCCTGCCGAACCTGCCGGGTCAATGGCCAGGCGTGGCGGTCGGGAAGCCGATGCGCCAGGCGACCGGGCTGCCGACGTTCCTGATCAACGACGTCCGCGCCTTCACCGTCGCTGAGTTGGAACTCGGCGCGGCGAAAGGGGCGACGACGGCGCTCTGCTACGCGATCGGGACGGGGATCGGCGGCGGGGTCGTGGCCCACGGTCAGGTCAATTTGGGAGTCGGCGGTGCCGGCGGCGAGCTCGGCCATATGGTGGTCAACGTCGACGGACCGCGCTGCGGTTGTGGCAATCGCGGTTGCGCGGAGGCATACGCGAGCGGCCCGTCGATCACTGCCGAAGCGAACCGGCGGATCCTCCAAGGCTTCACCACGATCCTCGGCGACCTCGTCGGGCAGGACTTGAACAAGATGTCACCGGCGGTCGTCGAGCGGGCGGCAGAGGCGGGTGACGAGGTCGCGATCGAGGTTCTGGAGTGGGCGGGGCTGCACCTCGGCCTGGCGGTGGCCAGCGCGATCGCGGCGTTGGCGCCTGAGGTCGTGGTGATCGGCGGCGGCAACGTCAAACCAGGCGGCGTCTTTTGGAACGCGATCGAGGCGACCGCGCGGGCGAACTGCCATGTGACGGAGGTCGATCGCATCGCCTTCCGGCCCGCGGCGCTCGGCTACGACGCCGGGGTGATCGGCGCGGCGCTGTGGGGGATGAAGCGGGCGGCGAGCCGGTAGCCGATAGCCGATAGCAGTCGTCGGCTCTGCATGATCGAGCAGAGGTGACAGGGCTATGAGCGACACGATCCGCGTCCTGATCGTCGAGCGCGAGCCGCTCTTCCGCCGGGGCTTGGCCGGCTGCCTGGGCGCCGAGCCGGGGATGCAGGTCGTCGGCAGCGCCGCGAGCGCCGAGGAGGGGTACGGCGATGGAGATCGTTCCAGGCATACATCGTATCGAGAGTGTTCTTGGACCGCGGCCGTTCTCGCAGTACCTGCTTCGCGAGGAGCGCTCGTTGCTCGTCGATACGGGGATCGTCTCGACACCGGACGAGGTGATTCTGCCCTTCTTCGCGCGCGTCGGACTTGATCCCGCCGACCTCAACGTCGTCCTCACGAGCCACGCCGACGTCGACCACTTCGGCGGGAACGCCGCGATTCGTGCCGCCTCGCCGCGGGCGATCTTCTGCGCCCACGAACAGGACGCCGGCTGGATCGAAGACCGCGAGCGGATCCTGCACGAACGCTACGGCTGGTATGCCGCCCACGGACCGGGGGCCGACTACGATCCGGCCACGAAGGAGTGGTTGCGCGACGCGATGGGCGCGGACGTACCAGTTGACCTCCGTCTGCAGGGCGGCGAGGTGTTCCGCCTCGGTCCCAACCTGGCGGTCGAAGTCCTCCACCTGCCCGGTCACTCGCACGGGCACATCGGATTGTGGGAGCCCTCTACGCGGACGGCGATCGTGATCGACGCCGTTCTCGGGAAAGGGCTCTACGACGTGGCGGGGAAGGTCATCCACCCGCCGCCGTACTTCCACGCCGCGGCGTACGAGGAGACGATCGGCAAGCTCCAGGCGCTGCAACCGCGACTGCTCCTCACCGCACACTACGCGCCGATGGAAGGCGCAGACGTCGACCGATTTCTCAGGGACAGCGCCGACTTCGTCGGGCGGGCGAGGGCTGCGGTCGAGGAGCGGGTGCTGGCGGCCAGTGAGTTGACGCTGGCGGGCTTACTGAAGGATCTAGATCCCGAGCTTGGTCCGTTCACCTCGATGCCGAACGAGCTGGGTGGACCGATCTGGGCGCACCTCCGGGAACTGGTCGGCCGTGGGGTCGCCGTCGAGGTAGAGGGAGCCGATCCGCCGGTGTGGCAGAAAGTGTCGTGACGAACGAATCACGGAGGTAGGAGGAGAAGGTGTCAAACCTGGACGAGGCGTTCTCGCTGTCCGGTCGAGTGGCGGTCGTCACCGGGGCGGGTGGTGGTTTGGGCGAAGGGATCTGTCTCCGACTGGCGGCGGCCGGGGCGGCAGTGGCGTGCGTCGGGCGGACGCAAGATTCGATTGACGCAATCCGGGACCGCGTTCGTGAGGCCGGCGGGACGGCGATCTCGGTCCTCTGCGACGTCGCGGACCAGGCGTCGGTCGAGGCGATGACAGGAGAGGTTGCGCGTCAACTCGGCGGAATCGACATCCTGATCAACAACGCGGCGATCTACCCGCGGCGGGACTGGACGGAAATCACGAAGGAGGAGTGGGACCAGGTTCTCGGGACGAACCTGACCGGCTACTTTCTCTGCGCGCGTGCACTCTTCCCGTACCTGAAGGCGCGGGGGAACGGGCGGATCGTCAACATCGCCTCGATCACCGTTTTTGGCGGCTGGTCGATGCTCCTCGACTACGTTACCTCGAAGGGGGGCATCGTCGCGTTCACCCGGGCGCTGGCGCGGGAGATTGGACCGGAAGGTGTGACGGTGAATACGATTTCGCCCGGCGCCTTTCCCACCGACGCCGAGAAGATCCATCCCGACCCGGAGGGGTACAACCGCTTCGTGCTTGAGCAGCAGAGCATTAAGCGGCGAGGCACGGGGGACGACGTCGGCAACCTCGTCGTCTTCCTCGCCAGCGACGCGGCGTCGTTCATCACGGGGCAGATGATCCAGATCGATGGCGGGTGGGTGATGCAGTGACGAGCTTCGAGCTTCGAGTTGGGATGGATGGGGAGGAGTGGTGATGCGGCTGTGGGGTGAGGAGTTAGGGCGCACGGAGCTGCTGCGGCAGGTCGGTGGGCTCGATCAGATCGCGGGGGTGCGTCTGGTCACGCTCGGCGATGGGAACGAGCGTGGGGTCCGGGTGTTGGAGTTTCGGACCGGGACGGGGTTCGCGTTCGAGGTGATCGTCGATCGCGCCTTCGATATTGGGCGGTGCG
>JAXDKI010000277.1:0-6159 GCA_034667245.1 Thermomicrobiales bacterium | reverse complement strand
CCGGATTGCCTCACGATAGCGAGCAATCGGTACGCCCAACCCAAGGGGAGGTGAAGCGCAGCCATGCACGCATTCCCGCGTATACTCGGCGCCGGGAGGCATGGGGCCGACGATGGACTTCGACATCCGAACGCTGGTGGGCGGCGAACTCTCCGACCGGTTGCCGGAGACGCCGCACGAGTTGCCCTACGACCGGGCGAAGATCGACGACCTGCTGACGAGGGTGAAAGACGGCGAAGCGGTCGAGCTCTTGACCGAGTTGCTGAATGCCGTCGACTGGCGTCGCGCCTTCGTCGACGACGAGGGGAAACCGATCACCCTCGAAGACCTCAGCCGCCTCTACGCCTATTATCGGCAAAAGTTCAGCGACCTCGGTCCGGTCTACCTTGCCGACCTCCTCTCGACCGAATTCATGACCGAAGCGATCGCCCGCGGCGACATCGTCCTCTCCGACCGCTTGCAACAGATCGGCCGCGAGGACCCCCGCCTCTGGCAGGAGATCCGTCAGTTCTTCCGGCGCAAGGAATTTGCCACGGCGCTCCTGGTGGGCGCCCATCACGCCCGAGGACGCTCCACTCCCAAGGAGTAGCCCTGCACGCGCTGGCTGCCGGCGCTCGATGGGCGTCGGACTGACCTGTCTCGCTCACGTACCCAATTCAATCCCGCATTGCAAGGCCGCCATCCGCGACGGCCCTAACCGTCCTGCCCTAATAACGATTGACCGCCGCCAGAATGGCACTGAAGAGGTGCATCATCATGAACAATCGCACCCGTTGGACCTCTCTCATCGTCGTCATCACGCTCCTGTCGACCATCGCGCCGCTCGTCGCGAGCCTGTCTGCGGCGCACGCCCATCCCGCCGTCGACGCGGCGAGCGTTCGCGATGGCGGACGTATGCCGGTCTCCACTGGAATGGGTCTAGCCCCCTCGTCGCGCGAGCTGCTCTACCGCTTTCAGCCAGTTAGCCCGTCCCATCCCCAATCCGCTCCTCAGGTCGCCGCCGCCGAAGCAGCGCCGCCTCAACTCGTGGGCTACGTCTGGCTGGCGGCGCTGACGCCGACCGCGACCACGGTGGCCTGGGAGACGGACGTTCCGTCGGTCGGCGCCGTCGACTACGGGTTGACGGCGAGTTTGGGACGGACCCGGCCCGCGACTCCTGGTCCGGAGGTGAAAGTCCACTACGTCGAGCTGTCACCGCTCAAGGCGAACACCCTCTACCACTTCCGGGTTCGCAGTAAGAGCGCCGCCGGCGAATCGACGTTCGGGCCATTCACCTTCCGCACGCCGAAGGCCGACGCGACGGCCGGTCTCGTCGTCACCACGACCAATTCCAACCAGACCAAGCTGCTGAAGGGCGCCTGTTACCAACTCTCCAAGGACGCCGGTGGTGGTGCCCTCGGCGACTTCGTCGCCGGCAGCTGCGACAAGTACGATCGCACGCCGAACGACGGGCGAACCGAGATCCTCGGAGTGAAACCGGGCACCTACGTTCTCGTCGAGACCCGGTCACCCAATGGCTACGCCATTCCGAAGAATCGCACGGTCACGCTCACCGCCGCTCAGACGGCTCAGGTGACGGTCAAGAACTTCACCGGTGGGACGCGCCTGTCCGTCGTGGCGCGCGACCAGAATGGGGTGACGATTCTGGGTGCCTGCTTCGAGGTCTGGACCGATGCCGGCGGTGGCCAGTTCGGCACGTTCGTCGCGGAGGGCTGCGACGTGTACGACGGTAACGATGGCAAGACGACCTTGGGCGGGATTCGTCCCGGAGCGTATCTCCTTTGGCAGACGATCGTCCCGGAAGGCCACGTCCGCGCTCCGGTCGTTCCGTTCACCACGGTCGCCGGCCAGACCAGCAAAACGATCGACCTCGCCAAGTACACCAACACCGCGCCTGACAACGTCGTGCTGAATGCCGTTGACGGGAATGGCACCCGAATCTGGGGGGCCTGCTTTGGCCTCTACCTCAACCAGGGGAGCGGACAGCTCGGAGACTTCGTCGACTCTCGCTGCGACGGCGACGACGGCTGGAACGACGGCCGGACGATCTTCACCGAGGTCCCGCCCAGCGGTTACGTCGCCCTGGAATACTGGGCACCGGCCGGCTACGTCGTCGGTAAGAAGACGACCTTTACGAAGGCTGCCGGCCAAGCGCGTAACCTCAAGGTGACCCAGGTCGCGGGTGGGGTGAAGGTCACGGTCACGACGTTGAAGGGGAATACCAGTCAGAAGCTCCGCGGGGCGTGCTACGGGGTCTATCGGCAAGTCGGTGGCAGGTGGGAGGCGATGGCCTTCTCCTGTGACGGCTTCGACGGTGCCAACGACGGCATCACGAGGTTCGCCGGGCTGGCGCCGCGCAAGGTCCTGCTGGGGCAGACGCTGACACCTGCCGGCTACGCCCGACCGGAAGCCCAGATCTTCACCGTCGGCTCAAGCAACATCTCGCGCACGGTCCGGACCTACTCCGGTCCATCGGCGGCGAGTCTCGACGCCGGCGGATCGATGCCGCCGACCTTCGAGCCGCCGAGCGGGGAGAGCACGCGCCTGCCGACGTCATCGACACGCACGGTCGAGCCCACGGCCTCGCCGACCTCCGAGCCGACAGACGTCGCCACGCCGGTTCCCACCGAGGCGCCGGCGACCGAGGCACCGCAAACGGAGACGGCCACACCGGAGCCGACGGCGACTGATACGCCGACGGAGACTCCGGTGCCGACCGAGGAAACCGCTCCGTCGGACGACACGTCCGGCGCGGCCTCGACGGACGCGACACCGGAATCCGGTTCCTGACGAATCCGCCTGCCGCCTCGTCCGCCCCTGGACGAGGCGGCAGGGGACAGTCTCATCGACCGTTGAAGGGAGCCCCGGACGTTGGAGACCTGACATTCCGGGGATCCCTTGTCCTCTGCCGCTTGTGTCTGCCGCCGCCCGATTGGTATAACCCACGTACCCGCACCGCTTCATCACTGCTGCCCGCGGTCCCCGGGATCGCGCGAAAGGACGGTCTGTGCCACGACGCGCGTTGGTCTCTCGCCTGCTGCTCCTCATCGTCTTGCTGGCCGTCGTTGCACCGGCCATCCAGCCTGCGCTCTCGCGAACGGTGGTCGTTGCCGAGACGATCGCCCCTCCACCCCTCGACAACCGCTACATCGTCGTCCTCCGCGACGACCTCGTCGGGGTGGCCGCGGTCGCGAGCGAGTTTACGGTCGCGGGCGAGGGGATCCACGTCAGCCAGGTCTACGAGAGCGCCCTGAACGGGTTCGCGGCGGAGATCCCGCCGGATCGCCTCGTCGAGCTGGCGACCGATCCGCGTGTTGTCTCGATCGAACCCGACCGCCGGATCTACCCGCAGGTACAGACGCTGCCCGACGGCGCCAACCGGATCGACGCCGATTACAACAAACTCGCCAAGATCGACGGCAAGGACGGCCCAGGCGAGCGCGTCAATGCCGACATCGCCATCCTCGACATGGGGATCGGTCCCCACCCTGACCTCAACGTCGTCGGTGGCCATGACTGCACCGGTCGCGGCTTCCTCACCGACAACGGCGGTCACGGCACCCACGTCGCCGGGATCGCCGGCGCGCTGGACAACGGTAGCGGCATCGTCGGCGTCGCGCCCGGTGCTCGCCTCTGGTCGGTCCGCGTCCTCGACGCCTACGACGGCTCCTGGTCCTGGGTGATCTGCGGTCTCGACTGGGTCACCGCCCACGCCGACACGATCGAGGTCGCCAACATGAGTCTTGGCGAGCCGTTCGGTCCCGACCCGACCTGCGAGTCGTCCGCCCTTCACCGCGCCGTTTGCCGCACGGTGGCAGCTGGTGTCACCGTTGTCGTCGCGGCCGGCAACGGCGCGGTCGACGCCCACCACGGCGTTCCCGCCCAGTACAAGGAGGTCATCACCGTCTCGGCCATCGCCGACTCGGACGGTAAACCCGGCGGCTTCGGCCCTGCCACCAGTGCCGGGCTCGACGACCACCGCGCCGACTTCAGCGCCTGGGGTGCCGTCGTCGACATCGCCGGACCCGGCGTCGACACCTACTCGACCGCACCGGGCGGCGGCTTCAGCGTCATGAACGGCACCAGCTTCGCCACACCCCACGTCGCCGCCGCCGCCGCTCTCTACATCGCCAAGCATGGTCGCGTCGGTCCCGCCGCGGTCCGAGCCGGGCTCCTCGCCGAGCGCCAGACCGGGCACATCCCCGGCGATCCCGACGGCATCGACGAGGGCATCGTCAACGTCGGCGACCTGAAGCGGGGCAGCTTGACCTTGCAGAAAACGGCGGGGAAACCGCGCGACGTCGTCGGCTTCACCCTGAGCAACTTCAAGAAGCAGAGCCTGGTCGAGCTCCGGTGGGACGGCATCCGGCTTCTCACCGTGACGACCGATGCTTCGGGTGCAGCCTCCGGCGTCCTGACCATCCCGTCCACAACCAAGGGAACGCATCTCGTCCAGGCCGTCGGCGACGGCAGATCCGCGTCCGCCCCGTTCACCGTCAGCCCATTGCTCGTCGTCTCACCCTCGACCGGACCGGCCTACCGCAACGCCCGAATTACCCTCCGCGGCTTCGGGAGATACGAGCGGATCACCGTTAGCTTCTCCAACGGTTCGAACGCGATCACGCTGGCAACCGTCAAAGCCTCGCGCACCGGCAGCGCGTCCGTGGACGTCAAACTCCCCGCCGCGCCCGCCGGCAACCATCGCATCAGGGGCGTCGGCTCGCTCGGCAATACGGCCAGCGCCATCTACACCGTCAAACCGAGTCTCGGCCTGAAACCGACCTCCGCCGGTCCCGGTGACACCTTCGTCGCCACCCTGCGCGGGTTCGCTCCGACCACCCAGGTCAAGCTGCGCTGGTACGAGGGCGCGACCCACAAGACGCTCGCGACCGCGAACACCACCGCCAACGGCAGCCGCGCTTTCACCGTCGCCGTCCCCGACGATGCCACCCCCGGCCGTCACCGCGTCGAAGCCGTCGACACCGCCGGCCACCTCGTCGCCCTCACGTTCACCGTCCAAGCCCCCGCCGCCACTGCTGCCGAGCAGACACCAACTTCGACCCCAACCGTCGAACCGACCCAGGAGGCAACGCCCGAACCGACCACGACTCCGACGCCCGAGTCGTCGCCGAGCGCAGTACCAACCGATGAGCCAACGGAGGCCACCTCGTCACCTGGCTCGGGGACACCGACTCCCACGGAGTCGGCGACACCAGAAGAGGCGCTGCAGAGCGAACTGGAGCCCTACCGAATCGTCCGAGGCACCCAGAGCCGCGGCGCGGACCCGGCCCGCCTGGTCGTAGATGGAGACCCCTCCACGATCTGGTACGCGAGTGCCACCGCGCGACGCGCATACGTCGAACTCGACCTCGGTGAGGTTATGCCGATCGGAGAAATCCGCTGGTTCGTCGCCGATTCAGCAGCGATCGCCGGGCTCGAGATTCTGGTCTCGACCGACCGTCGCACCTGGGTAAGCATTGGCATACCAGAGGCAGGCGGGGGAGGCACCTGGAACGTTCTCGACGCAGCCGGAATCGAAGCCCGCTACGTCCGCTTCGCGTTCCCGGCTGCAGCCAAAGGCGTCCCTGTAGGAGGAATCGGCGAGATCGAGATTTGGCGTCTTCCTCCTGGCGATTAACCGAAACCTCGCACATGAAAGCTCTCCCCTCTCCCGCGCACCGGGAGAGGGGGCGGGGGTGAGGGTCTAAACGTTCAATCCCGCACCCGATACCGCAGCAGCGCGAAAAACACCCGAAATCCATCCGTCCAGGCGATCTTCTTTCCCTCGTGGAACTCGCGACCGGCGTAGGAGATCGGGATCTCGTAGATGCGGTGCCCCCGCTTGAGGATCTTCGCCGTGATCTCGGGATCGAATCCCCAGCCGTCGGAGCGAAGGCGAAACGAGCGGGCAACATCGGCCGTGAAGACCTTGTAGCACGTTTCGAGGTCGGTCAGCGTCGTGTCGAAGAGGACGTTACAGGTCAGTGTCAGCAGCTTGTTGCCGGCGCTGTGCCAGAAGTACATCGCCCGGTGCGGACCGAGGAAGCGGGAGCCGTAGACGACCTGCGCGATCCCCTTCTCGATCGGCGCCAGCAGCTGCGGATACTCCGCCGGATCGTATTCGAGGTCCGCATCCTGAATGATGACGACATCGCCACG
>JAXDKI010000276.1:0-26112 GCA_034667245.1 Thermomicrobiales bacterium | reverse complement strand
GGCGGGATGGTCGACGTCATCATGAGCAGCAGGGCGACCAAGCGCACCGCCACGCCGAGTTGGAAACCGCGACTTGGCCGTGGAGCCCGCGTCGACCCTCGATGCATCGTCATCTCCCAACTAGCCCGCTTACGTCGCAGGTACTAGCACCGCGACGACCAAGAGGGACCAGAATCGGCAACAGAAGTGGACCGGCATGACCGCGTCGGCCGGGGCTTGCGCTCCGACCGCTCGCCGGATGGTTCACCACCGGCTCAGGTGCCGGTCTTGTGACGGATAGACACCAAAGCCGCCTGTATCGACCAACGGCTGCCGTCGGGCGGTCGGGTGCGGGCCGGGTCTTGGAACAGCATGCTAGACTTCCGTGCCTACGGCGTCAACTCGTACGGTAGCACGACCGACCGCGTCGCCGCCGTCCGGCGGATCGCCGGCCGATCAGGAAGCGGTGCCGGAGCGGCTTTGCCGCGCCGCCACCAGCCGAACGGCTACACTCCAGGTTATAAAAGAGGCGCAGGAAAGGTGATGCCGGCGTCGAGCCGGTGTCGACCAACAAAGGGGCTGAGCATGGCGGAAACGAAGTTGTCGCGTTGGCGCTGCAACCCGGTCGGGCGCGCAATCATCGCCATCGCACTCCTCGTCTGCCTGGCGGTACCGTTGGCCGCCATCGCTCAGGACTCGAGCAACACCTCGACCAGTATCGTCGGCGAGTACACCGTCGTCATTACGATCCCCGACGTGCCGAGGGACATTGCCAACGGTCCATCCCTCTACGGCCGGTGGAAGATCATCCTTCGGGCGGACGGGACCTATGGCACGCAACGGGCCGACGTCTCCGGGGAGATGGTATCGGGGACGTACTCGGTCAACGGCGACCAATTGACGGTGATCGACGAGGCCGGGCTGCTGTCCTGCGGGAATGCCTCGATCGTCGGCAACCAGACAGACGCCGCCGAAGGCGTCTACCGCTGGACTCGCAACGACGACCGCCTCAGTCTGGTCCCCGTCGAGGACAACTGTGCCGGGCGCCGGATCTTATTCTCGACTCGTCAGTTGACCGGGTATCTTCCTTGCACAGTTCAGCCGCTGCAGGTGGGCGCAGCCGCCTCGCCCGAGGCGGATGGCTCCCCGAGTGCGGCTTCTCCTGAGGCCGAGGCATCGCCCACAATTCCTGTAGATTCCGGTACGCCTGGGGCGTTGGGGTCGCCAGTGGCCGAGGGCGGGGTGTCCCAGGCGATCGACGTGTTGCTCTCGCAGATGACGTCGTGTTGGGCGACCGGGCAACCGGAGCTCTTCTTGCCGTTGATGACGTCCAGCTTCCGCGCGCAGTTCCTGCAGTCCGATTCGTCGACCGACCCGATCGCGGCGCTGGCGACGCTGATGGCTTCGACGCCGTTTGTCTGGGAGCGGGCCGGCGAGGTCGACATCATCGACGCGACGCACGCGACGGCGCTCGTCCGGCAGGCGGTCAATAACCAAGAAGACTTCGTGCGTTACGCCTTTGAGCTCGAAGACGGTGCCTGGCGTTGGAACGGCGCCGGGTAGTCGCGATCGAAGCGGATACAGATACCATGGACTCAGCCCAGACCCCACCGGCGGCCGGCGAGGAATCGCCGGCCGAACCGGACGCGCCTGCTCCACCCTCTGAGCCGGTTGCGGCCGAAGACTCAACCGTCGGTACTGGCAGCATCTTTGGGATAGGCTGCACGGTCCTCGCGCTGCTATTTGTCTGTGTTGGGGTTGCGATTTTCATGTGGCGACAGGTGAATTAGAGAGATCAAGTCCCCTTCTCGCTACGAGAAAGGGGGATCATGCCTTCACAGTTTGGTCGAATGCTGGCGCGGCACGTCGCCGTAGGAACGTCCCCGTTGTCCTCCCAGGCCGACGAACGTACGGCTCGCCGACGGCCTGGGCGTCCATAAACGAGAGTGGACAAAGGATCCTTTCCTATCCCCGCTTTACCGATCGGGAGGGATCGGACGTGAGCGCCATCCGCCTTTACCGCTCCTCGAACATCGACATTTTGGTCTCGATTTCGGCCTCGTCGACGACGACATATTGGAGTTGCAGTTGGAGGAGGGGGTCGTCGAACCATTCAACGTAGCCTTCGAGGCGGAGCATCTGGACGCTCTCTTCGGTGCAGGTTTCACGGTAGTCGAGGCCGATACGGGCCATCTCGCTCGGGTCGAGGTCGGTGCGGAGGTGCTGCTCCACAGCAGGTAGCAACTCGTTCAGCGACCGGACGACGTTGAGCTTGGCCGCCTTCCTCAGCAAACCCCGCAGCACCTGCTGCTGGCGGGCGATACGGCCGAAGTCGCCGTCGCTGCCGCCGCGGAAGCGAGCGTAGGCGAGGGCGTGTTTGCCGTCCAGCGTCTGCGTGCCCATGTCGAACCGGATGTACTCGTCGATCACAAACGGTTCGCTGACCTCGATCGTGATGCCGCCGACCGCATCGACCATATCCTGGAAACCGGCAAAGTCGATGAGTACATAGTGATCAATCGTCACACCGAGGAGGCCCTCGACGACCTGCATCTGGTAGGGAATGCCGCCGACCGCTAATGCGTGATTGACTTTGGACTGGCCGTAGCCTGGCAGTTCGGTGCGGGTATCGCGTGGGATGGCGAGGGTGCGGCAGGAGCCGGTGTCCGGATCGAGGCGGAGCACCATCAGCGAATCGGGGCGCACCCCGACATCAATCGCCTCACCGGGCCGCGCGTCGACGCCCATCATGAGGAGGATGATGGCGTCGTTGTCTCTCGCCGTGGCCGCAGCTTTCAGGTCCGTCGGCGGAACCTCGCTCCGGAACGAGAGGTCATCGACGCTGAAGTCACCCGTGCCGGACGGTTTCCAGACGTAGATCTTGACCTCGGCCACTCCGTCCGGCACGGTGAAGGTGAGCTGCTGTTGCGTGTATTCCGTCGAGGCGAACTTGATCGGGGCCTGCTCGAGGTCGTGCAGGCGCTCGCCGTCGTTGTTGCGATACGCGACGCCGATCTGGCCGGTGTCTCCCGCGGCGCCAACTTTGCCCCAGCCGGAGAGCCGGTAAGTCGTTCCGCCGAGGAAGAAGATGCGCTGATCGACCCAGGCGCCCTGAGCGGGGATGACCAACGCGTGCGTGCCGGAGACTGAGACCGTCTCGACCGAACCGGCGCCTCCTTCAATCCACCAGTCGGCATTGCCATGTTCGAAGCCACCGTTCTTGATCCGCTCGATCTGGGAGATTGCCACCGTGGGGGTCGAGTTGGGAGATGAGGCCGTCTCAGTCAACGTTGGCTCGGACGTCTTCGACGGTTCGGGTGTCGGAGACGGTGGCGTGTCCTGGATGTCATCCGTCGTTTCCGCTGTCGGGGACACGGCGGATGCCGGGGGGGGCGGCAAGTGACCGGTCGCTACGGATTCGGTGACCGACGCTGGAGTAGTTGCGTCACTTGGGACCGAGGTCGCAACCGTGCTGGCGGAGGTTGTGCTCTTGTCGGTGGCCGTGGCAGTTGGGAAAGTGGTCGGCGTGGCGGTTGTCGTGGGAGTCCTGGCTTCGGCCGCGGCCAGGGCCGTGCGCGCCGGTCCGGTGTCGATGACCACTGACTCGTTGCCGCCGAGCGCGGACCCGGAAACGGAGGAGGCCGGTGTGCTGACGTGGTGGAGTGCCGTGAAGGTGCGGTGAATGGTGAATGCGACCGCGCCGATCGCGATTCCGCCCATGAACAGGACGAGGAGAGGAATGACGAAGCGAGGGCGGCGATACCATGGGCGGCGATGCCCTCGCCGGCGAGGTTCGACTGCCTGTGCCACCGGTGCCGGTGAAGCGGCGGGCGCGACCGGCGGCGCCGAGATGATGGGCGTCGGCGCGTCCGCGGTGACGTCGGCACCGCCGGCGAAGGTGGAGAGACGTAGGCGCGGCTGCGCCTGCCGGCGAAGCGCGGCGTCGAGCCAGAGCAGCGAGCTGTTGCGCGCCGTGCTTGCCCGGTCGTCATCTGCCCGCGCCGTCATCACCTCGCCGCACTTGGGACAGAATCGATCGTCGGTGCCGAACCTCGTCTTGCAGGAGGCGCAGATGACCTTGTCCATCGAATGATCCTCCGTGCGACCGATCGCGGGACCACCCGCACCTCGGAGCGGGCGTAGCCGCCCAAACACAAGAAAACCGACCGCTGCAGGCCGGTTTCACCACTCGCTCCCCGCCGCCCAGGTGACCAAATACAGGCGACGGTTCAACGCTTCCATGATTGGGGCGGGAGGTGAGAAACCCATGACGGTATCGCGCTCCACGATTCTCACCTGCCACACATTGCCATAACCCTAGTCTAGGCCGATTGGGCCATGACGGTGGGCCTGTTGGGTCCCATATTGACCGATACATTGGTACTTTTGGCTCAACCTATCTGTCGCGACCCGGTTCAGGATGCTAGGATCGAAGGCATGGACAATCACATGCCGATCGACGAGATCGCCCGCCACCTCGGAATATCGGTCGCGACGGTCCGCTCTTACGGAGAGCGGTTCGCCTTGTTCCTGCCGGTGGTGCGCACCGGCGCGGACCTCCGCTACTCGCCGGAGGGAGTCACGCTCCTTGGAGAGATCGACTTGGCCGTCCAGGCCGGGGCGACGTTCGAGGAAATCGAGGCCGGACTCCAGCAGCACATCCCGGCCGCGGTTGTCACATTCCGCGATCCGGCAGCCGACGAACGATCACCGGCGATGTCGATCGAGGAAGTCGTTCGGCTTCTCGACGAGCAGCGACGCGCCGTCGTCGCTGTGGTCGAGGATCTCCGCACTGCCATCGACCGTGCGGCGACCGCGGATCAGTTCCATAGCCTGCGGGCGGAAACGGCGTCGCTTGCAGCGGTGCTCGCGCAGCGTGACTCGCAACTCGTCCACGCCAACGCCGTCATCGTCGCCGAAGTGCGCGGTGCCTTCGGTGTCCTGTGGCAAGAACTCGCGGATCTTCATGCCGAGATCCACGGTGATCGAGGTAACGGCGATGCGGTCGCGACACCGGTTGAGGTGGAGACGCCCAAATCGGAGACGACTGCGGATCGCCCTCCTGATCAGCCAGCGAAGGCCCCCGAACCGCGGAGTAGCAGCCGGACCCCCCGGCGCATGGGCCAGCCGCTGCGCCTAAACGGCCTCGCCCAGAACTGAGCGGCAGCCGCGGCTGCGGCCGCCCACTCTGCGGCGCCTCAGTGACCGGCCAGGCAACGGTGGCTATCCGTGCGCGACGTAGCTCGACGCCGAATTCGACCGTCTTTCCAGGTGGCCGTACTCCCGGGTGGCTTGAGGCGGGTACCTTTGTCTCATAGTGACCGGGACGCGATGGTTCTGGTTCCTGCTGGCCCGTCCTAGTACGATCGGGTCAGGGGACCGATCGCGAGCAGGCTTGATCAGCGCTGCGAGCAGGATCGGTCCACGTGGCCAGTTGTTCGTCCGCCCTTTCGTCTTTGGCCAAGCGGGACACGTGTCTACGATCGATGTCCGCCGAACGGCGACCGCGGAGGCGATATCCAACAGGTGAAGGCGACGGGGGTAACACGGCCGAGGATCTCGACATCGAGGTCGACCTGGCCGAGGCAGACCGACAGGATTGCGCTCGCATTCCTGGTGGTGATGTTCGCGGTTTGGCGACTGCGGATAGGAGGGTCGGAACACGCTCGCACCGGCGGCATGATTGTTCTGGCCGTTACCGCAATCGCCATCGCTGGACTCGCGGCGTTGTTCGCCCGGCGCCACCGGGGACCGTTTCGCTTCGCCTGGGGAGCGATCGGTGTCGGCTGTGCCGTTTGGGCAACTGGGGTGTTGCTGTTTGCCAGAACGGCAGACCAGACGGACCTAAGCGGAAGGTTCATCCCGCTGCACCTCGGCTGGGCCGGTCTGGCCGCGGCCCTCGCCGCGGGTATCCTGCTCTTGGGTGTCCCGGAAGCGGGAACCGAAGCCCGGCGAAAACTTGCCCTCGACCTGATGCCGACGGTGATCGCGCTGACCGTCGCCGTCTGGCTGGGGGTCGTTGGTCCGTCCGCGATCGACGACGATGCCTCATGGCGGCTGCAGACGGCGGCGGCTATCCACGGTGGTGGGGCGCTGACGCTCCTGGTGGTTGCCCTCGCCGGAGTGCTTCGGCCGAGCAGGTCGCGCGACCGGACGGTGGTACGGACGCTCTCGTTCGCCGCCGCGATCCTGGCCGTCGCCGATCTTGTCTGGCTGCAACCGTGGATGGGTGGCCGATCCGACGGCTCGCTCGTCGCTCAGGTCGGTTTGCTGATCGGCTTCCTTGCCGTGGCTTTGGCCGCGATCCGTTCGCGGAGGGGGGCGATCGAAGAGCCGGCGGCCGCGCCCGCCGATCCGACGCCGGGCGATGACTGGGTGCAGTTCCTCCCCCATCTCTCGCTGCTGGGACTCCTGGTTCTGGCGCGTGGTCAAACGCGATTGGGCGAACTACAGCCGTACGGCGTGGAGACCGCGGTCGTCGGCAGTCTGGCGGTGATCGTCTTCGTCATGTTGCGGCAGGGCCTGGCGATGCGACACGCGCGAACGCTGAAGGGTGAGATCGGGAACCTAACCGAGCAGATCGACGGGTTGATCCAGCAGGTTGGTCGCGATCCCCTGACCGGTCTTCTCAACCGGCGCGCCGTGATGGCCCGGATCGATCACGAATTGGTCCACGGGCGAACGTTTGGCCATCCGGTGGCCGTGGTGTTGATCGACGTGGACAACTTCAAGAGTGTCAACGACACGCTCGGTCACCAGTCGGGCGACCGCGTGCTCCTCGCCGTCGGCAGCATCCTCAACGCCGCCTGCCGGGGGACGGACGTGGCGGCGCGCTATGCCGGCGACGAGTTCCTGCTGGTCCTGCCCGGACTCGACGAGATCTTTGCCGGCCAGGTCTGCGAGCGGATCGTCCAGGATGTCCGCCGGCTCGCCGATGAGCTCGACCTCGGCGGCGTTCGCGTCACCCTCTCGGTGGGAGCGGCCGTGTCGCATCACTGCAAGCGGACGGCGACTCATCTGATTGCGATCGCCGACGCCGCGATGTACGACGCTAAGGCCGGAGGCAAGGATCGCGTCGTCGCCGTCAACGGCGATACGTTGCTGGTGCCTGGTGCTCAGGCAACGGAGTCCGGCTCGGCCCGTCAGGACCTTGCCTACCTGCCGTCACCGGTCGTCCGCGCCCTGGGTGAGCGCCGGATCCGCGAGATCACCGACCGCGCCTCGTGAGGCGCCCTTCTTGCCGGGGCGCATTACTCAGTTCAGACCGAGCGCATCCAACTCTTCCTTCAAGGCACGCAGTCGCCGGTGCTCCTCTCGCAGTCCGGTGATGAGCGTTTTCCACTCGGCCTCCCGCCCGTGCTGCTCGAGCAAGCCGCGAACAGAGACCAGATAGTTGGCGGCCGTTGCGTACGACTGCCGGTTGCGGCCGTTGATCGCCGCGTCCGCCAGGGAACGGTAGATGCGGATGGCCTCGTCGGGAAAGTCTCGCTCGGCCGCCTTGGCAACGGTCGCCCGGTAGTGTCCGCCGTCGTATCCGTAGGACCCATAGCTGCCTAAGGCACCTGCGACGGAGGCGCGACCCTCCCGCGGGCGTTCCATCTGCTTGAGTGCGGCGATCGCCTCGGCAACCTGCCCCTCATGGAGATGAATCTCGATCAGCGTGCCCCACTGTCGGTCCTTGGTCAGCTCGGCAATCAATTTGGGGCGCGTCTTTTCCCAGAGGTCTGGTTCCAAACCTGGCCGCGTCGCGGCCTGCCGCACCGCCTCGTAGGAGCGGAAGGCCGGGCGGCTCTTGAAGATCCGGCGGTCTGCCTCGAACGCCTGCCGCACCAAACTCAGTTCGGCGTAGCGGGCGCTGAGCCACTCCAGATAGGCGAGATCGTCGCGCGGTTTGACGCCTTCCGTTTCCCAAAGGCGTCCGTCGACGAATCGAATCGCCCGCGCGGGGCCTTCCTCGCCGGTCGCGCGCAGCCGGTCGGCGAAGGCGAGCGTCTGCATCGTCGTCGTCAGATGCCGGCCGGCGAGCGCGACGGCGTCCTCGATCCTTCCCATCGACAGCAGCAGTGTCGCCGCGTCGTCCCAGAGCTCGGCTCGCTTGAACTCCTCCAGCAGTACCTCGTCGCTCAAACCGTCTTCGCGGCGGAGCTTGAAGAGGAACCGGATCGCGGCTCGCTTGAGGTAGTTCGTTCCTTCGCCTGAGGTCTGCTCCAAGAGCTCACGAAGCCAGCTTTGCAACCGCGCTCGCTCGGCATCCGTCGCCGCCGCCGCGATGGCCGCCTCGGCGTCGCGGCCGCCCCGTTCGGTGATGGCCGACCAACCGGGACTGGTGAGATAGGGGGCCTCGTCGACATCCTCATCATCGGCCGGCTCTTCGGCCTCCTCCTCACCCCACCCCGGTCCACGGGCGAAGAGCCAGACGTTGTAGAGCCACTCGACCAACTCCCCGCGGTCGTCCGGTTGGAGCCGATCACCCTCTGGGATGGCTTCCTGTCGTTCGAGGCAGCGCAGCAGTCCATTTCCGCAGTCGAGCACGACGTCGGAGATGGCGTCGCCGCCCGATTCGTCGACAAACTCAATCGCCTCCTCGGCGACGGTGGCATAGACGACGATGGCGTCGGCCAGACGACCCGCCTGTTCGAGTTTGACGCCTTCGGTGACGAACTCCTGGATCTGAGCGGCTGCTTCCGCGTACCCCGATTCGCCGTCGTAGTACTCCCGATACGAGGCGTACGGGTCGTACTCATCCTCCCTGCCGTACGAGAAGTCGCTCAGTGCGCGCGCGACCTTGCGGCGATAGGCGGCCTGGTTGATCGTCCGCAGCCGGGCCTCGCCGGGCGCGGCGGGTGGAGGCGGGGGTACCGGGCGGAGGCGATCGACGAGCGATTCGAGCGACGGGTCGTGCAGCAGCATCTGATCGATCAGGCGAAGGAGGTCGTCGCGGCTCTGGTCGGCGAGGATCTCCGCCGTGGTCGGGAGCACCTCGAACTCCTCCGGTGCCTCGGTCCAGGTCAGAAGGAGGGCGACGATGTGCTTGCAGAAGCCGCCGCGCGGGCAGGTACAGACGTAGGAGGCGATCTTGCGCTCGGAGCGCGTGGGGTCCGCGAGGACGACGCGCACCCGGTAGGGAGATGGTTCGCTGCCGCGGCAGAGTGCGCTGAGTGTGCGACCGCGGCGAATCGGTTGGCGGATGGCTTCCTTGCGCCGATAGTCGCGCCCGCGACTGACACTGCCATGATCGGTGAATTCGCCGATCTCCTGTGCCGTCAAGATGGGTAATGGGAGCGCGGAAGACGGGGCGTCCACCACCGGTTGCGGGGTTCCCATGGTGGCTCCTTTCGTATGGGGGAGATTCTACCGTCGCAATGGCTGAGCGGTTCCCATGCGGAGCTTGACACATCATAGAAGGGTGGATTGGGCGATTCTCTTCTCCAAGCTGCAGATGAACGCGAGGAAGATCGTTGGCGACGATTCCCTGGACGGCCGCTGGAAGGCCACGAGATGTCTTTCGATGGCCGAAGCTACTCCAGCATCTCCATCGCGGACTGCTCGTATTCGCGGGCGGCATCGGCGCTGAAGCAGACGAAGATCACACGATCGAGGGGTGGTCCCTTCGCGAGAAAGCGATCGACTTCGTCGATGGCGGTCTGGGCGGCGAGGTGGATCGGGTAGCCGTAGGCGCCAGTGCTGATCGAGGGAAAGGCGATCGTGCGGATGCCGTATTGCGGCTGGACCGCCAGGGCGAGGCTGTTGCGGTAGCACCGGGCCAGGAGCTCCGGCTCGCCGTGCCCACCGCCTCGCCAGACCGGTCCGACGGTGTGGATGACCCACCGCGCCGGTAACTGGTAGCCCCGGGTGATGCGGGCCTCGCCCGTTGGGCAGCCACCGAGTTTGCGACACGCTTCGAGGAGCTCCGGCCCGGCGACACGGTGGATCGCTCCGTCCACACCTCCCCCGCCCAGCAACGAGGTATTGGCCGCATTGACGATCGCGTCGACCCGTTGCTGCGTGATGTCTCCGACGACAACCTCGATCCGCCCCCACAGCATGCGCAATCATCCTCTCGCTGACCCGTCGCGGCCGGTGCCGGCGCTTCGGCCGCTGCCCTGAGGGAGGAATTGTCGCAGGTCGCCCTTTGCGTCTCGGTGCGAATCAGGCTGGGAACAAGTTAGGGAAAGGGAATGCGGCCGGAGGAAGTCCCGGCCACATGCTCTGCATCGTGTCGAGGGCTTAGCTGATGCTCAGGCGGGCTAGACGCTCGAAGTCACGGAGACCCAATTATTGGTGTGACCGTCGGCACTCGCCGGCGAGAGGATACCGAGGAGACGTGGAGCGAAGTAGACGGTGACCGGCAATTTGGTGCCCCGTGCCGGGACGTAAGCCTCCACCCGGACCGGAACCTTGCCGCCGGACTTGACGAGATCCCGCGATTCGGCAAAGCGGAAGTCGTAGCCGCGACCGAATCCGAGGTCGGAGATCACAAGCTTTGTCTTCGTTCCGACCGGCACCTTGACGACGACCTTGATCGGTCCGGTCGTCTTGAGGAGGATCGTCGGGGTGCTGCCGACAAAGACGTCGGCAATCTGGCCATCGATGATCACGACCGGATCGGCGCGGCACCAGCCTTTCCCTGCCTCCGCCGATGGGCCGGTGAGTAGCAGGCCGAGTGCTGCGAGGGCGAGTGCCGCGGTCGCGACAAGCCGGCTCATTCGTGACCTACCGAGTGAGATCTGCTCGACGCACATCCCAGTTACCTCATCCTAACTCGCGATCATCGTCGGGTACCATCTTCCCCACTGCGCGCGACCAAATCTAGCTGTCTTCGGTCCCGACCCAGTCGGGACGTCTGGGACTGAAACGTACCTAGATCCCATGGTTTGCGGGCCATGCCGATGTGCCTACGGAGTCGGACACATCTTCCCATGTACCGTCTGGGACCGGTCCCTAGCCAGAGCAGGGTGCCTTGGTCTCGCGGCGCAGAATGAGGAGACCTTCGCACCGAAACGGAGGTCGGGACGGGTGGGAATTGGACGCGGATAGCCTATTCGGCCGCTTTGTGTACCTCGAATGCCGCGCGCAGACCAGACTCGATCGCGCCCTGGATCCAGGCATGACAGAGCGAGGTGTGCTCGCCCGCGAAGTAGACGCGACCTTCGGGGCAGACGATGTGGTCGTGGAGCAACGACTGCTGGCCGGGATCGAACAGCGCGAAGGCGCCGCCCGCGAACTCGTCGTCGTGCCACATCTTCGAGGTGCCGACCTCGAATTCCTCGACGATCTTCGGGTGAATGCAGGCTAGGTTTTCGAGTGCCTGAACGACGCGATCTCCGGGTGACAACGAGCCCCAGCGCTGGGCATCCTCCGCCCACGTGTAGCTCGCGAGGAGCACGCCGCGACCGCTGTCCCGACCGTGCTCGGGATAGAAGACGACGCGGATCGGCAGGTCCGTGAAGGTGCCGCCGCCGAAGATGCCGTCTTCCTCCTCCCAGAACCGGCTCCGGCACTGGATGAAGACTTTGGCCGAGGCATCGTAGTGGAGCTGCCGGATCGCCCGTTGCTTCCCGCGGCTGAAGGGTTTGAGCATCTCCATGTGGCGGAGCCCGGGAAAGGGGACCGTCAGGATCGCGTAGTCGCCGGTCAGGGAGAAACGGCCACCGGCGGTCTGGTAGTGCACTGTCACGCCATCGGGGGACTGATCGAGGGCGACCATCTTCGCACCGAAGCGAATCCGACTCCGGAGCTCCGGCAAGAACGCCCGCGGCAGGAGGTCCATCCCGCCCTCGATCTGGACCATGTCGGTGTAGTAGCCCCCGGCTTCTTCGCGGAGCAGCTCGAGGAACGAGGAGTTCATCAACGCCTCCTGGTCGGCCAGGAGGCCGAAGAGCTCGATCGCTCCCTCCGACCAGTTGTTGGCTTCGAGGAACTCGCGGGTGGAATAGTGGTCGTGGGTCGCGACGATCTCGCTCCAGCCCGCTTCCGGATCTTCCTGGAGCCGCTTCAGGAGCGGAGCCAGGGCCGCTCCCCAGAGTTGACCGTAGGTCTGGCCTCGCTCGTGGTCGGCAAAGGGAAAATCGAGGAGGGCGGGGTTGACGTCGACGTCGCCGACGCGATGCCGCTGCCCATGGAGGAAGTAGTAGCCCCGGGGGTTTCCCATCGTGAAGTCGAAGGTACGCAGCCCGAAGCGTTGGACGTATGCCAGCGTCAGCGAATGCGACCGCGGAATCCGCATCGCCCCCGCCTCGGCGTACAGCCCATCGGAGAACGGCTCCCGCAAGGTCAGTACCCGCCCACCGACCCGCCCCTGTGCTTCGAGGACGATCGGATCGTGACCGGCCGCCTGCAGCTCAAGCGCCGCGACCAATCCCGCCATGCCGGCGCCGACGACGATCACCCGTTTGGGCGCCTGTGTGCGGCCGGGGAATCCGCCTTGTGCCCATGCATTGATGTCGGATAGTCCACGCCCCATCGCGTCTCCCTCCGCCTGATTCGCTTCCGCCCATACTCCGTCTCTGATTCTACGCAAATCGTGCTCGATCGTCGCACCACTGTGTGCCGCCAAGCCCACGCGATTGCCCGGTTGCGATCATTCGAACTTTTCGGTTGACCTTCTTCCTGGCCCGGCAGGCGGAGGGGGCGGGGTTTGAGCGGGCGGAACATGGGCCAGCTCCGCCGGGGGAGCCACGGTCGCCGGTGCCGACGGCGCGTCCTACGCCGGGCCGAATTCGGCCACGCCGTCGAGGGCGGCGACTTCGTAGGTCTGCAACGCCCCCTTGACCAGTGCCGGACCACCGATGCTGGTCCAATGAGTCGTCAGGATCGCCAGGGTGCTGATGGGGACATCGGGTTGATCCTCGTCTCGGTTAACCTCGGGCACCAGAAGGGTCAGATACCGGACGAAACCGTCGGGAGCCGATTCGAGAACGACCGTAGCCAACTGGCCTAGCGGCTCGGCGCGCGCCGTGTCAACCTCATCGCCGGCAAAGCTGAGCGAGTCGGTGGCGTCGCGGTAGTCGAGCTGCGCCGCGCCGCCGGCCGTTGCCGGTACGAAGACGATTGCCGTCTGCTCGCCCGATAGCGTGTATCGGCGCGGCCCCGTGTCGTCGGCTCCGTCGGCTGTGCCGCCCGCCGCAGGCGGCGTGGCTTGGGCATGTGCGTTGCGGCGGCCCACGGTCGCCAGCAGAGTGGCCACCAGACCGCTACCGAGGGCTCCCCGCGCGACTGACCGCCGGGAGACCGCCTCTGCACGTGGTATGAACCGGTGCTTGCGGCAACTCTCGTCCATCACTCTTTCCTCCTGCGCGCGCATCCCTCTATGTCTGACCGTGGCTCCGCGGATTGTCCGCCTTTCACCTTGGTCTTGCGCGTCAGCTTCAGCTCGAGCGCTCAAGGATGCGACCGTTAGCACCTGCGACTTTCCTCACTCTTAGTACACTTGACATCGCAAAGTTATCTTGCGAAGCATGAATATTCAACTGGTGCATTTAGCCGGGGAATTTTTACGTCGGTCTGCGCTCAAATGGGCGCGAATCATGGCTCATGCTTGACATCGGTGAAAATTGGCGTAGAGTAAACGCACCTCAGACAGCATGACTCCAGCCCGGGTCCGTGCCAATGTTCGACTTTGTGCCGGTCAGTGGGATAGACGCACCCAGTCTGGGGAGTGATTCCGCGAACCATGGGACCTGCTCAGGCTCCCGCGCCCCCTCCCTCCCCTGCCCCCGCGCAGGGCGCCCCTCACAGGCCGTGACCGCGTCACCACCGCTGGCCGACGGCCCATCCGCACAGGAGGACGTCCATGTGGGACTGCGCCGAATAGCGGTCTGCTCGCCGCCCTTCAATATGGTCTCGTGCATAGCACAACGCGACTAAACACGCGAAGCGCGAAGGAGGACGCCGTGTTCACGTTCGGCTTGTCCAAGGGATTACTCGCCGTGGTCGCCGTCATCGTGCTGCTCTTGCCCGCCGGGGTCGTTGCCCAGGACGCCACGCCGACGATGCCGACGGCCGAAGGCGACGCGACGCCCGAAGTACCGTCCTTTCCGCCGCCCTCGGCCAATGTCACCCTCTTCGCGACGGGCCTCGACAACCCCCGCGGGCTGAAGTTCGGCCCCGACGGCGTCCTCTACGTCGCCGAGGGGGGGACCGGAGGGACCACCTCAACGGAGGGCCAGTGCGAGCAGGTCGTGCCGCCGGTCGGTCCTTACACCGGGAGTAAGACGGCCCGCATCTCCAAGCTCGACGCGACCGGGCAGCGGACCACGGTGGCCGATGGGCTCCCCTCGAACCAGACCGCGCCGACGCTCGGAAACCTCGTCAGCGGCGTCGCCGACGTCGCCTTCGTCGGCGACACCCTCTACGCCCTGATCGCCGGCGGCGGCTGCTCGCACGGCCACCCGAACGACCCCAACGGCGTGCTGCGGGTGAACCCGGACGGGACGACCGAGCTCGTCGCCGACCTGAGCGCCTTCGTCAAGGCCAACCCGGTCGCCAAGCCTAACCCCGGCGATTTCGAGCCCGACGAGGGGGCGTACGCGATGGTCGAGCTCGACGGCGCGCTCTACATCGTCGAGTCCAACCACGGGGCGCTGGACAAGGTCGAGGCGGCGAGCGGCGCCACCAGCCGGGTGATCGACCTGTCGGCGAGCGAGGGGCACCTCGTCCCATCCGCCATCACCGTCGGGCCGGACGGAAACCTCTACCTCGGGAACCTGACGACATTTCCGGTCGTGGCCGGCACGGCCAAGATCTACATGCTGACGCCGGACGGGCAACTGAGCGTCCACGCCGAGGGGTTGACGGCGGTGCTCGGGGTCGCCTTCGACGACCAGGGACGCCTCTACGTGCTCGAAACGACCGGGCCCGGCCTCGGCCCTGAGGCGCCGATCGTGCCGGGGACCGGCCGCGTCGTGCGGCTGACCGAGGGGGGCGGTATGGAGGTGATCGCGACCGGGCTGGTTTTCCCGACGGCGATGACGTTCGGCCCGGACGGGCTGCTCTACGTCTCGAACTTCGGCTTCGGATTCCCGCCGGGCGCGGGCCAGGTCGTCACGATCGACCTTACCATGCCGCTACCGGAGCAACCGATGGGAGGCTCGCCGGAGGCAGGCGCAGGGGGATAGCGATTCTTGGCACGGCGATCCGAGCAGTGGATCGCCGTGCCGGGCCGTACTGCCGGATCAGCTTCAGCACGTCGCGGGCGCCCACTAGACGGTGGTCGGAATCGGTAGTCGTTCAGACTGTCACCGTTCCCTCGTAGACCAGGTCCCGGCACCGCGACTCGACCTCGCGGGGGTCGAGCGGGAGCTGCGCGACGCCGGTGGCGATCGCCGCTCCGGCGACCGCGGCGGCGACCCGTGGCGACACCCGGAGGTCGAGGGCGTCGGGGATGAGCCGGTCCGGCCCCAACTCGTCGGCGGCGACGAGGTCGGCGATGGCGTGGGCGGCGGCGATCTTCATCTCGTCGTTGACCGTTCGCGCCTTGACGTCCAGGGCGCCGCGGAAGACGCCGGGGAAGGCCAGCGAGTTGTTGACCTGGTTCGGGTAGTCGGAGCGGCCCGTCGCCACCGTCAGGGCGCCCGCCTCTCGTGCCAGGTCCGGAGCGATCTCCGGGACGGGGTTGGCGAGCGCGAAGACGATCGGGTTCGGCGCCATGCTGCGGACCATCTCGGTCGTCAGGGCGCCGCCGACCGAGAGTCCGATGAAGACGTCCGTACCGGCGATCACCTCGGCCAGGGAGCCCTTGCGCTTCTGCTGGTTCGTCATGGCCGCGATCTCCGCCTTGGAGAAGTCCATCCGCTCGGTGCGACCCTCATAAATCGCGCCCGCCGTGTCACAGACGACGATCTCGCCGGCGCCGAGGGCCAGGAGGAGCTTCGTGACCGCGATGCCGGCAGCGCCGCCGCCGTTGATCGTGATCCGCGTGTCGGGGAACGAGCAGCCGCGCAACTTGATCGCGTTGATCAGCGCGGCGCCGACGATGATCGCCGTCCCGTGCTGATCGTCGTGGAAGACCGGCATGTCAAGGCGGTCGCGCAGTTTCCGCTCGATCTCGAAGCAGCGCGGCGCGGCGATGTCCTCCAGGTTGATCCCACCGAAACTCGGCGAGATGGCGTGGACGATGCGGACGATCTCGTCGGGGTCGCGGGCGGCGAGGCAGATCGGGAAGGCTTCCACCCCCGCCAGCGATTGGAAGAGAACCGCCTTCCCTTCCATCACCGGCAGTGCGGCCTGCGGCCCGATGTCGCCGAGCCCGAGGACCGCCGAACCATCGGTGACGATCGCGACGAGGTTCCCCTTCGAGGTCAGCTCTGTCACCTGCGACGGGTCGTCGCGGATCGCGTGGGCCGGTGCCAGCGCGGCAGGCGGCACGTACATCAGGTTCAGGATGTGGTGGTCGCGGATCGGAATCTTGCTGTGGATCTCCAGTACCCCGCCATGCCGGCGGCGCAGCTCGATCGCCTCTTCGCGGAACGTCTTGTGCTCGCCCGGAACCCGTGGCGTCGGCGGTCGCAGTCGGCCCTCATAGACATAACGGCGAGTGTTCTCGGCGACTTCGGACGGAGAAACCTGACGACCCGCCTCGCCCGCTTCCAGTGCCGCCTCGACGACCGCCGCGGCAATCGCCGGCGCGACCCGGAAATCGAAGAGACTCGGGACGATGTGGTCGGCGTGGAGCTCGTCGGGGCGCACCATCTCGGCAAGGGCGTGGGCAGCGTAGATGAGGGTGCGCAACCGGATGTTGCGGGCGCGGGAGTCGAGCAGACCGCGGAAGACACCGGGGAAGACGAGGGAGATGTCCATCGCGTTGGCGTAGTCGGAGCGGCCGGTCGCGACGACGCGGGCCCCGCCCGCGCGGGCCGCCGCCGGGTCGATCTCCGGTTCCGGCACCGCCAGCGCGAAGACGATTGGGTCGTTGGCCATCGTCCGGATCATGTCGTCCGTGACGATGTTGCCGGTCGAGAGGCCGATGAAGACGTCGGCTCCTCGCAGCATCGACTGGAGCGAACCGCGTCGCCCCTCCTGGTTCGTCTCCTTGGCCACGTACGACTTGGCCCAGTTCATCCGCTCGGGCCGGTATTTGTAGATCGCTCCCGCGCGGTCGCAGACGACGAGTCGCTTGACGCCCGCCCGCGTCAAGAGCCGGGCGACGCCGATCCCGGCGATGCCGGCGCCGCTGATGACGACGCTGACGTCCTCCAACTGCTTTTTGACGACCTTCAGCGCGTTCAATAAGCCACCGAGAACCAGCACGGCCGTACCGTGGTGCTGGTTGGAGAAGACCGGGATCTCGGCCGCTTTTTCCAGGTGGTCGGCGATCGTGAAGGCGCGCGGGGCCGAGATGTCGTCGAGACAGATCGCCCCGAAGGTCGGGGTGATCGCGTTGCCGACTTCGACGATCTCGCCAGGGTCGCGGGTGGCAAGGCAGATCGGGAAGGCGTCGATGCCGGCGAAGGTCTTGAAGATGACGCTTTTGCCCTCTTCGATCGGGATCGCCGCTTCGGGCGGTCCGCCCTCGCGGCCGAAGAGGTCGGAGCCGTCGGTGAGGATGGCGACGGTGTTGCCGCGGCAGGTCAGGTCGTACGAGGCGAGCGAGTCCTGGCTGATCGCCAGGCAGGCCTCGGCCACGCCGGGGGTATAGATGAGGGAGAGAATGGCGCGGTCGCGGATCGGGACCTTGCTGTGAACGCCGATCAACCCGCGGTATCGCCGCCGGTAGTCGAGGCCCTCGTCATGCCCGTCAAGACCGTTCCACGCTCCCAAGTTGACCTCTCTTCCGCCTCACTCCGTGAAAAACCTAACGATCAATGATGCATCACTGTACCACGCGGTTTCGGCTCGGCTGCCACCGTTTGTCCCGATTTTCGCGCGAAGGTGAACGCGCACTCGGGAGACCGCAGGACCAACTGGTATGATGGAGATGGTGGCGAACGTACGGCGCACTTGGCGCTCTGGAGGCAGGTCATGACCCTCTGCCCGAACTGTCAGACACAGAACGACGACGATGCGCGGTTCTGCACGAACTGCGGCACCGCTCTTGAGGACACGGCGCCGACGAGTGCGACGGCAGGTACTGCTCCGCTTCCCCCGCCTCCGCCTTCGGACTCTTCGACGGAGCGGGTGCGCAGTCCGCTGGCGGACGATGGTCTGCCCGTCGGGGTCGATCTGGACGGCGAGCCGGGCGGCGAGCGACTCCTCTGGCAGGGCCGTCCCGGTTGGCCGCTGTCGTGGGTCAATCGCATCCTGACGCGCTACAAGCTGACGAACGAACGGTTGATCATCGAGCACGGGTTCGTCCGCAAGCGCGTCGAGCAGATCGACCTCTTCCGTGTGCACGACGTCGATTACCGCCAGGGGATCATGGAGCGGTTGCTCCGCATGGGCGACATTGGGATCGAGACGACCGATGCCACTGCTTCCGACGTCATCTTGAAGGACGTCAAGGATCCGAACCGCGTCAAGGACCTCGTCTGGCAAGCCGCCCGCATCGAGCGCCAGCGCCGCCGCGTGCTGCTCCGCGAGGACGTGTAGCAACGGGCGACGAGCAAGACCGGTCTCAGGCCAATACCGAACGCTCCCGACTGTGGAGCCTATTGGGGCATCACGGCAGCACCGCGAATCGATACGTCGCCAGGATGCGGCCGAGCACGTCGAATCCGAGCGAAGTCGCCCAGAGGTCGTGTTCATTGCGCTCGAAGAGGGCGATTGCCCGACGGGAGGGGTCGTGCCGGGCGGGATACAGGATACCGTCGGGCCGCGACGGGTGGTCGAAGAAGGCGCGCGACCAGAGTTGCGAGATCCGATGCTGGCCCGCTGAGAGACGAGTGTCAGCCCCCATGTACGCGAGGCCCGCCCCCGTGAGATCGACCAGCACGACGGAACGAGAGGTCGAGACAAGCGAAAGAGTCCGCCCTCTAAGTTCGAGGGAGGTTAGGAACCGTTGCGAGCGCTGGCCGTAGGTTTCAATGAACGCACATTCTGGGTCTGCGCCGAGGTAGAGCACACCGTAAGCGCCATGGGGATCATCGAACCGATTTCGGCAGGTGCGACCGAAATGGATTGGATCGCGACGACTGCCGTGGAACCGGAACCAGGGCGGGCGCAGAACAGTGGTTGGCAACGGCTGTGAGCTGAGGTCGACAGGCGGCTCTGGATGTGGCCCCGGAAAATCCGCAACTCCTGACTCAGGGAGCGCCATGTTCGCCCAGCATTTGCGCGGCGATCCGAACCCTGTCGAGATTACCCCGCCGCAGTTCGGCCAGCGGCGTCTCCTCGTCCAGCCACGCGTCAGGCGTCAGCATGAAGACCAGCTGCATCCAGGAATCATGGTCGGAAAGGTCTTCCAAGACCTCCTCCAACCCTGGCAAAACCCCGCTTTCCGTGAATTGCCAAGTGGGATAGAGAAAGCCTCGGCGACCGATCGAGAGTCCGAGCAGACGCCCGGCGCGTCGCCGTTTGTCGACCGCTTGCCGTGAGAGACCCAGTAGCTTGGCCACTTCCGCCCCGATCATGACACCCCCTTCCGCTGCCAGCAGCTCTTGTCGGGCTTCGCGTCCCCGGCGTAGTGCTTCGCGATACGGCTCGCCTGTCGCCTGGAATGCCTCCAACAGGTTCACTGGGCGTGCTGGCTCGTCCTCTTGTTGGGTGAGGGTGAAGACTTCGGATGACGATCCGCCGTCACGGCGGAAGCGGACGACGACCATGCGCTCGTCCGTCCGTTCCTCGCTCGCTGCCAGGACGTCGGCGAGTGCACGGACAAGGGGTTCGGGGGCCTCTTCGGCTGCTCGTTTCAGCGCCTGGCGGGGGTTTGCGTATACGGCGTGCATGAGTGCACCCTCCTCTGCGACGAATGGCGAGGTTGACGAAGTAACGATAATGAGATAACGCTACTCTGTCAAATAGACTTGCCGGCAAGGGACAGTACCTGTCGCTAGAGATACCGATGGCAGGCCACGAAGTGCCCCGACTCATACTCGGTGAGGGCCGGGCGCTGCACGTCGCAGAGGCCGGGGATTCGGTCGGGGCAGCGGGAGAAGAAGGGGCAGCCGGGGGGGACGGGACCGCCGCTGATCGGTTCGCCGGGGACGACGGCGCGATGGTGAAAGCGGTTGCGCGGGTCGGGTTCCGGGATGGCGGCGATGAGGGCCTTGGTGTAGGGGTGGAGCGGGTTGTCGATGACGACGCCGGCCGGGCCGAGCTCGACGATGGTGCCCTGGTACATGACGGCGATGCGATCGGCGAAGTGGCGAGCGCTGGCGATGTCGTGGGTGATGTAGAGGAAGGCGACGCCGCGCGTATCTTGCAAGCCCCGGAGGAGGTCGAGGATCTCGATCCGGCTCGATGCGTCGATCATCGAGACCGGTTCGTCGGCGACGATGTACTCGGGGTCGCGGACGAGAGCGCGGGCGATGCCGACGCGCTGCCGCTGACCGCCCGACATCATGTTCGGGAACTTCTCGCCGAAGCGCCGCACCGGGACGAGCTCGACCGCTTCCAGCGCGCGCTCGACCCGTGACAGCCGCTCGTCCCGGCCGGAGACGCCGTCGATCACGAGCGGTTCCTCGACGAGGTCGTAGACGCGCATGTAGGGATTGAGACTGGAAAAGGGGTCCTGGAAAACGATTTGGGCGCGCTTCCGGAACCAGTGCAGGTCGCTGTCGTCCGTCTCGGTGATGTCCCGCCCGTCGTAGATGATCCGGCCCGCCGTCGGTTTCGTCAGGCGGAGTGAGACGCGGCCGAGCGTGGTCTTCCCGCTGCCCGATTCTCCCACCAAAGCGACCGTCTCGCCCCTCGCGAGGTCCAGACTGACCCCGTTGAGCGCGCGTACCTCGCCGGTGCGGAAGAGGCCCTTGCGGGTGGTGAAGGCGACTTCGACGTCCTGAACGGATAGGAGTGGAGAAGTCTGAGGACCGAGGGCAGAGGCTGCGACGAACGTCGCAACACTCTCGATTTGACTCACTGAGCGCGCCGACGGAAAAGATCGGGCCGTCTCGCCGCTATTGGACAAGGCCGGCCTCCTGTTTCAAGTGGATGAGGAAACGATCCTTCGCCACAAACTCGTCATTGAGCCAGCAGCGGGCGTGGCCGCCGTCGCCGATCAGGATCGGCGGAGGCACGTCGCGGGGGCATGGTTCGAAGCAATAGGGGCAGCGGGGATGGAAGCGGCAACCGGGCGGTGGGTTGGTCAAGTCGGGTGGCTCGCCGGGCAGTGGTCGCGGTCGCGTCGTTTCGTGGAGTCGCGGCAGGCTGGCGAGGAGGAGTTGCGCGTACGGATGCCGCGGTTCCAGGAGGACGCGCTCGGACGGGCCGAATTCGACGTGCTGACCGGCGTAGGCGACGGCGATCTTGTCGCTGAGGTCGCTCGCCAGGCCGATGTCGTGGGTAATGAAGATCATCGAGATGCCGGGGTCTTTTTTGAGGTCCTTGAGCAAATTCATGATCTGGGCCTGGACGCTGACGTCGAGCGCGGAGGTCGGCTCGTCCAGGATGAGGAGGTCGGGTTCGAGGACCAACGCGGTCGCGATCACGACGCGTTGCTTCTGCCCGCCGCTCAGCTCGTGGGGGTAGCGGTGGAAGATCGCCCGCGGCAGGCCGACGCGCTCCAGCAGATCCTCGACTTTGGCGTAGGCCGCTTTCTTCTCCATCCGATCGTCGAGGAGCAGCGGTTCCGCGACCTGAACGCCGACCTTGAGCACCGGATTGAGGACGTTCATCGCGCCCTGAAAGACCATCGCGATCCGGCGCCAGCGAACCTGCCGCCGGAACTCTTCGTCGGAGAGATCGCGCAACTCCAGGCCGTCGAGCCGGATCGAGCCGTCGAATCGGGACACGCTCTTCGGCAGCAGACGCATCAACGCCGTCGCCAGACTCGTCTTGCCGCTCCCCGACTCGCCGACAACGCCGATCGCCTCGCCCCGCTCCTCGATTGTGAAAGAGATGCCGTCGACGGCGCGCACGGTGCGGCCCGCCGAGGCGTAGTACAGGTAGAGATCACGAACGTCGAGGAGCGGCATCTAGAATCCCGGTCAGCGTCGGCGAAAAGTCGGCCGACACGAATGACCGCGCTATTCTAGCCGGTTGCCGGGCTCGCTCGGGCCCTTTCTGTGTTTCTCGGGTTGCGCCCGCGGTCAGCCGACCCCGCACTCGGGATATGGGAAGCCGGCGGGCGCAGGCAGTGTTTCGTCGTAGTACCGACGGAGCGAGGCGTCACAGGCGGCGTATCCCCAGTTGATCAGGCGCTCTTGGACGACCGGTTTGAGGCTATGGAGGCGGGTGGCCGTCTCGGCCAGCACCGTCGTCGCGTTCGTGGAACATGCGAGCGCATCGGCCAGACCGTATTCCTCGATCGGTGTCCAAATGGCCCAATAGGCGCCCTCTCGATGGAGCGGGTCGCCCTGGGGAGTTCGGTACGAGCCGACGATCTGTCGCTTCCTCAAGGCGCGTACCTGGCTGTCGATGATGCCAAGGACTCGTCGCAGCTGGGTGATCCAGTTCCCGGCCGGATCCTCCTCCGGGCCGACGTGGCCGCCGCCGTCGCTGACAAAGATCGTTTCGTACTTTTTCCAGACGGTCTCCAGACCGAGATTGTCGTAGACGCCACCGTCCGTCAGCACAACCTTCGTCGTGTAGGGAGCGCAATGGAGGGGTTCGGGGCCGCGCTCCGAGTCATTGACGGTGAGCATACCCTCCTCCAGCTTCAATTCGACGGGCGAGAGAATCGGTGGGAATCCGGCGGAGGCCGCCACCGCCACCGCGAGCTCGATTGTGGGGTTGACGATGCGGCCGACGAGGTAGTCGGCGGCGAATGGACGCGAGAACCGCCAGAGGACCCCCGACTGCAAGTTCGTCGCGTTGATGACGAAACGTGGTCCCTCCCCCGCCGCGTCGTCCGGGAGGTCTTGCAACGTGTGGTTGCCGAACAGGTGGTCCCGATAGGCATCGGCCATCTTGTCGCCAATCGATCCCGGCATAACCAACCCGCCGAGGACCGCCTTCCAGTCGAACGTATGGTCGGCAAAGCCGCGGAGCGGCGCCACGACCTCTTTCCGGAACTGTTGTGCGACGCCCCGTTCGTCGAAGGCCAACTTGGACCAGGCCAGACCCAGCATGCCGGCGGTGATGGAGCCACCGGAGACGCTGGACACCCGCTTCAATGGGCGGAGCAGTCCTAGCTCGTTCATCCGCCAGAGCACACCGACGTGGAAAAGCATCGCCCGAAATCCGCCCCCGGACAGGCAAAGGGCGCTGCCGGGGTCGAGTTCCTCTGGCGCATCGGTCGGAATCGTGCGGACGGGAGAAAGGAGCAACGGGTCGGACATGGAGCCCTCCCTAGGAAGCCTCGCGCGGGCGAGGTGGAACGCGGCCAATTGGATGCGTAGGACAGGGACGAGCGCAGGTAGCCGCTACCCGTGTCCGAACCGGATAGTACGGCGCCTCCGGATCGATTGCGTCGTGAGAATGGAGGACATCGATGACCCCAAGACCATCGATGTCGACGTATCGACGAATCAGACCGCGACTGCGAGGTTCTCGGCTACCGGCATGTCACCAGTGTCCCGGCGCTCGACGACCGGAGCGGAAATCGGTCTCACGGCGACCAGATTGCTATGGAAGGTGGACTGCCCGCCGAGGTCGGCGAGGGCGTCGGAGGTCAGCCAGTTGACGTTGCGGCCGCCGGGCGAGCGCCGGCCCCAAAAGCCCTTCGGCGCGACGGCGACGCCCGGGGTGATGTTCTCGGTGACGTGTGCCCGGAGTTGGCACCAGCCGCGGCTGTTCTCGACAATCACGTCCTGGCCGTCGGCAATACCGCGCGCTGCGGCATCGACCGGGTGCAACTCGATGAAGGGGAGTCCTTCCTTCCCGGCGAGCTTCGGCTGGTTCGCGAAACTGCTCGAGACGAAGTGATGGGCAGCGCCGGTCAGCAGGACGAGTGCCGAGCTGTCGAGGGTGTTGCCGTCGCCCAGCGCGGTGCCGAACTCGGAAGGCGGCACGTAATCGGGGAGCGGGTCAACTCCGTGGTCGCGCATTCGCTCGCAGCGGAGTTCCACCTTGCCCGATGGGGTGGGAAAACGGCCGTCCGCGAAGGGGACCTCCGTCTCGGGTGAGAAGGCGAGGGGAACGGTCGATTCCCGCTGCAACCGTTCGAGTGTGATCCCGGTGAGGTGAGGATTGGTTGCTCGGGTGGCGTCGAGGATCTCGGCGATTGCCTCCTCCGGCGTCTGGTGCAACCAGGGCTCGTCGAAGCCCATCGCCCCGGCGAGGAGGCGCATCACGGTCCAGTTGCTCTTCGCCTCGCCGAGCGGCTCGATGGCTCGGTGGTTGTATTGCAGGTGGCGATGCCCATAGGGGCGATGAAGGTCGGTCTGTTCCAGCTGCGTCATCGCCGGCAGGACGATGTCGGCGTAGTGGGCGGTGTCGGTGAGGAATTGCTCGTGGACGACGGTGAAGAAATCCTCGCGCTGCAATCCTTCGATGATACGGCCCGTGTTCGGGGACGAGGTGACCGGGTTGGCGTTGAAGACGTAGAGCGACATGATCGGAGGGTTCTGGACCTCGCCGGTCAGGGCCGCACCCAGACGGTTCATGTTGACGATGCGGGGTGTCGGCGGACACTCTGAGGCATGCCCGACGGCCTCGTCGTCCCAGGGAACGAACCCACTCTGACTGTAATAAAGACCGCCACCCCGGACGCCGATCTGACCGACGACGGCAGGCAGGCAGCAGAGGGCCCGACTCGTCTGGCCGCCGTTGCCGTGCCGTTGCACGCCGTCGGCGAACTTCAACAGTGCCGGTTTCGTCGTCCCGTACCGCCCCGCGAGCTCGACGATCGTTTCCTCCGGAATGCCGGTAATCGCGGCGACGCGCGATGGCGGATAGGCGGCGGCGCGATCGCGGAGCTCTTCCCAGCCGAGGGCATGCCGGCGTAACCAGCTCTCGTCGTGTAGCCCTTCGGCGAAGAGGACGTGCATCAGGCCGAGGGCGAGCGCAGTGTCGGTGGCGGGACGCGGCTGGATGTGGAGGTCGGCCGAGCGGGCGGTCAAGGTCTTGCGGGGATCGATGACGACGACGAAAGCGCCGCGGCGTTGCGCCTCGCGCAGGAGCGGCACGAAGTGCGGGCTGGTGCTGGCGGGGTTGTGACCCCAGATCAGGACGAGCTTGCTGTGGAGGACGTCGCGCGGATCGGGGGCCCAGCGGGCGCCGAGGGTGGAGTTGACGGCGACGTACGCCGCGGCGTCGCAGATGGAGCGCTCGAGACCGCTCGCGCCCATCCGATTCCAGAGGCGCGCGGCGGCGACGTTGTTCTCGACCAGACCAAGGGTGCCGCTGTAGGAATAGGGCAGGATCGCCGCCGCGCCGTGCTCGCGGATGATCGCCTGCCACCGGCTTGCGATCTCCGCGATCGCGTCGTCCCAGGTGACGCGCTGCCACTCGCCGCTCCCTTTGGGACCGATGCGGCGAAGGGGATGGAGCAGGCGGTCCGGATGGTAGACGAGGTCCAGATACGGGCGGACCTTGGCGCAGAGCCAGCCCTGGGTGATCGGATGATCGGGATCGGCGGTGAAGCGGACGGCCCGGCCGTTCTGGACCTCGGTGATCGTGGCACAGGTGTCGGGGCAATCGTGCGGGCAGGCGCCGCGGACGAGGATGGTGGGGGCCGAGCTTGGTGTCGTCATCGTTCAGTTCCTGGCAGGTGGTCGGGACGAACAGCACGAACGTGGGCGGATGGTAGCAGACGCCGACGCGGACTACCCGCGTGCGCGACCCATGAGGCCGGGTCACAAAGTCGGCTTGACGGCTGTTCCGACGCACCATAGTATGCGGGCCATCGGTGGGAACTCGACGGTAGGTGCGTGAGACTGGTTGCGCGGCGCGGTATCTGTCAAGTGGACGCGCGTCGTCAGCGTGATGGCCTCGGCGCCCATCACCCGTCCTGCTCCCGACGCGTGGTCGCAGAACGAGGGAGATCAGCCGTGGTTGCGCAGTCGTCCCGTTCGGTCTTGTCACGCCGCGATTTGGTAAAGGGCACCGCCGCCGGCACGGCCGCGGCCGGTGCGTCGCTGTTAGGAGTGGGACCCCTGGCATCTCCTGCCAGGCGGGTGCGGGCGCAGGAACCGCAGCGTGGCGGTGTCTACCGCCTGA
>JAXDKI010000275.1:0-7384 GCA_034667245.1 Thermomicrobiales bacterium | reverse complement strand
TCGCCGGCGATAGCGTGCGCGCGGGCCATGAGGGCATCGCGCGGCAGGACTTCGTTGACGAGGCCCCAGCGTTCCGCGGTCGCGGCGTCGATGCGAGCACCGGTGAAGATGAGTTGCTTGGCGCGGGCGACGCCGACGAGTTGGGGGAGTCGCTGCGTGCCGCCCCAACCGGGGAGGGTGCCGATCTTGACCTCGGGGGCGGCGAACTCGATGCCGTCGGCGGCGAGGCGGAGGTCGGCGGCCATCGCGAGCTCAAGTCCACCGCCGAAGGTGTAGCCGTTGAGGACCGCGATCGTCGGTTGGCGCAGGTGGGCGAGGCGGTCGAAGACGCGGTGTCCATCGCGGACCCAGCGGCGCCACATATCGAGAGGATCCAGCGTGGACCAGGCCGTGATGTCCGCGCCGACGCAAAAGGCGCGGTCGCCGGCGGCGGTGAGAAGGACGACGCGGACGTTCGTGTCGCGGTCGAGTTGATGGATGATCGCTTCCAGGCGGTCGAGCATGGCGGGGTCGAGGGCGTTCAGCTTATCAGGTCGGTTGAGGGTGATCGTCGCGATCGCACCGTCGATGGCGAGAAGGACGCGGTCATCGCTCATGGCCGAGTCTCCTCGCCGGACTTAAGGCGCTCAATGAGGCGATCGGCGGCGAGGGAACAGAGTGCCCAGAGGGTCAGCGTTGGGTTGACGCCGGGACAGGTCGGGAAGACCGCACCGCTGAAGACGTAGAGACCAGGGGTGTCGTGGACGCGAAGGTGACGGTCGACGACGCCCAGAGCAGGATCGTCGCTCATGCGGCAGCCGCCGAGGTCGTGGGAGCTGGCGGCGCCGGTGAAGCTGGGACCGCGCCAGGTGCGGGCGGCGCCCATCTGCCGGAGCACCTGGTCGGCTTTGGCGGCGAAGAACTCGGCCTGGCGAAGCTCGTTCTCCCGAAGGTCATAGGTGATGCGCATGACGGGGAGACCGAGTCCGGTCGTCTCGTGGTGCTCGGGATCGAGGTCGAGGTAGTTGCTTGCGTATGGCAGGGCGTCGGTTTGGATGCGAACAACGCCCCAGTGCTGCCAGTCGCGGAGATGGGCTTTGTAGGCACTGCCCCAACCGGGCACGCCGGGAGGCAGTGTCTCGCGGCTGATCTGGATGGGCAGGAACTGGTTCTCGGCGCCGAGGGTGGCGCCGCCGATGAAGCCGCCTTCGGCGACGGGGTCGAAGCTCTCCGCGACGTAGTCGTCGAGGATCATCGCCTGCGAGGCGGGGCCGGTATGCCGGTTGAAGATAACGTGCGGGAAGTGGCCGTCGACGTGCGCGAACTGCTTGATCATCACGTGCTTGCCGAGCTGGCCCGTCGAGTTACCGAGACCGTCGGGATGCCGGTCGTCGCCGGAGAGGAAGAGGAGCCGGACGTTCTCGAAGGTATAGGCAGCGAGGATGACAATGCCGGCTTCCTGGATGTGGCGCCGGCCGTTCGGATCGAGATATTCGACACCGGTCGCTCTACCTTCGGCGTTGGTGACCACCCGGAGGACGCGGCAGTGCGTCCGCAACTGGAAGTTGCCGGTCGCCAGGGCTTCGGGGACGGAGGTGAGGGCGGGGTGCCACTTGTCACCATCCCAGGCGCCGAAGCCGTTGCTCCAGGCACCGTAGGTGGTGGCGGGGTAGCCGTTGTAGGGAACGCTGTTGACGCCGACCGGGGCGGGGTGGGGATGCAGACCGAGGGCTTCGGCCCCCTGGCGGAAAAGTTGGCCGAGGCGGAACGGTCGCAACGGGGGCATTGGGAGTGGCCGAGAGCGGGTGATGAAGGGGTTAGTCTCGTCGCCGGCGATGCCGACGGTTTGCTCGGCCGCGGTGAAGTACCGCTCGAGTTCGTCGTAGGTGACGGGCCAGTCGGCGACGGTGCAGCCGGCGGGGAGGGATGGCTCGCCCCATCGCTCCAGAATGTGAGAGCGCCACCGGAAATGGTGGGGATGGAAGCGACGGAGCCAGCCGCCGTAGTGGACGATGGAGCCGCCGACGCCGTTCATCATCCGGCCGAGCGAGTAACTGCATTCTTGCGTCGCGCAGTCGTCGTCGGTTCGCCAGCGGGGCGCCTCGGCCATGAACTTTGACCCCATCTCGGCGCGGCAGTAGTAGGTGTGGCCGAGCTCGTCAGGGATGTAGTCGGAGAGTGTGCGCCAGGGACCGGCCTCCAGTCCGACGACCTTGAGTCCCGCCTTCGCGAGGATCGGGGCGATGTAACCGCCGACACCGCCGACGCCGACGAGGACGACGTCGGCACGTCCGGTCGGCGGCTGGACGCTGAGCTCCGGGTCGTAGCCGGGAATCTCGGGATCTGCTCGTTGCGATCCGCTCAGAGCAAAGCCGACGTCGGCCAGACTCTGGATGATGCCACCCTTCGTTACCGGATCCAGGCTCTGGCTCTCCTCGAGAGAGTTCTCGAGCCAGACGCCGGGGTGACCGAGGGTGCGCCAGCCGAGCTTGTCGCGGTTGCCGCCATAGGCAGGATCGGCGAAGAGGCCCTCCTGGCAGTGGGCACGGAGGAGGGCGAAGAACTCTTGCTGGGGTGGGGTATCGAAGTGGGGCAGGTTGCCCTGCTCCATGGCCGAGAGGAGTTGATCCTGCTGGTCGGGTGGAACATCGGCGAAGGGACCAGCGTGGAGGTCGCGAGCCGCGCGATCGAGGGCGAGAAGTCCAAGACGGTAGGTCTCGGAGCGATGGCGGTAGGCACCGGCGAGGGCACGATCGACGTAGGTAAGGACGCCGATCTCGGACGCGCCGGGACCATGGTCGTCGGCGGGAAAGAGGCGCTCGAAGATGGCCCGAGCGGTTCTTGCTTCGTGTGGGTTGAAGGTGATTGTTGCGGTGGACAAGAGGACCCTCACCCCCCGACCCCCTCTCCCGCTTCGCGGGAGAGGGGGAGAACGTGGCGCCAGCATTCGGATCTTGGATTCATTTGGATGCTAGCTCCAGGCCTATGGGCTCGGGTTGGAATAGCCGGCTGTCCATCTCCTTGAGATCGGAGGCGACGTGGAGCGGGATGTCGGCTTGGCCGAGGATGTCGCGCTCCAGGTCGATGCCGGGGGCGATCTCGATCACGGTGAGTCCGTCCGGGTCGAGGCGGAGGACGCAGCGCTCGGTGACGTAGAGGACGTTTTGGCGGCGATTGGCGGCCATGCGGCCACTGAAGGTGACGTGCTCGACGGTGGGGACGAACTTGCGGTTCTTGCCCTCTTTGACGATGCGGAGCCTGCCATGCTCGATCGCCAACTCCAGGCCGCCAGCGGTCATGTAACCGCTAAAGACGATGTTGCGGGCTCTGGCGGTGATGTCGACGAAGCCGCCGACACCGGCAGTGACATGCGGGCGCGCGGCAAGGCGGGAGACGTTGACGCTGCCCTGGGCGTCGACCTGTAGGAAGGAGAGGAAGGTCCGGTCGAAGCCACCTCCCTGGAGGTAGAGGAACTGCTGTGGCGAGGGAACGATCGCCTGAGCGTTTGCGGCGCAACCGAACTGGAATCCGAGGAGGGGGACACCGCCGACGGCACCCTGCTCAATCGCCCAGGTGACCGCATCGCTGAGGCCTTCCTCCAGGACGATGCGCGGGACGAGGGCGGAGATGCCGAAGCCGAGGCTGACGGCTTCGCCCTCGCGGAGTTCCATCGCGGCGCGGCGGGCAATCACTTTGTCGGCGCCCCAGGCGACCGTTTCGAAGGAGGAGAGGGGCTCGCGGATCTCGCCGCTGATGGCGGGATCGTAGTCGGTCTGGGTCGTCTGGCGTTGCGCGGGGTGGACGACGACGTGGTCGACGAAGACGCTCGGGACGCGGACTTGCTGGGGAGGGATCGAGCCGGCCGCGGCGACGCGCTTGACCTGGGCGATGACGAGGCCGCCGTTGTTGCGGGCGGCGAGGGCCTGTTCGAGGGCGCCGAGGTAGGCGCCCTCGTGCTCCATGGAGATGTTGCCGAGCTCGTCGGCCATGGTGCCACGGATGATGGCGACGTCGACGGGAATCGATCTGAAGTAGAGCCATTCGTCGCCGTCGAACTGGACGACCTCGACGATTTCCTCGGTTGTCGCGTCGTTCATTCGACCGCCGTCACGACGGGGATCGACAAAGGTGTCGAGTCCGACCTGGGTCAGGACACCAGGGCGGTGAGCGGCGGCGTCGGCGTGCATCTGGAAGAGGATGCCGCTCGGGATGTTGTAGGCCTCGACGCGGTTCTCGTGGATCAGCTGCCAGATCTTGGGCGAGGGCATCGTCGACGGCCCGCTCGGATAAGAGCCGGCGATCACGCGCTTGAGGAGACCTGGGCACGCGAGGTGGTCGATGCCGGCGATACCGTACATGTCGCCGGCGGCGATGGGATGGATCGTGGTGAGGTCGCGAGGTGCGCCAGTCCGGGCGAAGCGCTCGCCGATCGCCTTTAGCATGGCGTCGGGACAGCCGAGACCGCTGGAGGAGCTGACAGTGACCGTGGCGCCACTCGGAATGAGGGCGGCCGCGTCCTGGAGTGAGATCACTTTGGAGCGCGGCATGGAGACCTCATGCGACTCGGAGGAGACAGTCCGATCTTCCGTCTGCGAACGCTCGCGCGGTTTCGGCGAAGGTGGCCGCAAGTATAGCGGACCCCACGGGATCAATCTTCGGGATCGATACGGATGGTTGATCCTGTTGCCGCTGAAGCGGCGGCAGCGAGGGCGACGGCGAGGGAGCGGACGCCGTCTTCGCCGGTGGCTGCCGGTTCGCCATTGCCGAGGACGGCGTCGTTGAAGAGGCGGACGGAGCGCGTGTAAAGGTCCTCGTGAGGTCCGGGATCGACCGACTCGATCTTGCTGCCGCGGCGCAAGGTGATCGTACCGATTGGGGCCTGGGTCATGACGTCCTGGCCGATGAGGGAGCCCTCGGTGCCGTGGACCTCGAACCCGGTCCCGGTGTGCCGGATTGTGAAGGCGTCGTGGAATTGCGCCAGCAACCCGCTCCGGAAGCGGATCACGCCCATCACAGCGTCGGCGAGTCCGGCGGAGGCCATCCCCTGGGAGGCGGTCAGGGCGGTGACCTCGACCGGTTCGTCGTCGAGGACGAAGCGGAGGGTGTCGGCGTCGTGGACCGTGATGTCGAGGATGACGCCGCCGCCGGCGTCGGGTCGGTCGATCCGCCAGCCCTGGAGGTGCTCGGGAAGGTAGACGGCGTGGAAGACGCGTGCTGCCAGGGGACGGCCGATCACGCCCGACTTGATCAGGTGGCGGAGTGTCCGGTGGGTGACAGCATTGCGCAGGTGGTGGTTCGTGCCCATGACGACACCGGCGGTGTGGCAAGCGGCGACCATCTCCCGGGCATCGGCGAGGGTGAGCGCGAGGGGTTTCTCGCAGAGGACGTGCTTGCCGGCGCGGGCCGCGGCGAGGGTCTGCTCTTTGTGGTGCTCGTTCGTGGTGCTGATGTAGACGACGTCGACGGCGGGGTCGGCAAGTAGCGCGGTGACCGACTCGTGGGCGGTCGGGATTGCGTTCTCCCCGGCGAAGGCGCGGCCCCGCTCCGAGTCGCTACTGGCGATGGCGACGACGCGGCTATTGGGCTGGGCGTTGATGGCCGGGATCATGTGGGATCGCGCGATCGTACTGGCGCCGACCAGCCCCCAACCGAACACGCTCCCTCGCGGCGAACTGCCGGTGCCCATCCCTTTCCTTCCTGGATTGAGGGTGCGCTCGCCCGACGCTGTCGAGCATCCATCACCCACGGTCTTAGTGAAAGATCACGAGAAGCGGCGAAGGATCGAGCTCGACGACCTGGGCAGGTGTCAATAAGGGAGAGTCCTGTCGGTAAAAGAGCTTGATCCCCGGGAACTCGACCCCTCGGCGGCCGGTGAAGGCACGGTAGAGCTCGGTCTTGATACCCGGCTCGCCGAAGCCGTCGAAGTCGATCACCAATTGGACGCCGGGCACCGCCTCCAGCTGCTCCTCGTTGCGGAGCATCCCCTCGGTGAAGCGGTGGACGATCAGGATCTTCGGGGGGAGCCCGTGCTCGTCGACGATCTGACCGAGGGCGTCCTGGGCGAAGGCGACGTCGGCGGCGTCGATCCCGCCGATGTCGGAGCCAGGTATGACTCCCGGTGGCATCGCAAATTCCGGGTCCAGCGCGAGGTGGACGAACGGCTTCTCGAGCCATTGCCGGACCGACTCGATCTCGTCCTTGACCGTACTGTGCCCGATCTGGACGTCGAGGATCAGAATCAGCCCGTTGTCCTCGCAGAAATCGGCGTACTCGTCAATAACCTCCGCGTCGGTATGCATCAAGTAGGTGTCATTCTCGGCCGGCCAATTCTGCCCTACGGAAGCAATCACCTCGAGGGCCGGCATCACGGGACGAGTGGGGTCAGCGGCCTCATAGTTGGCGGCCTCCTCTTGCAACTTCGCGAGGAGGCCCTCCTTGTCGTTGGGGAATTCGCCGAGGATGCCCATCGTATCGTTAAGGGGATGACCGTAGAAGGAGATGACTCGGTAGTGCGGCAAGAGGGCGCCATCGCTGCCGGAGGCGGTTGTAGCCTGGGCGACGTTGATCCCCGGTACGAGTGTCGCCGTCGGCCGGGGTCTTGGCGGTTGGGTCGCGGTGGCAACCTCAGCAACCGCGGATGGAGTTGGCTCGGTCGCTGCCTGCTCCGTGCCAGGGGGAGCGGCGATGCTGGCGCGACTCGGATCGCCGCCGTTGCCGCGGACCGCGGTGACGAAGACGAGCAGCAGCACGAAGAATCCGACGAGGACCCGCTCGGACGGGACCCAAACGGGCAAGGAAGGGACGCGCCGAACCGGCGGCTGCGGACCTGCCTGCAGCCACTCACGGGAGAACGGTTTCGGTCCTGGTGGCCGCTCCGTTCCGGAGGCTATCCGGTACGGCACGGATTTCCGGTCCCCGCGCGGTCGCGCCGACGCACACGTGACCGGGAGCGGGTGTCGCGGGATGGCATGGTCTCGCTGTCTCCGGGCGCTGCCGACGCCGGTGCGGAGCGAACTCCGTCGGGGTCAGCGACAGCAGCCGCCGCGATAGCACCGCTCCGTCGGGATCAGCACCGAGCCAGTCTCATTCGGTGCCTTAGCAGGAGCGATAAGGCGATAGGATAAGTGGTGGAGGACCGTTGTCAAGGAGACACGGCCAGGGGATTGGCGGCGGAGCCTGCTCGCAGCGTGCGTTGTGTGCGAATTCCGAGCGGAGGTTCAGGACTGCCGGACATAGACCGGGAGGCCGACTTCCGCCCAATCCCAAAAGAATCGGGCATCGTCGAGGAGCAGGTTGAGGCAGCCGTGGCTCCCGGGTCGCCCGATCGTCTCCGGCGTTCGCCACCACGCGAAGTGGATGGCATGACCGCGGTCGGTGAAGTACTGGGTGAAGAGCACGTCCTCCA
>JAXDKI010000274.1:0-12410 GCA_034667245.1 Thermomicrobiales bacterium | reverse complement strand
TCAGCGCGCGGCGAACGTCCCCGCGGTCCGCGCCGATGAGTCCTGCCCCGCGAGGAACCAATCCACAGCGGCACGGGCGATCTCCGGCGGGACGTTGTGCGCCCCGTCGAACTCCACGTACTGCACGTCGTAGCCTTCGCGTTTCAACAATGGGACAACGCGCCGGCTCGTCGCCTCGATCGGCAAAACGTGATCGTGCACACCGTGGGAGACGAAGATTCGGGGCTTGCCAACCACGGCTGCCGGGGCGGCGAAGCCGGGCGAGAACGCCATGATGTGACCGAAGAGATCTCTGTTCGAGAGCCCGAGGGATAAGGCGTACGAGGCGCCGTCGGAGAATCCGGCGATGGCCAGCCGGTCGGGGTCGACGTCCACCATCCCGAATGCCTCGTTGAGGGACTGATCGATGAAGGTAACGTCGGGGCCGTAGTCGCCCAGGATTACGTCCCAGGTCCGACCGCGAGAGGAGGGAGACAGCAGGATCAGTCCGGCCTCGTCCGCGAGGTCCCGAAGCGGATACAGCCCTCCCTCCGCGTTCCCACCGGCACCATGAAGGGACAGCACGAAGGGCGCGCGCACACCCGGTCGGTAGCCCGAAGGCACGTAGAGGACACTATCGCGCCCCTCGGCCAAATGGAGACGGTGCAGACCAGACGCCGGCGACGCGGATGGCAATCTGGGTCGAGCGCGGAGTCGGCCTGCGGCCGGGGAATCGACCGGGGTTGCCGGAGCGGCGCCACGGTCGAGGCGTGTCCTGTCCCTCGGGCGGAACGTTGCGAGGAGGCCTACGATCGTCGAGAAGACGCGGAGCCGGACGATTCGTCCTCCCACCGGGTAGGCGGGGGTGAGATCGAGGCAGTCGGCGTACATGGTAGCGTGCGTCCCCTTCGACCAGACTCACCAAGCCGCTCGGCGCGGCACCGGTGATCTTCTGCACGAGACGAGCCACAAGGTCAGGCAGCCGGCAAGCAATTCGTCGGCGGGAGTCCTCCAGGACACCAAGCACGTGGAGTTTGTCGTTGGATCCGAGGGAGATGGACCTTGGCTCTCCCGCGGTTAAGGGACATCCCTCCTCGGCAGCCGGGCACGAGCGAAAGGCCAGGGCTTACTCCGGGCGCGCACGGCCAACTTGGAATGCGTTCTGGTCCAATTGGAAGAGGTAATAGTCGACGGCGGTCGCAGCGGTGGCGCCCTCGTGCGCGGCAGTCAAGACCTGATGGGAAAAGAGGCGGGTTACGTCGCCGGCAGCGAAGACACCCGGGACGCTCGTCTTGGCCTCGACGTCGACCTTGATGTAGCCGTTGGTCGTGAGCTCGACACCGAGCGCGCGCGCCAGGGCCGTGTTGGGCTCGGCTCCCTGAGCGCTGAAGAGGTGATCCAACTCGATCTCCGTACCACCTTCGATGTGGAGGACCTCAAAGACGCCCAGCTCCTTCGCGCGCGCTGAGGCGATACGTCCCACCACGAGGCGGATTCCGCGAGCGTCGAGCGCTCGGACGGTCGTTTGGGGCAGACCGAGCGCTCCGCTATTGGTGAGGAGAATCACGTGGTCGGTGTAGCCCAGCATCTGCATCGCCATTTCGGCCGCATTCTTGTCGTTGCCGACAACGACAACGCGCTGCGCTTGCATCTCGTAGCCGTCGCAGACGATACACCAATGCATCGTCCGACCGATGTACTCCTCATAGCCGGGGAACTCAGCCCAACGGTCCGTAACCCCGGTTGCGAGCACCACGGCACGTCCGTGGAGGACCAGGCCGGGGCCGCACGCCTTGAAAAGACCCTCCTCCTGGGTCAGCGACGCGACCTCGGTCTGGTGCAAACTCGCGCCGAAGCGCTCGGCTTGCTCACGCCCGCGGGTGCACAACTCGACAATGGAGATGCCCTCGGGGAAGCCGAGGTAGTTGTGATTGACCTGCGCCCAGTCTGACCGTCCCGGACGATCGCAGTCGATGACCGCCACAGAACGGCAGGCGCGCGCCAGGTAGATCGCCGCCGAAAGACCGGCCGGGCCGCCCCCGATGACGAGGGCATCGTACAGATCAACGGGATGATTGATATCCATCGTGCCACCTTTGCCGCTACACCGGCCGCGCAGCGCTAGCGGTCCATTCGCATCGTTCGTGCCGTCAGTGGGTCGCCCCGGACCTTGGTCGTATGACTCGGTAAGCGCCAGAAGGGGCGGCCGATCGAGGCCGCCCCTCCCGCGTCTGGTACGAGTGTCCTCGTAGGCCTAGCCGGAGCGTTGGTAGATGATCAACTCTGGCTGCCGTGGGTCTCGGCCGAGTAAGACCTCTGCACTCCCCTCGCCGACGGAGGAATAGAAAGTCACCCAACCGTTTGCGGTCGATCCAGACGGTTCCCAGACGGCAACCAGGATGTAGCGCTGACCACCGGCGAGGACGACGTCGGGGTTGAGTCCGCTCGCTTCGGCGGCCTGCTGCATCTCTGGAGAAGCCTCGCGAATCTCGCCCTCGGGCGCGTACTCGCCGATCACGTCGTCGTCGACATCGTAGCCGTACAACAGCGCTGGGGTGGCGCTCGCCGGGTCCTCTGCGAAGAGGATGACCGTGATGCTGGAGTAGACCGAGCGCTGCCAGGTTGTTCGAACGGAGTAGTCGGTCTCCGGCTGGTCGCCGGCAGGTTGCAGCGTGATCGTCCGCGGTTGCCCCTTCACCTGCAACTTCACGCCCACGGTCTTGATCGCCTCGAACCGGAAGACGCCGCCCTGTCCCGCGGACGCTCCCGAGATGCGGAGGTAGACCACTCTGGACACATCTTCCCCGTCCGAGCTAAGCGCCTCGAACGCTCCGACGCAGCCGACCCGCGTGAGCTTGCCGACGTCACCTTGGTCCACGCGGACATAGGTGTAAGAGACGCCGCGCAACTGAACCCGGCGCGGCAAGCGGCGCGGTACGCCGTTGTCGTCGAGCGGACCGGGATCGCCAACGCACGGATTCTCGCGGGGGACTGCCGTCCCGGCCGCCGCCTTCGGCGCGTTCGGCGGGAGCGTTGCGGCGGCGGCGGGCTGGAACTGTCCCGGCCGCACGGTGACCTGCGCTTTCACCACAACGGTGACATCCACGTACTGGCCGACGACCTGACCATCCTCCGAGACGCAGAATAGACGGGAGGGCCTTCCCTGAACGTTCTGCTCGGCGTAGATCGTCACGCTGACGTTTTGAACTTGAACGACCTGGACCTGAACCAGGGTCTGGACGTCGACGTTGACCTCGACCTCGTTGAAGACATAGGCCACGCCGCGAACCTCGACGGTGGTCGGCAAACTCGGCGGCGGAGCCGGTTGCGCAACCGCCGCGGGAACGTAGCGGCCGACGACTCGCCCGTCTTCGGTCGCCGCGTAGAGGCGCACGGCCACGCCCTGAACGTTCTGCTCGGCATAGATCGTTAGGTTCACATTCTGAACCTGGATCACTTCGACTTCGACGAGGACGCTGACGTCGACGTCGACCGAAACCTGGTTGAACACGTACGTCGTGTTCTGAACCTCGATCTGCTGCGGCAACTCCGCGGGCGGCGCGGCAGTCGGTTGGGGCGTAGGTGTCGCGGGCGGCGGAGTCCCCGCCTCGGGGCTGGCCGCTTCGGCGGCAGCTTGGGTGTCCTCCTCGGTTGGCGTTACCTGGACGTTCTCCACCGGAGTCTCGGCGGGAGCCGCCTCGTCGGTTGGCGCCGCAGCCTCAGTAGGGACGGCGGTCTCGGTGGGCGGCACGGGAGTCTCGGTCGCCGCCTCAGTGGGAACAGGGGTTTCGGTCGGCACCTCCGTTGGCGCCTCGGTTGGCACGTCGGTTTCGGTAGGATCCGGCACCTCGGTCGGCTCCTCGGCGACCTCGGGTGAGGCTGGAGCAGGCTCCGTTTCCTCCGGTGTCGCCGCAGGGGCAGCTTCGGCCGAGCGGAAGGTGAAGACTTGGTCGCCGACAGACAGGTAGAGGGCCATAAACGGCCCCCCCGCCTCCTCCGGCGCGGCGAAGAGCGGGAACGGACCGGCGCAGCCGGCGCGGGTCAACGTCGTAAGGTCAACGTCCGTGGCCTCTTCAAAGGCGAACGACTGGCCCGCAAAGGGGAACTCCGTGCCGATCGTCGTCGGTAGCCCCTGCTCATCGAGGATAACGTAGCGGAGAAGGCCCTCGGCCCCGGTGACGAAGAGCTCGGTTATCGGCTGCTCATTTCCGGCATAGATCGTCTGGTTGTCGGGTGTGGCGCCAACCTCCTGGAGGTCGTCCGGCGTCAGGTCGCTTTCGACGCCAGCGAAGACGAACCGGCCGGCATCACCAGCGTCGAGGACGTCGTAGGTGGCAGCCTCCGCGAGGCAGCCGGCATCAGGCGAGTCGAGAGACTCGGCGAGGTACCGTGCGACCTGATCTCCGCCGTCCGGGCCTGCGGCGTAGACGCGGTCCGGCACCTGCTCCTCGCCTCGCGCGTAGATGATCAGTCCATCCTGCTCGCCGATCTCGGTCAGTTCGTCGACTGCCACCGGGACGAGCCGGTCCAGGAAGTAGCGCGCATCGTCGACCGTGATCTCCCTTGGAAACTCCGTGGCGGCCGTCACACCGGTTGTGCCGCTATCGGGTGTTGCCTCCTCTTGCTCTTCCTCGGGAACGTCCGTCTCTACCGGCTCCTCAGCAGGTGGAGTCGCATCCGCCTGTTCGGGCTCGACTGTCTCCTCCTCCGGCACTTGCTCGGCATCGGGCGTTGCCCCGATTTCGGCAGCCCCAGCATCGGCCGTCATCGTATCCGCTTCGTCGCCGGTGGCGGTGAAGCTGAGAGTTTGGCCGCCGACGAGCGCGAAAAGCTCGTCTGGGGATTCCTCCTCGCCTGGCGTTGCAAAAAGCGGGAACGGACCTGCGCAACCTACGCGCGTGAGATCGGCGGTGTTGACATCGGAGGGGCCAGCGGACACAAAGCTCCGTCCGCCAAACGGCACATCACCGGCGAGGATCGCGGGGAGGCCTTGATCATCAGCGCGGACGAAGCGCTGTAGGCCATCCGGTGCGTCGACAAAGAACTCCTGGAACGGTTGCTCCGTGCCGACGTAGAACGTATAGCGCTCGGAGGTCGTGCCACCCTCTTGAAGTACGTCAGGCGTCAGATCGGTCTCGATTCCCGCAAAGACGAAAGTTCCGCTCTCACCGGCGTCGATGGGGCCGAGATCTGCCGCTTCGGCTGGGCAGGAGGCATCGGGAGACTCGAGGTTCTGGGGCAGATAGCGTGCGAGCAGCCCCTCGTCACCGGCCGGAAGTGAAACGTAGACCCGTTCGAAGGGTGGCTGGTCACCTTGCGCATACACGGTTGCCGATCCGGTCTGGGCAACAGCAGCCAAGTCCTGCAAATCGAGGGGTAGGACACGGTCGAAGATGTAGCGAGATTCCCCGAGCACCAACTCCGCCGACAGGTCCTCCGGCGGGCCACCGTCCGGTCCACGCGGTTCGCCCCCGCCTGCACCATCCTGCGCCAGCGCGGGCGTGGTCGGCACCGACATCTTAAGTGCGAACGCGAGCGACAAGAGCAGGGCGACTGCCGTTACGACGTGTAGAGCTCGGTATCGATTCGTCATGCTCTCCCTCTCTTGGTGCCAGATATGAACTCTCCGCTCCTGGACGCAGCCGTTGCTCGCGATGGAGCGCCATTGCCAGGCACGGCATGGCATTAGACACGGGTCGATCGGCGGCTCGGCAGCCGCGGTGCTCAACCCAAGCAAGAGTCGCGCCAGCACTGCTCAGACCGGTTGCACGTAGGTAAAGCGGGCTCGGCGGCACACAACGTGCGTGTGCCGGCCAGCGATGCGGATGTCATCGCCTCGGAAACGATAGGGTCGGCGAGGCTTCCTACAGGTGCGCCGACAAGCAAGCGACACAACGGAAGGGAGACGCTGATGGGGAACGGCTCTCACGGTCGGTTGACCACGAGGACAGCGCGAGCGATGCTCGTGGGTCTACTACTGACTCTTTCTGGTCTCTCCGCGCTGGCCTGGACGCCGGGCGCCCGCACCGCGTCAGCGCAGGATGAGAACACCCAGCAGCCGGCTACAGCCATCAACGTCGAGCTGATTCTCGACTCGTCCGGATCGATGGAGCAGGACGTCGGGGGCGGCGAAACGCGGATGCAGGCCGCGAAGCGCGTGATGAAGGACGTGATCGCCGCCATCCCGGAGCGCGAGGGGATCAACGTCGGGTTCCGCATCTACGGACACAAGGGGAACAACACGGAGGCAGGTCGCGCGGAAAGCTGCCAGTCGTCAGACTTGCTGGTCCCGATCGAAGGCGTGGACAAGGAGGCGCTGAATGCTCAGGTTGACGCGGCCAAGTCGACCGGCTGGACTCCTCTGACCCTCTCGCTTGAGCGCGGCGCCCAGGACTTCAAGCCGCCGACCGAAGGGGTCGTCAACGCGATGGTAATGGTCACCGACGGTCTGGAGACCTGCGGTGGCGATCCCTGTGCGGCCGCCAAAGCGATCCACGAAGGGAACGTCAAGGCGACGATCCACGTCGTCGGGTTCGGACTGACGGAGGAGGAGCAGGGAACAATCGCCTGCATCGCGGAGAATGGCGGCGGTCGCAACCTCTCCGCCGCCAATGCCGCCGAGCTTAGCGCGGCCCTGTTCACGATTCTCGAAGAACTCCAGGTCGTCGTCACGACGGGATTCCTCGAGATTGAGGCGTTCGGAGATATCTTCCCACGAGCCCGGATTCAGGGCGGGACGCAGGCGACGGATGCCAATCCGCAGGGTGAGGCGGTCGACATCACGCTCACCGACAGCAACAAGGTCGAACTCAACGTCGGGGCGTACGACGTCAGCTGGATGAACCCGAGCGGCCAGGAGACGAAGATCCGGGTAAACATCGAGTCCGACCGTACGACCTGGATCCGGGGCTCGCTACTGAAGTTCCCACAAGGCGCCGGAGAGATTTACGTGGTGACCGACCTGGCAGGGGTGGTCATCTGGCAGGACCAGTTCGAGCAGGGAGACTTCGTGTGGGTCCTCCCGGGTATTTACCGGATGGAACTGCTCGAGCGAGTTGGCGACCCCGTCCTGATCATGGCCGAGGTTCAGACGCTGCCCGGCACGGCGACCCAACTCGAGATCTTCACCGCCGGCTCGTAGAGATCAGCAAGCGGCAGCCGGAGTTCCTGACGGCTGCATGACAAACGAGAGACCGGGGCACGGCACTGAGCTCGTGCCCCGGTCTTTGTGTTGCCTCCAAAGACTGCCAGCGGGGTGACTATCGCCAGGAGTGGAGGGACTCAGCGCAGACCGGCGGTGGTGTCGCTCCCCGGCGACGAGAATCGACGGCGGGCAGTCCAGCGGCGAACCAAGACCGGGACGACCAGGGCAAGGGCGGCGAGGAGAATGATGACCAGGGAGAGCGGGCGGGTGACGAAGGTGGAGTAGTCGCCGCGGCTGATCTGGAGGGCGCGGCGGAAATGGGTTTCGAGCTCGGGACCGAGGATTACGGCGACGACCGCGGGAGCGACCGGAATGTCGAAGCGGCGCATCAAGAAGCCGACGACACCGAGGACGTAGAGGACGACGAGATCGACGGTCGAGTTATGAAGGGAATACGTCCCGAGACCTGCGAAGACAAGGATGCCGGCGTAGAGGAGGGGTCGCGGAATGGCGAGTAGGCGGACCCAGAGACCGGCCAGCGGGAGATTGAGGACGAGGAGCATGAGGTTGCCGATGTAGAGGCTGGCGATGAGACCCCAGACAAGGTCCGGGTCCTTGTCGAAAAGGAGCGGTCCGGGATTGAGACCGTACCGCTGGAAGGCGACGAGGAGGATGGCGGCGGTGGCCGAGGTGGGAAGGCCGAGCGTCAGGAGTGGCACGAGCACGCCTGCCGCCGACGCGTTATTGGCGGCCTCCGGGCCGGCCACTCCTTCGATCGCGCCGTTGCCGAACTCCTCCGGGTGTTTGGTCAGCTGCTTCTCGATCGAGTAAGAGAGGAAAGTCGGGATCTCGGCGCCACCGGCGGGAAGGCTGCCGATCGGGAACCCGAGCAACGTTCCGCGCAGCCACGGTTTCCAGGATCGTCGCCACTCGTCGCGGGTCATCCAGACCGAGCCGCGGATCGGCGTGATCGCCGCCGGATCTTGGCGGAGACGGGAGGCGACCCAGAGGGTCTCGCCAACCGCGAAGAGCCCGACGGCGACGGTGACGACGTCGACGCCGTTCAGGAGTTGTGGAACGCCGAAGGTGAAGCGGCTCTGGGCGGTCAGGCTGTCGATGCCGACCAGACCCACCGCCAGACCGAAGAAGAGGCTGACCAGCCCGCGCACGACCGACCTACCGAGCATGGCGGTGATGGTGGTGAAGGCGAGGACGATCAGTGCGACGTACTCGGCTTCACCGAACCTGAGGGCCACGTCGACCATGACGGGTGCGAGGAACGTGAGGGCGAGCGTCGCGAGCGTGCCCGCGACAAATGACCCAATGGCCGCGGTCGCCAGTGCCGCGGCACCGCGGCCGCGCTTGGCCATTTTGTTGCCCTCGAGCGCGGTGACGATCGAGGCCGACTCGCCGGGGGTGTTAAGAAGAATCGACGTGGTCGAGCCGCCGTACATGCCGCCGTAGTAGATACCGGCGAACATGATGAAGGCGGAGACCGGCTCCAGCGTGTAGGTCACCGGCAGGAGCAACGCGACTGTGAGGGCCGGGCCGATGCCGGGGAGGACGCCGACGCACGTTCCCAACAGGACGCCGACCAGGGCCCAGAGGAGGTTTTCGGGGGTGAGGGCGACGCCGAAGCCATTGATGAGATCGCCGAGCGCGCCCATTTAGGAGAGCACCGCGAAGTCAAGCCATCCCTTTGGCAGGCGCAGGGACAAACCCCTGGTAAAGAGAACATAGGCGCCGACGGAGAGGAGGAGCGCAACGATGACATCGCGGAGAATACGGCGGCTACCCATACCGAACGACGCGACGAAGAAGAGAACGGCACTGGCGATGATGAAGCCCGCTCGCTCGATCAGCAGCAGGTAGGCCACGAGCGAAGCTGCCAGCATGCCGACCTTTGCCCAATCGGTCGGTAACGAGGAATCGGCGTCCTCGTCGTCCTCGCCCGCGGACGGTCGGGCAACGCGACCGCGCAGCACGTCGAGCGCGAGCCAGCAGCCGGTGAGGACCAGTCCTCCGCCGACGATATAGGGGATGACGCGAGGGCCGACCCGCGAGTTCACCGGCGTCAGACGGATCTCGGTGGTTTTCCAGAGGACGAGTGCGCCAAGCACGAGGACACCCACGGCGAGCGCGAGCTCCGCATACCGATCGAGTCGCGACGATTCCGGGCTACCGCGATCCATGATTGGGCCTCGCCTGCTGCCGACGGTCCTCGCCGCTCTGGGGAGTCGCATCCCATTCGTCGCGGAGCGCGGTCACCAGCAGTCGGCGGGACGCGACCGCACCCCGCCGACCAACCGACGAACTCGTGAGAATAGCCGTCGCCAGCTTACGCGACCAGACCAAGCTCCTTGAGGATCCCGGTGATGCGGTCGCGCTCAGCCGGAAGAAATTGGGCGAACTCGTCGCCTGCCAGGAAGTAGTCCTGCCAGCCGTACTTCGCCAATACGTCTTGCCACGCCTGCGAATCATGCATCTGCTGGAGGACCGCGGCGACGCAGTCGCGCTGCTCGGTGGAGAGTTCGGGCGGAGCGACAATACCGCGCCAGTTAGCGAGCTCGACGTCGATCCCTTGCTCTCTGAGGGTCGGAATAGGTGGCTCCGAACCGCTGGCGACCGGCGACGCCTGTTCTGCAGTCGGCGTGCCCGCCGCGGCTTCGGCCGAGCCCGAGATGGCGAGGGCGCGCAACTCGCCCGATGCGATCTGGTCCTGCCATTCGCCGAGGCCGGAGACGCCCGCTGACACCTGACCGCCCAGAATGGCGGCCAGAGCTTCGCCACCCCCGGAGTAGGGCACATAGTTGATCGCGGTCGGGTCGGCGCCGAGCGCCTTCGCGATCAGCCCGACGAGGATGTGGTCGGTGCCGCCCGCGGAACCACCGGCCCAGGAGATCGAGCCGGGATCGGCCTGGAAGTCGGCGATGAGGTCCTGCAACGACTGGTACTTGGAATCCTTCGGGACGACGATCACTTCGAATTCGGCCGTCAGGCGGGCGATCGGGGTGACGTCGTCGAGGGTCACGGCGGACTGGTTGGTCGCGATCGCCCCGATCATGACCATGCCCATCATCATCAACGTGTGCGGATCGCCTTTGTGGTCGCTGACCAACTGAGCGAGACCGATGGTCCCGCCGGCGCCCTCCACATTGAACACCTCGACGCTCTGATTGACGATGCCTCCCTGCAAGACCTGCTGAACCTCCCGTGCGGTCGTGTCCCAACCGCCCCCAGGCGCCGCCGGCGCCATGATCTGGATCGTATCGGTCGGATAGTCGCACGTCTGCTGGGCGACGACGGTGCGACCGCCGATGGCCGGCGGCGCGAACGGTATGACCACGACGGATAAGATGGCGACGGCCAGAATCCGCGCTACGAACCCCGACGACTGGAGTGACCGCATAGGAACCCCCGTCCGTGCTCCTCTTTCCCGACCCGACGCCGGGCAGCATGTCCAAACTTCTTCGCCTCGCTACGCATTTGGCATGCCACGGCCGAGGATCGCCGCCGGCTGGCTCGATTTGGCGCAGGCGGGTATAGCACGCGTGCGCCAGAGCGCTCCGTACGTTGCGGACACAGACTCCGGCGTTTCGCCAGGTTGAATGACCAACTCTTGGTTGGCCTAGCTGACGGGTGTTCCCTCCGGGTTGACTGGGATCGCCGCAGGGGCGCCGGTTTGCAAGAGAGTAGTCGCCCAGAGCTGCACGGGCTCGGTTCCCAGGTTCTCGCCATAGTGAACTGCCCCGGGGACCTCGACGACCCAGTCGCCTGGCTTGAGGACGGTCATCTGGCCAGCACTGAGCAGCTCGGACGGTCCGGGGTTGGTCGCGGAGGCGGCGGAGGCGGCGCGGCCGATCTGTACTTCCCCCTTGAGCACATGGTAGGTCAGTTCGCCGGCCCCGACCCAAGCGACCTGCATGCCGGGGTGGACGTGAACGGGGAGGACGGTTCCCGAGGGGATCATGTAGCGAACGAGATCGAGCGTTTGGCCCGGTGCCGCCGGCGGTTGCCCGGTGGCGAGCACCTCTCGAATCGTCACCAGCGCGGAGGCACCGGCCGGGGTCGCCGCCGGAGAGGCGGCCAGGGCAGGGATCCGAAGACCGTCCCTGGCAGGACCGACCCCTGCTAAGCTAACAGTCGCAATGAACAAGAAAACGCCGAGAAGTACCGCGAACGTCCGTCGTGTCATCTGCCCTCCCCCTGGCGGCTTTGAGTTGTCTGCGGACACCGTCGACCGACGACGGCACCGTGGGCCATTATCACCTCACGGCTGAGTTCGGTACGAGCGACTCCCTGGACAACAGGCCAGCGTAGCGAACGCCGCCCCTGTCGATGTACTTGCCGCGTGCTTGACCGTTGCCCCTACTTGTGCGCGTCCAGCTTTTTGGGTACGGTGGCCACTCGATCGCTGGCGTCTATGCAAGCTGCGGAGTTTCCGATGCGCGATCGAGTCGCTGTACCAGGAGAACCTGACCGAGTCACGGCCCGCCACGCACAGTGCCGACGCCTCGAGCTTAGAACCGCCGGTAGGACGCTGCTGCCTGGCTTTCCCGTCGTGCCTCGACCGCAAAGAGCGGCCGATCGTCCCTTGCAATCACCCTGCCCACTTTCACAGAGGCGTCAGACCGTGTTTGCCATGCAGGGGATCGCCGGTAACGCAGCGGTGCAGCGTTTGATTGGACGCGCGCCGGCAACGACTGCCGTTCGGACCAACCTACGGAGGTGCAGTTGCGAGGGCACAGCGGGAACTGACGGGGAGTGCGAGGCGTGTCGAGCGAGTCGACTTGCCCCACCGCGGGCCACGAATTCGGAAATTGCCGTGCAGCGAGAGGCAAGGCCCAGCCAAGCGGCGCCATCCTTCGTCTCGACTCCGGCAGCACTGGCGACCGCATTGCCCGAGACCGTGCTCGCCGCTCATGCAGAAGCTGTTAACTCACCACCGCCCTGCAGGTCGTTGCGAAGGCGATGGAGCAGCGCGGCGACATCGACCGAAGCACCATGTGTCCGGTCACGGCGACCAAGGGAGCGGCTGTCTGCTCAACCACCGAGCGGTATGCCGTCGATGCCGGCACCGAGGGCGCGTTGATGACGAGCTGCGGTTGCGGTGGTCCCAAGGGTGCCCGACTCCCAAACGTCCGTATCCAGGTTGGTCCCGCCTCGATTCAGAAGGCAGAGCGGCTGCACGCGACGCTGCTCCACGAGTTTCGCCACGTTCAGCAAGAACGGGCGCGTTGCAATCTTCCAGGCACGGCCTCTTCCGGGAGCGGGATCTGCACCGATT
>JAXDKI010000273.1:0-3242 GCA_034667245.1 Thermomicrobiales bacterium | reverse complement strand
GTCGACGTCGTCTTGTCACCCTTGTCGTGCTTGGATGCCTTGGAGGTCTTGGACTCGCCGGAGCGCTTGGAGCAATTCGTTGCCCCCTTGCTGCACTTGGTGCCCGACGCCTTGGCGGTAGTCGGTGGTTGTTTCTTCATCGGGTCTGTCGCGGCCTGGGCCACCCCAAATCCGAGCAAGAGAAGAAGACCGGAGACGCCGATCGCTGTCTGGGTCCGCCGCATAGGAGTCTCCTGTTATCTGGGTTGTCAAAGATGACAGAGTATTCGTTGTCCAGTAGGGAGGAAACTGATCCCGTTCAGGGATTTGTCAGTAGGTGAGGCGGACGACGCACACGGTGCAGCACCGGCCGGGCGATGTCCTCCAGGACGTGCCGCACCACAACGATCAGCGGCCGGCCTCGCCGCCCAGCCGTAGGGAGGCGGGCGCTGAGAAGGCGTCAGAACTTCGACTCCCTGTGGACGGCGCCCGATCGCGATCTGGCGGTAGGCGTTCACTGCCGTCGCATTTAGGTTCTCACGGCGACTGAATGGATCGCCCCGCTTGGCTCCATCTGTTGTGGGGGCGCCTCAAACGCGGGTATGGCCGCGGCTCGGAGCACGGCATCGGGCGACTGGTAGAGCGTCAATGTTGGGAGGATTGACGCTGGCGTCTGCTCAACGTCTCGTCAATCGCAAGCGTGTCGGGATGGAGCGTCTCGAAGGGGTTGCCGGCGTCTATGGCTTCGCAGAGTTCCTCCAATACCGCCTCGACGCCAGCGGGGGTGTCAGCGGCGTCAGCGGCAGCCATGCGGTCGCGGAAGAGCGCCTCGTTGCCGGGCGAGGCGAGGAGGCCCTGCTGGGCGGCCCAATCGGCGCTGGCGGGATCACCGTGTTCCATGCAGAGCTTCGCCATCCGGTCGGCGGCCTCCACGACCACGGCTTCGGCGTGGGCGACGAGACCTTCGGGTTGAGCGCCGCTTGGAGTATCGGTATCACGGTGGCGTCGTTCTGCCTGCGTGCATATCGCACCATCGCCTCCAAGCGGGCGAGGTCGGTCGTGACGGTGAGGCCGAGCTGGTAGAGGTCGTTGTGCATTAGTGGACGGAAGATCGGCGGAGGCAACCGTGCGCACTCGGCGAGCTCTTCAAGACCGGGCATGTCGTCGCCGATGAGGACATGTCGAGGTGGTCAGCCCCGGTGCTGGTGGCCAAATCAATTGCGAAGCTGGTCAGCAGGTCCCTGCCCGGAGGGAGCGCAGGGCGACGTCGACGCGGTCAAAGTCGTCGCGCTGCTCCTCGGCGCTGCCCCGGAGGGACTGTTCCGCATCGGCTAGGCTGGTCGGTAGAGCTGCTGGTCTCTGGCCGGGAAGCCGGGACGTTGTCGGGACCGCCGGAGCCGGTCGAGCGCGATGACGACGCCGCCGGCGGCGAGTCCACTTCCAAGCAGACCGACGGGAACCGCTCTCCGTGCTCGCTCCGAGATGTGGTCGCCGGCGGCTCGGGCGAATGGCTGTCCTCGATCGCCCAGAGCGGCCGGACTCGGGGATTGGGGAGGTGTGGCTGCTGGCGGCGGAGCCGGAGTCTCGTGCTGAGGAGGCGAGGCCGCTTCCATTGCGCCGCCGTCCGAGGGTCTGGACCGGTGGCGCGGACACAGGCAGGTCGAGGATCCACCCGGGAGGGACTTGAAGTCTGGGTTCCGGAGGGGCGTACCGTCCCGCTGGGGGCTTGCTCCGTTGAGATCGAACACCTCGGCCCGGCGGCGGGCGTGACCGCGGCGTTCCTGTTGATGCGCGACAACGTGTCGCCGGTGGCGACGATCACGGCCGCCGCCGGTCGCCGCCTGGGGCCGGATGCGTCGCTGGGGAGGGCGAGCACCCAACCGGTTCGGAGGTTGCCGGGGATCGTTGAGGGTGGCGCCGTCACCTTGGGGACGGTACGCGATCGCTCACCCAGCCCGGCGGAGGGCTCTCCGACGCTCGCTCTTGACGCAGCCTCGAACGTCGGCCACTGCCTGTGGGCAAGGACATCATCGACCCCGAACCGGCTGAGATCGTCGCCGAGCGGATGCTCCCACGGCCAGAGGGAGCGAGACAGGGCCACGGTGGTCACCCGGAGACGTCAATGCCTCTGCTCGGAAGGCACCTCGGATTCCAGGGGCTTGCTTGCTAATCCCGTGCTAATCCAAGCCGCCACACAGCGCAGTACGGGAACTCACCAGACGGACGGCGGAATCGCGAAAGGCCTCATCAGAGCCTATGCGGCATCACGGAACGCCACCAGGCGGACTGACGTTCCGTGACTGGGGGTCAAGAGGTCGGGAGTTCAAATCTCCCCAGCCCGACTGAGAAGGTGCAGGTCAGAACCCAGAAATCCCCGGGTATCTCCCGGGGGTTTCGTTGTTCACGGGCTTGACCAACCTGACTGACAACCTAAGTTCTGGGCACCCGGTGGACTCATGGACCATAGAGAACCCGGCTCATCGCCTCCGCCGCCCGCCCGGCTGTCCTCGGCGACAAGGTGGCCGTAGACGTCCTTCGTCTCCCTGATCGAGGAGTGTCCGAGCACCTCCGAGACGACGTGGAGGGGGACACGGGTGCGCAGCGCGCAACTGGCGTTCGTTTACCGGGATATGGCGGAAATCGAACGCCAGAACGCGCCCCGGGGCGGCGGTCCCACCGGCGCTGGATGCGCCGCTGGACATGAAGTGAAGGCGGCGAAGCAGCCGTACTAGATGGTCACCTCGGCCGCGCCGATCAGCAGCCGCCCCTCCTCCAGACGCTGCCTCCAAGCCGAGTAGAGGCTGAGTCCGGCGATGATCAGCAGCAAGCCGTAGGAGACATTGGCGCTGCCGAGGCCGAGGCCGCCGCTGGCATGGGGTTTCCAGAGCAGGTCGCCCGCAGTCGCGCCCAAAGGGCGCGTCAGCACGAAGGCGTTCCAGAACAAGAACGTGGGGGATATCCGTGTGTACCGGTAAGCGAGCAGGACCGCGACCATCACGCTGGCGATCAACAGCGCGCTACCCCAGTAGTGCAATCCGGAACTGTCCGACAGAAAGTCGCCGAAGGCGGTGCCGAGGGTGTTGGACAGGAGGATCGCCGTCCAGTAAAAGCCCTCTCCCCGAACGGTGCGGATCTTCTCGACCGAGAACGTCTCGCCGCTCGAGCGCCAGACCGCGAAGGTGACCAGTAGACCGCTGAAGATCAGCATCGACCCCTTGAGGTAGCCAAGGCCCGCGCTGCGATCGAGGAAGTCGGAGAGAGTC
>JAXDKI010000272.1:0-5439 GCA_034667245.1 Thermomicrobiales bacterium | reverse complement strand
GTAAAGGGTTTGAGACTACTTCCTGGTGCGTCAGCCGCGATCATGTCGTCGGCCTGCTCGTCTGCTGCGCCCGAACCATTCACGATTGGCGGGCGGCATAGACGCCATCGGTGCGACGTGATACGGTTTCATCAAGCACCCATAAGGCGAACCGCGCATCAGATGCGCGTCAGATGACTGAAAGGCGCAGATGGCAGGCGCGGTGCACACCAGGACTAGCCCATCCTCGGCGCACCGGTCCGGATCGCGCCGGCTCGATTCGCTGTCCCCATTGCCTCTTCATACTGTCCCTCCCGCCTTCGCAAGACTGCTGGCGCTGCAGCGTTCCGTCGGCAATCGCGGCGTCAGCCGCCGGATGAGTCTGCGCGCCCCCATGGTCGCGCTGATTCGGCGCTCCGAGGACGACTCTGACGACGAGAATGCGGGCTCCTCTTTCGTCGAGGGCGTCGGCGGACTTGTCGACGACGCGATTGAGACGGGCTCCCAGCTGGTGGAGGACAGCGGTGTCGCCGAGAACGTAACCGAGACGGGCTCGGCCTTGGTGGAGACCGCGGGTGCCGTCGTGGACAACGTGATCGAGACGGGCTCCCAGGTAGTTACGGGCGCGGTCGAAGGTGTCTCCGACCTCGCGAACGGGGCGGGCGGCGCGGGGCTCGTACCGCCCACGCCCGATCCGGACGCCACCGCCGACGACATTCTGGCCCTGCAGCAGCAGTTGGCGGGGCTCGGCTTCGCCACCCCATTGACCGGCGTCTTCGACGCCGCGACCGCGCTCGCCGTCGCCGCCTTCCAGCAACTGGCCGGGCTGGCGGCGGAGGACGGCGAGGGCGATGAAGAGACGGACGACGACGGCGACGATCCGTCTGGCCTGAACGCGATCGGCCCGAAGGATCCGTTCCGCCGCGGCCGTTCCGGCGGAACGGAGAATGCCTGCAAGCCGTTCGCGACCAAAGCACTGGCGGAGGAGACGCGGGACGAACTCGGCATCGTCCTGGCCGCGTCGGTGACGCCCCTATTCGGCAGCGCGGTGGCGTCGTTGTGGGATCAATACCTGAACGGTGGCGCCGCTCCCCAGCAGATCAGCAACCCAGGAATCATCGATGCCTTCGCGACGACGGGTGTCACCACAGATGTGATGGAGAAGGTCGCGGATGCGGCGCAGGCATCGCTGGAGAGCCAGCCACAGCTTCCCGACGGGATACGGCCACTCGACCAAGTCGTCGCCCCCGGTCGCCTCTTGGCGCTGGCCGACGACCTGGTGTTTACGAATCCGGTGTCGACCGCCGGTCACATCGCCGGCGGCATCGGCAACCAGGCCGGCTCGCTCGGTGCCAAACCCAGTTTCATCAACGACTCCCGTGCGATCAACGGTGCGGCGGAGATCAAGACGCTGCCGGACAAAAGGCGCCAAGTCACGGTCCGCCCGCGGGTGACCGTCGTCGATACGATCGACTTTTGCCCCGGCGACACCGGCTCGGGTCTCGAGGAGAATCTGACGGTGCCGCTGTCGCGCTGCGAAGCGACCGGGGTGTCGGGCGATGTGCCGTTCACCGTCACGTTCTCCCCAGAAGAGGTGGAACGCACGGCGGGTGGCGGGCCGGGCGAAGAGCCACCCATTCCGGGGCCGTTCTAAAAAATCATAGAAGGCTCTAGGCGCCGGCGGGCACGGCGAGTCCGACCGGGCACGACACGCCGGTGCCGTCGAGACCGCAGTAGCCGTGCGGGACTTTGTGCAGGTACTGCTGGTGGTAGTCCTCGGCGTAGTAGAAGGGGCCGGCAGGGGCGATTTCGGTGGTGATGTCGCCGTAGCCGGCGAGCTTGAGCGACTCGGCGTAGGCGTCGCGGGTGGATTCGGCGGCGCGGCGCTGCTCGTCGGTGGTGTAGTAGATGGCGGAGCGGTACTGGGTGCCGACGTCGGCGCCCTGGCGCATGCCCTGGGTCGGGTCGTGGTTCTCGAAGAAGGTCTTCAGGAGCGCCTCGTAGGAGACCTTGGCGGGGTCGAAGACGACGAGGACGACTTCGGTATGGCCGGTCTTGGCGGAGCAGACTTCCTCGTAGGTCGGGTTCGGGGTGAAACCACCGGCGTAGCCGACGGCGGTGGTGTAGACGCCGTCGGTCTGCCAGAAGAGGCGCTCGGCGCCCCAGAAGCAGCCGAGGCCGAAGACGGCAGATTCCAAACCGGCGGGGAAAGGTGGCTTGATCGGCGTGCCGAGGACGGCGTGGCAGTCCGGCACGGCGAAGGCGGGCTGAGCGCGGCCAGTTAGGGCCTCGTCGGCGGCAATCATCTTGGTCTTGTGGCGTCCGAAAAGCATGAGATTGTTCCTCCTCGAAGGATCGTCTCGGCGGTCCCCGTGGGTGCACCGGTGATGGTGAGCCTCCTTGCAGGAACTCGCCAGGAGTGCGGGTTCACCGCGTTCCGAGGATATTGTCTCTCAGAGTGGGCTATCGTTACGCATCGCGAGCGGGCGACACGCCGGGCATGGCGACGGCGATGGTTGTTCCGGCTACGACCGGCGGCGCCGAGTCGTATCATGCCGCTTGCATATCTGACTCTTTTGGGGACCGCGTCGTTGCACTCGCAGCCGCGTCGTGGATGGGCCGCCGCTGCCGAGCAAGAAAGGGAGATGAATGAAGAGTCGACTCATGCCGAACGGTCGTGTTGCGTCTGTCGTCCTCGTGGCTTTCTTGATGCTTTCCGGTACGGTGGGGTCTTTGGGGCGGTCGGCCGGAGAGACGTCTGCCCAGGAGGAGCAGGCGGGGCCGGCGGCGCAGCAGTTGATCGGCGTGGCGTTGGAAACGGGGCAACTCGACTACGGCACGTCGCTGGTCTACCGGGCCTATGCCCTGTTCGGGGACGAGCGGCTGCCGGACGAGTTTGCCGGTGCCGGCGCGGTCGAAGATCCAGGTTTTTTCGCCGAGGTGCGGCTGAACTGGGACGAATTGCCAGGAGGGACGCGTGACCAGCTGACGCCATTCATCGTGAGACCGAACGATGCGCGCAGCATCTTCGCCGCGAAGCCAGCGGGTGAAGCGACGGGGGCGGACGAGGGTGCTGACACGGGAACGGGTTTCCGCGACACCGGGGACTGCGTGGAGGACTGGGCTACGGCGATCCATCCAACTTTTCCGGTCAAGGTGTGGATGCGATGCACCGACGACTACGCGGCGGACCTGGAGCGGGTAGTGTCGCTGATTGATGGGTTCTGGCAGCCGGAGGTGGACCTGATGGGACCACCGAAGGCGGATACCGGAACGGCCGAGGCCGGAGGCGACACGCGAATCGATCTCTACGTCCTCGACTTCGAAAACGATGTCTTCCCACGCAACGGCGGCACCCCATCGCCACTGCGAGAGGGGACAGCGGCGATGGCCATCGCGGACGACCCGATCGAGGGGAAAACGGCGAGCGGGTACATGATCGCCCGGCGTAGCGAGCTCCACGATGAGGTTTTCCAGCTGACGCTGGCGCACGAGTTCTTCCACGTCCTTCAGTACGCGCACAACGTCACGATTACCTGGGGCTTCTCGAGCACCCCGTATGGGGAGTTCGACGTCCTCCGCTACACGCCGTACTGGTTCTTCGAGGCGACGCCGACGTGGGTCGAGTCGTACGTGTATCGCGGGAAGGTGTCGGACGGCGCGATGCTCGACGGTGCGCATTCCCGCTTTTCCTACTCCTTCAACACCGACGAGCCGCTCTTTACGTCGGTCGCACACGGGAGTCGACTCGCGTCCAACATGTACGCCGCGTACATCTGGTTCTACTTCGTCGAGCAGGAGGTCGGGCCGGAGGCGATCGGGCAAATTTGGCGGAACCTGGAGGCGGTGAACCAGGACGACTGGGACGGGACGCTCGACGCGATCGACTCGGTGCTGCCGTTCGAGGAGAACTTCCGCGAGTTCGCCGTGCGCAACCTGAACCTCGACCTCCAACCCGGCGATCCGATCTCGCCCAGCTACGCGGATATGGATTCGGCGTTCCCCGAAGGGATTCCGCCGGTCCTCGCCATCGGCGAGGGGAAGGACCGTCGGCTCGAGGCACAGGGGGCGGGGGAGCCGGAGCGGCAGGTAGAGGCAACGATCAAGCCGCTCTCGGCCCAGTACTACTATTTGGTTCCGCAGGACGACGTGGCCGCGGTCACTCTCGATTTCTCCGGGATGGCCCCGGCGGAAACGCTCGACGTGGATCTGATCGTGAGGATCAAGGACAAGGGGTGGGAGCGGCGAGATCTGGGAGTGGACGATCCAACCGTGCTCTGCCGGGCGATTCCCGACGACGACGTGGAAGCGTTCTACCTCGTGCTCAGTAACCACTCAACGGAGTTGGATGGGGCGCTCGGTGGGTCGTTCACGGTAGGTGCGAGTGCGGAGTCGTGTGCCTGAACCAGGGTCCGGAACGTCGCGAGGAGATGGGTGGAGTCGCGGTGTAGAGCACTCTTCTCTCAGGGCAATCGCACCGGAAGGTGACGAGGTCGAGTTCGAGCTCGCGGCGAAAAGACTCCTGCTCCGGCGCATGGACTTCGTGGACTACGACCCGTGCTATTCCGACACCCCTGAGTGGCAAGAAGGGGTGGAGCGGGCATCGGCCGAAACGGAAGCAGGCAAAGGCACGTATGTCGACTCGGGCGACGCGTTTCTAGAGCGTGTTATGGACTTGGGCGAGGGGATAAACTCACAAAATGAGCATCCCCCGCAAGCCCTATCCCTCCGACGTAGCCGACGAAGAATGGGCCTTCGTCGCCCCCTACCTGACGCTGATGGGCGAGGAGGCGCCGCAGCGCCGGTACGACCTGCGCGAGGTCTTCAACGCCCTGGTTGTGGTCTCATACGGAGTCTCCTATGTGCCATGAGCATCTGACCGCTCCCATCCGTGGGGGTGCCGGTATCGTCGAAGAGCGGGTCGAAGTGCCGGGCGCCGATCGGGCAATTCCGGCGTACTTGGCCCGACCCGAGGAGGGATCGGCGCCCGGTGTGCTGATCATCCACGATGTCTGGGGTGCGAATCCGTTCTACCACGATGTAGCCCGGCGGCTGGCGGGAGAGGGGTTCGCGGTGCTGCTGCCCGACTTCTTCGTGCGCGAGGGGGCGCTGGAGGAGCAGACAAGGGACGCGGCGATGGCCCGGCGGGCGCGGCACGACCAGACGAAGGCGGTCGCGGACGTAGCCGGGGCGCTCGGCTGGTTGCGGGAGCACCCGGCGGCGACGGGGAAGGTCGGGACGCTCGGGTTTTGCATGGGTGGGACGCTGGTCTTTCTGGCGGCCGCGCGGGAACCGTTGCCCGATGCGAGCGTGGCGTTCTACGGGTTTCCGGTGCCGAAGACGACCGAGTTGGCGCCGCTGGTGCCGTTGGACGAAGCGGAACGGGTGCGGTCGCCCCTCCTGGCACTCTGGGGGGACCAGGACCAGGGCGTCGGGATGGAGAACGTCGAGCGGTACCGC
>JAXDKI010000271.1:0-3701 GCA_034667245.1 Thermomicrobiales bacterium | reverse complement strand
CGACCACCGGTACGGCAGATCGAGCGGCGGTCGTCGCCCTCCTCCAACGACTGACCGCAGCTGGATTGACGGTGTCCGCCTCGCTCGACAGCGTCGACGACGTCCGGAGTCGAGGCGCCGGCTTCTCGAGTGTCGAGGTCATCTGGTCCCACGGGAACGCGCTCAAGCACGAGCGCTGGCACTTCGTCGCCGTCCAGGGGACCTGGCTGCTCGACGAGACCGAGTCGCTCGAACCGGCGGTGACCGGCAACGCCGTCGGCATCGAGGCGACCATCGATCGCGTGCGACTGCAGCTCTCCCGCGAGCAACTCGTCAGTCCCGGCATCGTCGTCATCCACGTCCGCAATCAGTCAGCCGAGTCGACGTCGCTGACGGTCTTCCGGTCCCCCTCCGCGGCCGAATTACGCGAGCGGTTGGCCGGACTCGTGGCTCGCACTGGCGAATCGGTCTTGGTTGGTGATCTGGTGATTCCCGCCGGCGAGGAAGCCGATCTCGTGTTGATCGGCCTCTCCGCCGACGTCTACACCGTTGTCGCCGGTCTTCACGACACCGGCGGTACACTCCAGGTCCGGGACCCTTTCAGTGCCACACTGAACGTCGCCACTTCGTAGTAAGGAATCGCGTGCCGACGGCCATCCGAGCTACCCTTTGGAACGGCGGCACGATGCCCCTTTCCGACTTCGTTCTTTTCTGAAAGGAGCACCAGGATGACTGTAACAACCGAGGCACTCCCCCGCTGGGACCTCAGCGTCGTCTATCCCGGAATCGATTCGCCTGAGTTCGCCGCCGGCTTCGAGGAGACCTTTCGGCAGGTCGACGATCTCGTTCGCCTCTTCGACGAACTCACGTCCGACGACCAGCCTCCCGCACCGCTTTCGGACGTGACCGTTCGCGCCGTCGAGACCTTGATCGATGGCTTCAACACCATCTACGAGGCGATCGAGACGCTCAGCTCCTACATCTACGGTCACGTCAGCACCGACTCGCGCGACGACCTCGCCCAGGCTCGCCTCAGCGAATTCGAGCAGCGTGCGCTCCCGTTGAGCAAGCTGCGGCCACGGGCGACAGCCTGGTTGGGCTCACTCGACGTCGACGCGCTGCTCGAACGGTCGTCCGTCGCCCGCGACCACGAGTTCATGCTCCGGTACAGCCAGGAGTCGGCGCGCCACCTGATGTCGCCGGTCGAAGAATCCCTCGCCGCCGAACTCCATCTCTCGGGTGGCAGCGCCTGGGAGAAACTCCATGGGAATCTGACATCGCAGATTCTCGTGCCGATCGAGCTCGACGGTGAAACGCGGCAGCTCCCAATGAGTGAGATCCGCAACCTGGCATACAACGAGGATCGTGACGTACGGCGACGGGCCTACGAAGCGGAGCTCGCCGCCTGGGAGGCCGCCGCGCTGCCGATCGCGGCGTCGCTCAACGGCATCAAGGGCGAGGCCAACGTGCTCAACGCCCGGCGAAACTGGCCCGACCCGCTGGATCTGGCCGTCTTCCAGAATCGCATCGACCGCCCGATCCTCGACGCGATGCTCGCCGCCGCCCGCGACGCCTTCCCCGATTTCCGGCGCTACCTTCGTGCCAAGGCGAGTCTCTTCAGCACGGATCGACTCGCCTGGTACGACCTCTTCGCGCCGATCGGTGCCGGCAACCGCGACTGGCCCTACGGGGACGCGACCGACTTCATCATCTCCCAATTCGGCACGTTCTCGGATCGCATGCGGGACCTCGCCGCGCGCGCCTTCCGCGACCAATGGATCGACGCCGAGCCTCGCTCGGGCAAGGTGGACGGCGCGTTCTGCATGTACCTGCGCGGCGACGAGTCGCGCATCCTCGCCAACTACACCCCCTCGTACAGCGGCGTCAGCACGCTCGCGCACGAGCTGGGGCACGCCTACCACACCTTCGCCCAAGCCGACCGCACGATCCTCCAGGCCGATACGCCTTCGACCCTCGCGGAGACGGCCAGCATCTTCTGCGAGACGATCATTCTCGAAGCGGCATTGGAGCATGCCACGCCCTCCGAAGAGGTCGCGATCATCGAGAACGCGCTCCAGGATTCGACGCAAACGGTCGTCGACATCACCAGCCGCTTCCTCTTCGAACAGCGGCTGTTCGCGGCCCGCCAGCACCGAGAACTCTCGGTGGACGAGCTCAACGAGCTGATGCTCGACGCCCAACGCGAGACCTACGGCGACGGTCTCGACGCGGCACTCCTGCACCCGTACATGTGGGCGGTCAAGGGGCACTACTACAGCGTCAACCACGCCTTCTACAACTTCCCCTACATGTTTGGACTGCTCTTCGGCCTCGGTCTCTACGCCCGCTACCGGCAAGACCCGGAGTCGTTCAAAACCGGCTACGACGAGTTGCTCTCCTCGACCGGTCTGGCGGACGCCGCGACGCTCGCCGCCCGCTTCGGGATCGACCTCCGCTCGTCCGCGTTCTGGCAAGAGAGCTTCGACGTCGTTCGCCGGCAGATCGATCGCTTTCTCGAGCTCACCTCGAACGGACGGTCGTTGCCAGGCGGCGACGCGTAAGGTTCCGTCAGCCGCGATGGGTCCAGAGGAAGGCGATTACCCCGCCCGCCTCGCGCGCGATGTAGTCGAACTCCAGCGTCGAATCGGGCCGGATGGGGCTGCCGGTCGCCGGCGCCCCAAACGCCGTCAGTCCAAGGTGCCGGGCCATCAGCTTCAGGCGGAAGAGGTGGAACCCGTCGCTCACCAGGAGGACGCGCTCGACCCCACGCGCGGCCAAAATCCCACCGACGCTCTGCATACTCTCCCACGAGGAGTGGCCCTCGTTTTCGAGGAGAATCGCGCGTTCCGGAACCCCGTGAGCGACGAGATAGTCTCGACTCGCCTCCGCCTCCGTGAAACGGTCGCCCTCCTGCCGTCCCCCGGTCACGACCACCAGCGGCGCCACGCCCGCCTGATAGGCCTCAAGCACCTCGTCGAGCCGCGCCTGCAACACCGGCGTCGGCCGCCCATCGTATTGCGCCGCCCCCAGCACCACGATCGCTTCGACCGGCCGCGTCTGGTCCTTCCGCGCCTGCCAGTAGATGGCGCCAACCAACGATCCGAGGAGGAGGACCGCCACCAGCGGCGCCCAGATCGCCAGCACCACCGCCCAACGCCGCACCTCCGACCAGAACGGCCGGCGTCGCCACCTCCGCTTCCCCGCGGGCAGCGTCACGACTTGCGACTGATCGACCTCGGCTGGGCGCTTCCAGGTGTCGTAAGCCGCGGGAGTTCGAATGGGCATGCGATCGGTGTCGTTGACCCTATCCATCCAACGATGATGACAGCCCGCGACCAACGTTTCAACATGGAGCGGCCCGTAAACCGTTGGCGAAGTCGCGGTGAGATGACGAACGACCTCCATCCGCTTTCAGGCGCGGCTGGGCCCGTCCACCAAGAATCGCCCACTTAACACTGGAATTGCCGCGCTCCGTTCCTGCTACCCGCCGCCCGGCGCGAGCTGATCTGCTTCGTCCTCCGCCGCCGTGTCCGCCTTCGCGGTCTGGTTCGGCTGCCGCCCCAGCTTGCCTGCCGTCACCAGCGTCGCCAGGACGTCGTTGACGACCCGCACGCCGAGGACAGACGTCACGTCCCCCACGTCGTAGGGCGGCGCGACCTCGACGACTTCCATCCCGGCCAGGCCCTCCCGGGTGACGATGTGCAGCATCCGTAGCGCCTCGC
>JAXDKI010000270.1:0-18009 GCA_034667245.1 Thermomicrobiales bacterium | reverse complement strand
ATTCGCCTCCTTCGCCGAAGCGGCGCATCGTGTAGCAGTTGCAATCCCCGCTCAGATCACGGAGTAGCTCAACCGTGGCCGGGTGGCACGTAAAGAGGAGAATCTGGTGCTCCCGCGCAAACTCGATCAGTTGCCCCGCGATCGCGCGCGCGCGTTCCGGGTCAAAGTTGACGAGGATGTCGTCCATCACCAGAGGCAGCGATGTGGTGCGGCGGGCGAACTCGGCGGCCAAGCCGAGGCGAATACAGAGGTACAGCTGCTCAGCGGTGCCGCGGCTCAGCGCTTCCACCCCTCGCCGCCCGCCCTCCTGGTCGACGATCTGGAGGTCGTTCTCTTGTTGCACGATCTGGACGTACCGTCCGACGGTGGCAGACCCGAAGAGGCCCGACGCGTGAGCCAAGACCTCCGGTTGCCGTTCCCGCTGGTAGTGGGCCAGCGTCTCCTCGATAAGCGTTTGGGCCAAGACGAGGACCTGCCAGTCCCGAACCGCCACGATCAATTCCTCGCGGAGCGCTGCCTCATCCACCGCGAGCCTGGCAATATCGGCGGAAGTCTCGATACTCTGCCGTGACTTCTCGGTGTCCCTGTGCGCACGAAGCGCTTCGGTGTGCTGCTCTTCCATGGTGACGAGCTGGGCCGTACGTTCCTCGGACGTGGCACGCCAGGTCGCGATGTCGCCGGTGGAGAGTTCTTCGATGACCCGGGCGGCATGCTCGCCCGTGCCGATCTGCTCCGCAATCCGTGCTTCGGCCTGGTCGATGACCCGTTTCAGTTCATCGCGCCGTCTCCTCACCTGGCGGCTCTGCGTCGCGTGGTTGAACAGCGACTCAACGGCCGTCGGGATCGCTCGCCGATCTACGGCTGTGCTCCAGCCAACGGCGCCGAGAACCGCGGCGACACGGGCCTCATAGGCCACGATCGCTTCGACGATCTGGGCATTCTCGCGCTCGGCCGCAATCGCGTTTCGTAGCAGTTCTCGCCCGGCGCCGATCGCGTTGAAGAAGTCGAGCACGCTACGGGGAGAGGCGAGATTGGCGGGAACGCCAGCCTGCTGTTTCCAGGTGTCCCATGCTGCGCGAGCGTCGTCACGGTTCGCCCGTGTCGCTTCAGATGCGACGCGCGCCGCCTCGGTCTGCGCCTGTTTAACCTGGAGGTGTTTCGTCGAGAGGGCGAGATCGCGTTCTCTGGCCTCGTAGGCTTGGCGCGAAGCCAATTCGCGCCCGATCGACGCCGTTATCGCCTCGATGTCTGCGCTGGTAGGTAACGCGGGAAGCCCAAGCGTTGCGGCATCGACGGCGATCTGCGCCTCGAGCTGCCGGACGGCTGTGCGGTCTCGTTCCAGCGCCGCCTCGGCCTCTGCCAAGATCGCAGACAGGCGCTCGTTTTCGCGTGTACGTGCCGCACGAACGCGGGCTCGGCGGCCCCGGACGACGAGCGCGGTCGCGATAAGGGCTGCAGCGATCACGGCGCAGACGGCCACGCCGGTGGGACCGCTGGCTGTACTGAGCCAATACGCCAGGCCTCCGGCTGCGACGGCCAGCGCGATCAGAGCGGGCGCGAGCCACGCCGGCGGACACCACGAGAGCTGACTCGACGCCTCTCGTGTTTGCCAGTTGGCCTGCTCCAGTGCACCGGCAGTGCCGTCACGCCGAACCTGTGCCGCCATCAGGTCCGCGATCCCAGACCGCAAACGGCTGACGGCCCGACCCATTTCGTCGATGCGGGCCATCGTCGGCGGGACGGGAAGCTTCTCGAGTTCGTCCTGGCGCTCTTGCCGTTCCCGTTCCGCATCTGCCAGCTGATCTTCGGCTTGCCTCAGCACGGCTTCCGACCGTTCGAGTGTCGTGGTCGTCGTCGTCAGACGATCCTCGTGTAGCCGCACGTCATCGCTGGTGGGAATGGATCGATCGAACGCCGTCAGTCTGGCTCGGTCCCAGTGCGGACCGAGGTCACGGAGTTTCTCGTCGAGCGCCTCGACGGCGGATCGGCAGCGGCTCTGGAGCTCCGGGAGCCGGTTGAGACGTTCCCGGTGCAGCGCCAAGTCGGCGTAGAGCGCATCGACGTCGGCGAAGAGGGCTTCTTTCATCCCGGAACGAGCGGACGCGTCGAGTTCGGTGAGCGCGGCGATCGCCTCACGCCGCTCATGCCAACTCGGCCAGAGGAGGAGAAGTCGGTTGGCGTTCGCTTGCTCGGCACGCGTCGATTCGATCGACCGGCGCAATGTCGCAACCGCCTCGGCACTCTGCGCCTCGAGCGCGCGAACAGCCTCGTACCCTTCGGCCATCTCGCGAGCTTTTTGGATGCGCTGTTGGACGTCGCGGATCTCTTTGAATAGGTGGTTGATGCGCGCCTGATCCGCACGCGGTCGTAGGAGTTCGGCCTGGCGCTTCTCCAGGCTCTGGATTGCCCCACGCGCGTCGACTCCGGCACCAACGATGCCGGTCGAGAAAATCCGGTCCCGTACGCCCTCTTCGTTGAGCGCCTTGAGCGACTGCAGCTGAGAAAGATCAAAGGCGAACACGGCCTCGAACAAGGACTTGTCACAGCCGCCCAGCAACTGGGAGAGCATTGCCTCCGGCGTCTCGGACCCGTCGCCACGGATGATCCGGGGCACGGCGCGACGACCGAACACGCGCTCGACGGTGTAGCTTTCCCCGGCGCCGTCGCTGATGAGGAGTCGTCCTCCATAACGACCACCGCGCAACGGCTCATGACGCCGTTCCGCTCCTCTTGTGCCGAAGAGCATGGCCCGAATAAAGGTAAGCAGCGTGCTCTTTCCCGCCTCGTTGGGACCGAGAAAGACGTTCAACCCTGGTGAAACCGATTGAACCGCGAAATCTCGGAAGACGCCAAAGCCCTCGGCATGCCACCCTTCGATCCTCACGATGCATTCCCTTCGAGCATGTCGAGCGCCAGGTCCTCGGCCGATTGCAAGAGCGCGGCATGTGAGCCATTCAGGTCTTCGGAGAGAAACTGCACGATGGACGGTGGCAGTGCGTCGAGTTTGGCGGCGCCAAATCGCTCCGTGCTCTCTGGGTTGGCACGGATGTCTTCACTCCGTCGCAGCAACTCGGACGCAAAGTCGCCGCGTTGCCGGATCACCGAACGGTCCAAATCGGGCTGCGTTTCGCGGCGAATGGACTCCCACCAAAGGAACGGCTCGTCCGTCTCTGCCGCATCTCTCAGGTCTCGCAGGAGCTCGTCTACCGCGTTCGGACGGGAAAGGTCGCGGTGGACCGGACCTCGTCCCTTGAGCACCGCGCGAAGGAGGAGTCCCCGGTTCCCATGCTCGGCACGCGCCGCCCCCGCATGTCCCATCAAGGCTCGCGACAGGGCGGGCAGATCCGCGATCCGTGCGACATCGACCTCAACGCCGACGAAGCGGACCCGATCCAGTGGGACGAACTCCGGCGGTCGTACCATCTGTCCGTCGACCGTGACCACCATTGCCCCTTTCGGGCCCATCTCACTCGGTTTGTGACTGCGTCCCTGGGTGTTCCCCGGGTAGACGACAGACGGCCCGTGGGGAGACAGCACCTGGCGTTTATGGATGTGGCCGAGTGCCCAATAGTCCATCTGTGCCTGACGCAGGTCGTCGAGTGAGCACGGGCTATACGCTTCGTGATCGCGATCGCCTCCAACGTTGCAATGCAGAAGACCGATGTGGATCCCGGGGTCGGACGTGCGCCGAAAACGCAGGCTGAGGTTTTCGGCGACCGCGCGCGTGGGATAGCTGACACCGTAGACCGTGGCGAGACGATTGCCGTTCCGGTCGATCGGAACGGTTTCGACCCCGGTGTAGCCGAAGACCGTCACCCCATCCGGCCACTGGCCGCGGATCGCCGACCAGCCGTCGACTGGATCATGGTTGCCGTGAACGACGAGGGTTTGGATACCGTGAGTAGAGAGTCGTTCGAGGCCACGCAGGAAGCGGAACTGCGCGCGGACTCCTCGCTCTGAGCCGTCGTAGACGTCACCCGCGATAACGAGGAACGCTGCTTCACGGTCGATCGCAAGTTGCACGAGACTGTCGAACGCATCGAGGGAAGCATCCCGAAGTGCGTCGGCAATCGTCGGGGTGGCGCGCACCATCGCCTGGAACGGCGTATCGAGGTGGAGGTCCGCAGCATGAACGAATCGGAACACTGCGTTCCCCTCCAGCGGCACCGCGCCGATCGTCTGTGGATGCGGAAGCCACCACGATTGTCTCGACTTGCCAGGATCTACCCATAAATGTACAAGATTTTTGGGATGGCAGCCATGAGATCGCCGTTGCCGGAAACGTGCTGCTCGACGGGTGGCGCATGGGGACGTAAGCGGCTCCGCCGCCGATCAGGGGAGAGATGATCCAGGAGGGGAGAATCGCGCCCGCTTAATCGAAGATCACGAACTCGTGATGCACAGATTCGTGTCGTAGCGTCGTGGAGGTCGGTGCTGGTGTGGGGATGACCGGGGTACGGTCCACTTCATGCGCGCGGCCTTCTTCCCGGTCCCCTATCCGGGAATCCGGCATCTACGGCCACCCAGCGAGGGGCTGCTGCTCTCCGGCTTTCCTTTGGGGTCATGATGTGCCCGGCGCCCGGTTGCTACGTGCAACCGGGCGCTGCCGTGGGCCGTGTTGGCGATGGCGCGGACGATATCAAGCCGCGGGATGGCACACCGCCTGCCTCTGACCGTGGTAGAGGAGGGTGAGCCTTCGATTGGCTACGCGTGCGATCAGCGGACCGTATCGGACCGGCTTGACTCTTGCACCACGCGGGGGATCAGGTAGAGACCGGCGATGCCAACGAGGACATAGACGATGCGGGAGACCACGTTCACTCTCCCGAATTCTTCCCCAACGATCTCGGCGACGAGGTCGAACTTGAACAGGCCGACAAGCGCCCAGTTGAGGGCACCGACAATCACCAACAGCAGTGCCACTTTATCCAATGGTTTCGCCATGACGTCGTGTCCTCCAGTGTGCTAACGCGCCACCATCGAAGAAAACCCAAAGTGCAGCTTTAGCATTGTCAATGCCACGAAGACGGCGGTGTTACCGTACAGAGAAGTCCTCGCTACAATGTCGCAGCAACGTCTTGCCGATGACCATGATCGACAACAACTCATGACGACGTTCTAGAATCGAGCAATTGCGTCTCGCGGCATTCGATGGCGGAGCGTGCATGATGGGCATCCAAGCCGCAGCGGATGCGGCCCCGTTAGGCGAGGTCTTTGCGGAACTCCAGCGGGCGTGTCCCGACGTGAGCCACTCGCCGCATAGGCCGCGTCGATCCTCGCCTGGAGTGTCGTTCCGGCGGTCAATGGCCGGCTCGTGGAGGTTACCGATGGGCGGCCGCGTGATCGCGCCCAAATGAAGTTCGTGTTAATACCTCAAGACAGAGACCGATTCTCTGACGAAGGGAACGAATCCAGTGCGCATCTGGGACCTACCGCCGGCCGAACTCTGCCGGCGGCATCTGCTCGGCGAGCACCGGGAACTTCACGCCCTCTGGCAGATTCTCACCCAAGACAAACGCGGTTATGCCCAGCACCCGGAGACGCGCCGGTGGCGTGGGAAACTCAATGCGCTCTATCTCCGGCACGAGGCCCTGGTCGCTGAGATGCGACGGCGGGGTTACAGGCATGAGAGCCCCCTCGCCCAACAGCTGGCCACTGGAGAGGCGGTCCAGGACGCGTACGTCAACACGCCCGACGAGCAGCGCGCGATCCTGCGCGCGAAGGGTTGCGACTGCGCGGTATGAATCGATTCGGGGTAGCGCCAGCAGTACCGCCAAGCGCATCGATAGAGCTGCCTCCGTGCCGGAGTGACGTGGGAGCAACCGAACACTCAGCCCCGCCAACGTCCGGAGGGCCGGGGCGAGCCAGAGGACGAGGGGAACGATCAGAGTCACGGTCGCCAGCATGATGAGCATGTTGCCGGTATGGGGGATGCCGTCGGCGGCGAGCAGGACGCCGAGCGGCGTCTTGGTGCGGCGGGACGATGCCTCAATGAGTCGAGCAGACGGAACCGTGCGCCGACCAACGCGAGGGCACGAACTCAAGGGTCGGCGATCGCGCCGGGGATGACCGCATTTCTCCGTGCGTGGGCCGGCGGATCACGTCGTAGGCATGCCGGTTCCGCAAGGAGATCATAGCGGCTGAAAAACTGTTGGTCTGATCGATACAGCGATCGTCATTGAGTGTTGGCGACACGATCATCTGCCGAAGCCCAATCGCCGCGTCGTTTTTGACATCGTTCCCCCCTTGGCATACCTTTGCGTTGCCGTGGTAGGTGTCTTGCCGAACAAGCGAAGGAGCCAGGAATGGACATCGAGACCGCGAAACGGCACCACGAAGAGGAACTCCGGAGGCTGCCGAACGTCAACGGGATCGCCACCGGGAAAGATGAGGCGGGCAGAGACGTGATCGTGGTCTTTGTGGAGCAAAAGCTTCCCGAGACCAATTTGCAGCCGCAGGATATCGTGCCCAAGGTCATCGAAGGCTACGAAACGGACGTGCGGGAGATCGGCACCGTATCGGCCCTGTGATGCCGGCGCGACGGGGCTGACGTGGACCCGCTCCAGGAGAGCGTGCCCACGTCACGTGCCTCCCCGCTCTCTACGCGATCGCTTCCGCCACCTCGACCCGAAGCAACGATCGCACGTTCTCGATTTGGTTGGCGATCGTCGCGACGGATGAGCCCGCGAAGAGGAGCCCGACTGCGACATCGTCCATCGTCGTCACCAACGACCCGGAGTCACCCGGGGCCGATATGCTGGTGGTCACGATCTGGTCGACGAAGCGAGCGACTTGCCCTCCACCATAATTGACGTCGATTGTCGCGTTGATCGCCGTGATACGCCCGGTCGTGTAGTTGGTGGTCCGTCCGGTCTTTTGGACCGGGGTCCCGACGGTCACGTCCGCTCTGCGTCGCCAGCCCCGCACGTAGCCGGCCCAATAGATCTCGCGGTCCAGGTCGTAGAACTGGCCTTCGGCGATCGCCGCGTCGACGAGATTGCGGTGCAGTCCCAACGGAACCGCCGGCGATAAGGTGATGGGAACGAACCGGCTCAGGGCAGCGATCCGGTCCGCCGGGTCGGTGCCGCCATCGAAGGGACCCGGCTGGAGGATGGCGTCGCCCAGGTTGGCGTTGTTGCTATTGGCGAGGACGTGGTTGTTGCTGAGGATGTAGTACTTGGGCGCGATGCCAATCCCGTGGGTGGGGGGATTGGTAGTGCCGCCAGGGAGAATGTCGTAGACGCAGGTCGCGATGGTGCCCGCCGTGATCTTGAAGTGCCCGACACTGTAGCCGCCTCCCGCCGGTCGGGCGCGTTTGGCAAGCGTTTGTACGGTGGCGACCGGTGGCGCCTGTCCACCAGCGAAGACTTCGCCGACCTGGAGGACATCGGTCTGCATGCCGGCCAGGTTGGGCGGCACCAAGTCGTCCCCAGGCAACTCTTCCGGTGCTACCTTATGGGTTACCAACACCAAGAGGGCCGGCTCGCCCGTCGGTTGGCCATTCGACCACTTCACCCCGACCCCCATCCCGCGGACGTTGGCCCGCGGACGGTCGGGGTCGAGGAACGCCGGGGCGGCGGTGCTCAGCGCCTGCTGTGCCTCCGCCAGCGCCGTTGCCGGCAACGTCATCCGATTCGCGTCCTGCGGTGCGTCAGCCGGTGGTTCCCGCCGCGATCGGCGGGCCTCGCCATTCGACATCGTCGTCCTCCTTTTCTCGTCGCTCGTGCGGTTCCCGACCGGCCACTACGGGCCAGTGCGTGCCACCACGCGGCCGAGTTCTGCGTCAATTGCCGAGCCGACCGGCCGGTTCGGAGAAGTAGACGTGCCGCGTGGCAATATCGAGTCTAGGGAAGGAGCCAGCGTTCCGCGTCGTGAAAATAGAGGACGCGTCGGCTCGCCGAGCGCGGAGCTCGCGGGTGATGCGCAATCTCGGCGATTTCGCGTTCCGTCAACGTCATCATCGGGTGGCGTCGGTCTCTATCGGCCACCCGGTTGACGGTCGACGGTCACAGACCTCGGTCTACCTCGGGTGCGCAGCCGTCCCGCGCGAAATACCCGCCTCCTCGAAGGCCCGGGAAAGCACCTGGTACGACTGCGTCGCCGCGGCAAGCGCATCGTAGTTGGGGCGGCGTTGGACCATGATGCTGACTTCGACGACGATGTGGCCATCGTAGCCGGCGCGGGCCATGGCCTGGAGGTAGCGGGGGTAGTCCATGTCGCCTTCGCCGGGGATGAGGAATTCGTGGTCCGGGGCAAGGCCGCGCTCGTCTTTGACATGGGTGTGGGCGCTGTGGGGGGCGAGTTGGGCGACGACGGTCTCCATGTCCATGCCCTGGACGTTGAAGTGGCTGATGTCAAAGTGGATGGTGAGCGCGGGCGATCTGACTTGATCGATGAGCCAGAGGACGTCTTCGGGACGACGGAGGGCGGTGCCGACGTGGGGTTCGGCGCCGATCATGACGCCGGCCTGCCGTGCGTGCTCCGCGAGCTGGCCGAAGCGATCGACGAGGGACTCCTTGACGGCGTCCCAATCTTCCGCGGCGCCGCTGGAGGTGGTGGTGACGGTCAGGGTTTCGCCGGGGTGCTGGAGTTCGGCGGCGAGGTCGAGGTAGCCGCGGAAGCGGGTCATGTTCCGGGCGTGCTCGTCCGGGTCGGCAGCGAGGAGTGGGGTGTTGCCGGACATGCCGCAGAGGGCGAGGTGGTGATCGTCGTAGAGGCGGCGGATGCGCGTCCGCTCGGCCGCGTCAAGGCCAGCCGCGTCGGTGGACCAACCGGGGATGACGGTCAATTCCAACCCGTCGAACCCAAGCCCGGCGCAGGGGGAAACGGCGACGTCGATCGGAACGTTGGGCATGCCCCAGGTGCTGTACGAGAGCAGCATGGTGAACTCCGATTTTTGAGAGTCGTCGGTCGCCGGTCGTCGGTCGTCAGCGGTTGGTCGTCGGTGCCGGTCCTGAACGTCAGGGGCGATTGTCGAAGTGAGGACGACGGTGCCCAAGGCTTCGTTCTGACGACAAACGACCGACGACCGACGACTCTCAGCAAAGCCCGAGATGCTCGTCGATCTCGCGCTGGTAGGCGTCGACGGTGGAGGTTTCGACTTCGTCGATGGTGACCGGGCGGTTGGCGAGGTGGGATTCGAAGAGGGCATAGACGAGGGCGACGGCGCGGCGGCCGACGATGCCGTCGACTTCGGGTTGCGTACCGGTGCGGATGCAGGTCGCGAATTCGGCGTATTCGAGGGCGATGATCTTGCGATCGGTGGTCGGGAAGTCGAAGTCGTAGGTCCAGGGACGATCGCCGCCGAAGATGGTGGCGGTGACGGGGTCGAGGCGGTAGCTTGGGGCGTAGTCGAGGATGTGCTCGTCGGCGACGTCGGTACCGTCGTCGAGGGTGAGGCGGACGGGGCGGCCGTTGCGATCGCCGGGGGCGATGATGGCGCCGCGGGTGCCGAGGACTCGCCGGTGGTTGAACGGTTCGCCGTGGCCGGCGTAGTGGTCGGTCCACTGGCCGAGAGTGCCATTGGCGAAGGTGATCAGGCCGAACATCGCGTCTTCGCCGGTCGCTTCGACCGTGGAGGGCAAGTTGGCAGCCCACTTCGCGTACCAGCCGCCGGGACCGGCGGTATCGCGGCGGACGCGGGTCTTCTCGTAGAGGCGGACCTGGCCGAAGGCGCTGGCGGGGTCGCCGAAGTAATACTGGAGGATGTCGGCGCTGTGGACGCCGGCGTCGAGGGTGAGCGCACCGGTCAGCTTCTGGTGGCGCCAGGGGGTGATGAAGAGGGTATCACGGCCCCGGATGGCCGTCTCCGTGATGAATTGGCGGTCGCCGATGGCGCCATCGTCGAGGAGGGCGCGGACGAGGCGGTTGATCGGGTCGCGGCGGTAGTTCTCGGCGACGGAGAGGATCTTGCCGTTGCGCTCGGCGGCGGCGAGGACAACATTACAGCCGCGGACGGTGAGCGCGAGCGGTTTCTCGCAGAGGGTGTGCAGACCGAGATCGAGCAGATCGACGGCGACGCGGTGGTGCGAGCCGGTGTCGGTGGTGCAGTCGGCAGCTTCCAGGCCGTCGGTCTCGCGAGTCATCTGCGCGGCGTCGGTGAAGACGGCCGGGCGGCGACCGAGGAGGCCCTGCGCCTCGTCGGCCAGATCCTGGGCGTTTTGCTCGTTCAGGTCGCAAACCGCGACCAGATCGACGCTGTTCGGGTCGGCCCTCGTCAGCTCCGCCAACCCCGCCAGGTGCCGTCGCCCCATCCCTCCGCAGCCGATGATCGCCAGCCGGACCGGTTCCGTCATCTGCTCCTCCTTCTCCCGCTTGAGTTGCCGGCGCGCATTGTCCGACATCTTGGCAGGAGAGGGAAGCGGGTCGATCGCGCTGGGGACGGGACATGAGGAGGTAATGATGGAGGTCCGAGGTGAAGTGGACGATGCTGGGGCTGGCCAATCACCTCCGGACGCTCCTCATACACCATAGCCGTGCATCTCGCCGCGCGTGTCATTAGTTTGAAGGACATCCTGTCACTTTCAACGCTTTCTGTCGTCGGTCTTGGCTCACCCGCAGAGTTGATGAAGTCCGAGCCGGATCCTTCGTCCCGCTCAAACGGGCAGCGTCGTCTTCCGTAGACAGGGACAATACCGCCGCTTCGACGGTTTGTTCGTCGGCGGAGGGTTGTCCCGATGTTCCCCGGTGCCATCTTGCCGATCCCCCGGTCGTTCCACGTCGAAACCCTGCTCCTGGATGAGGCAGGATTGACGATCCTGGCCGCCACCGAAGCGACCGACGTCCGCTGCCCCGTCTGCTGCGAACCGGCGGACCGCGTCCACAGCCGTTACACACGCACCCTGGCCGACCTGCCGTGGGCGGGCGTGGCGGTGCGCTTCCGCATTCGGGCGCGCCGGTTCTTCTGCGACAACCCGACCTGCCCGCGGCGCATCTTCGCCGAGCGCCTCGCGGGGATCGCCCAGGAGTGCGCCCACCGGACCGACCGCCAGCGGGAGGCGCTGGAAGCCATCGCCTTCGTCGCCGGGGGCGAGGCCGGGGCGCGGCTGGCGGCCGAACTCGGGTACCGGGTCAGCCCTGACACCCTGCTGCGCCTGATCCGGCGATCACCCGAGGTCGACCTTCCCGCCCCGACCGTGCTCGGCGTCGACGACTGGGCGTACCGCAAGGGGCGGCGCTACGGCACGATCTTGGTCGACCTCGAACGGCACCGCCCGATCGACCTCCTCCCCGACCGCACGGCCGAGGCCCTCGCGGTGTGGCTGGCGGCCCACCCCGGGGTGCGGCTGGTCACCCGCGATCGCTCCGGGGCTTATGCGGAAGGGATTGCTGCCGGGGCGCCCGTGGCCGTCCAGGTCGCCGACCGCTGGCACCTGGTCGACAACCTGCGCGCGTCGATGCAGCAGGTGCTCGAACGGCAGCGGGCCCGGCTCCCGCCCCTGCCCGTCGCGCCCGCGCCCGACGCCGTGGACGCCGCGCCGCCACCGATCTCCCCGGACCGCACCCCGTTGGGGAGCTACGGTCGGGTATCGCCACGGCAGGAACGGGCGCGGCAGGCCGCGCGGGCGCGCCGCCTGGGCCGCTACGAGCGGGTGGCGGCCTTGCGCCAGCGCGGCTGGACGGTGCGCCGGATCGCCCGCGAGGTCGGCATCAGCGAGCGGACGGTCAACCGGTGGGTGGCGGCCGGGCAGTTCCCGGAGCGCAAACGGCGCGCCGAGGCGCGGAGGCTCCTTGCCGAGCACCGCCCCTACCTCGATCGGCGCTGGGCCGAGGGCTGCCACACCGTGGCCCGGCTCTGCCGCGAGTTGCGCGAGCGGGGCTACACCGGGTCCTGCACGCTGGTCTACGGCTACGCGGCGTGCCTACGGACCGGCATCCCGCCACCGGAGACGACGCCGGCGCCGCGGACTGGCGCGCCGCCGCCGGCGCAACCGCTCCCGCCGCGGGAGGTCGCCTGGCTCCTGCTGCGCACGGCCGACAAACTGACCGAGTCCGAACGGCAGTACCTGGAGGCGGTTCGCCAAGCGGACCCCGCCTTGGCGACGGCGGTGGACTTGACGCGCGAGTTCCTCGCGATGGTCCGCCACCGGCAACCGGATCGGCTCGATGCCTGGTTGCTCACGGCGAGCGCCAGCGGCATCGCCGAATTGCAGGGGTTGGTGGCGGGGTTGGAGCGCGACAAGGCGGCGGTGGCCGCGGCGCTGTCCGAGCGGTGGAGCAACGGGCAAACGGAAGGACAGGTGCTGCGCCTGAAGCTGATCAAGCGGCAGGGCTACGGCCGGGCCACGTTCGACCTGCTGCGCAAGCGGGTGCTCCGAGCCGCCTGAGACCCCAGTGCTCGGCCATCCCCGGGAAGACCTGAGCCCGTTTCACCAACTTTGCGGGTGAACCAAAACCTACGACAAAAAGCGTTGAAGATGACACCGATGGACGGCCCGCGCCGAGTCTCAAAAACCTCCCTTTTGCGACAATCCGTTGCGAGGGGAGACCGCATCGAACACGGCACCAGCGGCCATGCGGGCGGTCGGTCCGACTTCTCGTCGACTCGGAATCGTGAGGGACTCGAAATTCGCAATCTGAGAAAGAACGGCAACGCGGCGATCCGGTTATGGATTGCCGGATGGCAATCCCGTGGAACCTGCTCATCGCGTCTCGGCGAACCGGGCGACAACCTGGTCCAGCGGCAGCGTCTCGCCGGCGACCCCGGCCGCCGTCCACGCGGCCTCGTCGCACCGGGTCCGGGCCGCTGCCAGGTCCCGGTCGTAGAGCACCTGCGCCTCCGGCGACCGCGCAACGCCGCTCGCCTCGCGCAGGCTGTCCGCGGCAGACCAGAGTTGCGCCGCGACGGTATCCCGGCGCGTCCCCGCGGCGACGGCGGCCAGCGCGTCGAGGCAATCGGTCAGACGCGCGACGTCACCGATGGCTCGCCAGATCGGCGCCGCTTCGGTGAAGCAGGCGGCGGCCTGCGCAAGGTCTCCCTGGGCGTGGGCGATTTCTCCCAGATGTTGAAGACCGTCGGCGATGTGCGGTTTGCTGTTCGCTTCCCGCGAGCGCCGCAGGTGCTCCTCGTGATAGACGCGGGCGGCGTCGAGATCACCCCGGAGCCGCGCCACGTTTCCGAGATTGCCCAGGAGGTAGGCGATACCGGGCCGATCGTCCAGCTCGCGGAAGATGGCCAGACTCTCCGCGTAGAGCTCCTGCGCGGCGGGCAGGTTGTCGGGCTGCGTCGCCTCGGCCAAGTTGTTGAGCGCTCGGGCGATCGTGCGCCGGTCGTTCGCGGCGCGCGCGCAGGCGAGGCTCTCGGCGAAGAGCGCGTGCGCGGCCCGGTAGTCCCCCTGACTCAAGCGAACGTCGCCCAGCATGTTGAGCCCCAGGCAAAGCCCCTGCGGATCGTCCAACCGTCGCCACAGCGCCAACCCTTCCGCGGCGGTCACGGCGGCGAGGCTCGGCTCCCGCTGGTTCATCTGCACGAAGGCGAGACCTGCGAGCGCCCGTGCCCGCGCCCGCGACGGGCGGGTTTCGCCGACCGCCAGCGCGGCTTCGAGCCAGCGGCGCCCTTCGCTCAGGTACCCGCGCATCTCCCAGAAGCGCCAGAGGGCGCCGCCGAACCGCATCGCCGTCTCGCCGTCGCCGGCGTCGAGCGCCCAGGCCAACGCCGCGCGCAGGTTGTCGAGCTCGGTTTCGAGCCGGTCGAGGGATGCCCGTTGGTGCGGTCCGGTCACCTCGGGTTCCGTCAGCTCGGCCAACGCCAGGTAGTAGGCGGCGTGAGCACGACGCAACGCCGCCTCCTCACCGCTCGCAACCAGGCGCTCCAGGGCAAACTCCCGGATCGTCTCCAGCATCATGACGCGCGGTTCCGCGGCGTCCGCGGTTTCCGTCCGGACGACCAGGCTCTTGTCGACGAGCGAAACGACCCCGTCGAGTGCGGCGCCGGCCTCCCCCTCGACCGCGTCGTAGACCGCCTCGACTGCATCGAGGCCGGCCCCCCCGACGAAGACGCCGAGCAGGTGGAAGAGGCGCTGCTCGGCCGCGCCGAGCAACCCGTAGCTCCAGCCAATCGCCGCCCGCAGGGTCTGGTGCCGCGCCGGCTGATCGGGCGCTCCCGTCGTCAGGAGGGCGAGCCGCCGCGTCAGCCGGGCCAGGAGCGCCGTCGGCGGCAGCAGGCGGACCCGCGCCGCCGCGAGCTCGATCGCCAGCGGCAGGCCGTCGAGGCGCGCGCAGATGGCGGCGATCGCCCCGGCGTTCGCCTCCGTCAGCGCGAAGTCCGGTTGCGCCGCCCGCGCCCGCGCGACGAAGAGCGCCACGGCGGGATTGCCCGCCAGCGTCGCCAGCGTCTCGCGCGCGGAGGAATCGGGGAGCGCCAACGGGAGCACCGGGTAGACCTGCTCGGCGCGCAATCGCAACCGCTCCCGGCTCGTCACCAACAGCCGGAGTCGCGGGCAGCGCTCCAACAGCGCGGCCACGGCCGGGGCCGCCGCAGCAAGGTGCTCGAAATTGTCGAGGACCAGCAGGACCTCCCGCTCCCGGAGGAAGTCGTCGAGCTGGTCGACGACCGGACGCTCGCTCGCCTCCCGCAGACCGAGCGCCTGCGCGATCGTCGCCAAGACCGACGCCGGATCGCCGACCGGAGCGAGCGAGATGAGGTGGGCGCCATCCGCGTATCGGTCGGCGACCGCGCCCGCCACCGCGAGCGCCAACCGGGTCTTGCCGACGCCGCCCGGCCCGATTAGCGTCAGCAGACGGCCCGACTCGGCAGCGCGATCGTCGCGCAGGAGCGCCGTCGCCGCGGCGACGGCGTGGTCGCGGCCGATCAGCGGCGTCGGCGGAATCGGGAGGAGGGGACCGCGGACCGGGGCCGGCTCCGCCCGATCGAGCCGCCGCGGGACGGCCGCACGCAGCGTTGCCCGCTGCTCTTCGGTCAGCCCCAACGCGGCAGCGAGCGCCTGAATTGTGGTGGGGTAGGGATGGCGGCGCTCGCCGCGCTCCAGGGCGCTGATCGCGTTGGGACTGAGACCGGCGCGCTCGGCCAACTCCTCTTGCGTCAGACCGGTGGCTTGACGCAAGTGCCGCAACCGGTCGCCGAAGGGGACATCTCGTCCGCCGCCGATACCATCCGCCCGTCCGCCCATTGCTCGCCCGCGGTGAGGTTGACCACGCGGTGCGCATCTTAGTACATGTCCACGCGCGTGATCGAGGAGCCGTCGACGGGATGTTTGCCGAATGCGGCGATACAGCACAAGCGGAACAGCCAAAAGCGCGGCGGCAGCTCGAACCAGGCGAGCTGCCGCCGCACCGGCGAGCGAAGGGGCGGTCTCCTATCCGGCGTGGGCGAGCACCTCGCCCCCGGTCACCTCGGGCGCGCCGAGGACCGACGCGGGCAAGTTCTGCTTGACCCACCCCGCCGCCAGGGCGTGCGACGCCTCCGCCCCCGCCCGGTCGTCGCAGACCGTGACGGTGGCGACCGCATCGCCGGCGTCGATCAGGTAGTAGGCGACAAACCCAGGCAGACCGCTCATCCTTCGCTCGAGGTCCTCGTGCTTCTCGGCCATCACCTCCGCAAGGTTCTTCATCTCACTGGTGTACCGGCGAACGACGGCGTACATAGCAGGTTCCTCCTCATTCCGTCGATGTGACGCGCGACACCGGCCCCATGACCGGGTCTCTAAACAGAACACCCGACTCCTGAGAACTACGCGGCCGTGGCGGTCGGCGCCGGGACACCGCGACGGGGACGGCCGATCATGGCCCGCCACGCCGCGACGTCGAGCGCGAACGCCGGGCGATCGCCCTCAGCACCGCGGCGGGCGACGAACCGGGCACGGGCAACGATCGGGAATGGTCGACTCGGTGGGCACGCGAACGGGACATCGCATCCTCCTGATGCCGGTAAGCGCCGATACGACGGGAAGCGCGAACGGTCATCGGCTGGCGGCCAGTGGCGCGTGCGTCGCGGAACGCCACGCTACCGCCAACCGGCGGATGGGGACCACCAGCGCCGGCATCCATCGCCGCCGTGACGCGACGGGCCTGAGATGGCCGACCGTGTTCGCCCGGCGTTGGGCCAACTCGTGTTCCGTAGACGCGGCCATCGCCGCGATCTCGATGGACGGCATCACCCCGCTCACCTCCTCTGCTGCCGGCCCTGGTTCGGCGCTTCCGTGGCCCCCCTCGGTCGGGTCCGTGGCGACCGCCGCTCGCAGCCCCAGGGTGCGCCCCGGCGGCGTGCGGGACCACGCACACGGGTCACACACTGGCTCACACACTCCCGGGCGGGCCGAGAAGGCCGGCAGCGGCGAGGGGTGGCTGGACCGGATCGACATCGGCGGCCCCGTGGGCGCGACCCCGTTGACCTGCGCGAGCCCGGCGACGCCGGCCGCTTAGCGGGCACCGGGGTCCCTCCGCGAAGAGGACCACCACGACCGATCGCGGCGACGGGCAGGGACTCCCCCTAGCCCGTCGTGCTGTCCGAAGCGCGGAAGCGCCGTGACGACATTTAGCGCCGAAGATCACCGACCGACATCTAGCCTTGAAGATGCCGGGCGGTGCCGTGGCTCGCACGAGGAGCGCGAGCGCCTGGAGCGCCTGCCGCTGTCCGTCGCTGTGGCGACTTTGAATGAGATGTTTTGGTGAACGAACGTGCGCGATATCCGAGTTAGAGAACGTCGGCAGCATACCTTTCGTTGACAATGAGGCAAATCTTGCAAAATAGGCGCTAAAGAGTAAAGTTGTGTCAGGACGCTGTTGAGTCTTCGTTGGGCTGCCCCGGCCCAGTGCCCCCGATGAGTACGCTCAGGAAGGAGCGACTGCCGATGGACGCCCGCCGCTTTGACGGCATCGCGCGCACACTTGCGCGCGGCCGCTCCCGCCGCGGCTTGCTGCGCGGACTCGCCGGGTTGACCGCCGGAGGTTTGCTGACGCCGGCCGCGACCGTCCGCGCCGACGCCGAGGGCGATGGCACCGCGCAGGGTGCCGGTGGCGACACGAGTGGGACCGGTGCCTGTGTGCCAGTCTCGCGCCCCGTCTCTCAACTCGCCGCGATCAAGCCGCCGTTTCCGGCGCTCATTACGGCCGGCACCTGCGAAACACCCAATCTCGACACAACCTTCTCGCTTTTCGACGTCGGCGCGGAGGACCAACCGGTCGGCGCGGCGACGGCAGCGACGGTCTTCCAGAGCGCGACGACCGTTCGCGTCCAACTCGACGACCTCGTCAGGCAGACGTATTCGATCGTGGTCCGGGCCGGCGAGAACGACGACACCGTCGTCGCCTGCGGCGAGATCGGCGGCTTGAGAACGGGGAACGACCTGACCGTTGGCATCCGGGAGCGGAACGCGTCCGGTCTCACCGGCATCGCCTGGCTGCGGGGCAGTGATGCCTCGACGCTCGCCTACGTCTTCCTCGGCCGGGGACTGAGCACGGTCGAGACCGCATCGGCCGCCGAAGGATCGACGGTCGTGACGACCGCCGACGTCAACCTGCGAGCCGAGCCGTCGGAGAACGCGGACGTCGTCGCCGTTCTGGCCGAGGGGACGGAGTTGACGGTCACCGGCGCCGCCCGCGGCGATTGGCTGCCGGTCGAGAACCCGGAAACCGGCGACGAGGGTTTCGTCTCCGCGCAGTACCTCACGCTCAAAGCATAGCGCCGCTCAGCGGGGAGGGCGGGGCAATCGAGGGGCTAGCGCCCCGGGGCCAACCGGTCCCGGGGCGCTCCTGTTTGTTCGTCGGCTCAGCCTGGGAGACGAGACGTGGGCGGGAGACAACAGAGACGTCTGTCCGTCTATTCGACCCGGATCTCGATCCGCTTGACGCCCTCCCGGCGCATGCGGCGGCAGACGGCGGCGAAGGCGTCGAAGTTCTCGACAAAGCGGCCGATGATGTTGACCGGGACGGGACCGTCGGGCATCGAAGGGACGGCGTCGCGGTCGTAGAACCAGCAGAGCTCGCTGAAGCTGTTGGGGAATCCCCAGAGCTCGCCGCCCTCGAAGCGCGTGTAGGCGAGGTCGCCGGGGA
>JAXDKI010000269.1:0-3235 GCA_034667245.1 Thermomicrobiales bacterium | reverse complement strand
CCGCAGGACGGGTGGCGCTGCCGGGGCCACATTCATCTTGTCGAGGAGGAGCGTCCGATCCGGATCGACTATCTCGTTCTCTGCGACGAGGACTGGACGACGCGGTACGTTGACGTCGAGCTCTACCGAGGACCGGGGGAATCTCGATTCGTCCAGTTTCTCGTCGATCCGGATCTCGGCTGGCAGCGGCGGGAAGCCGTCAGCCGCGACGAGGCTCCGGCATTCGACTTCGAGCCGCTGGTGGGATTGGACGAGGTGATCGACGTCGATCTCGAGTTCAGTCCGATCACGAACACGCTCCCGATCCGTCGGCTCGCGCCGCGCGTCGGTGCCAGGATCGACGTGACGGCCGCCTGGGTGCGGTTCCCCGCCCTGACGATCGAGCCGCTCCGGCAGAGCTACACCCGCCTGGCGCCGAGAAGGTATCGCTACGAATCGGAGACCGGCTACGTCGCGGAGGTCGAGGTCGATGACCTTGGCCTGGTCGTCGCCTACGGTGACGTCTGGGAGCGGGTGGCGGCGGTTGACGCGCCCTGGTCCGCAACCAACGGCTGAGTCCGCGTTTCGATAAGATGCCGCTGTCGCAATCGCTCAGCGCCCAGAGAAGACGAGGGGGTCAGATGTCCGACGCAGTCCGCGAGATCCGCCAGCCGAACGAGCAGTACCAGTTCGTGATGGGGCCGTATGCCGAGCCCGTCGCCCGCGTCAAACCGGGAGAACGGGTCGTTATCTACACCAAGGACGCGCTCGGCGGGAAACTGACGAGCGAGGACCAGCGGGTGAGCGACGTCCTCGGTCCCTATCTCAACCCGCAGACCGGCCCGATCTACGTCGAGGGCGCGGAACCGGGTGATACCCTCGCCGTCACGATCGAGGCGATCGAGCCGACGCGGGACTGGGCATTCTCCTGCCTCGTCCCCTACTTCGGCGGTCTGACGTCGACGGGGCTGACTCGTACCCTGCAACCTCCGCTGGAGGAGCGGGTCTGGATCTACAAGCAAACTCCGTCCGGCGGGTTCGCCTGGCGCGACCGGTGGGAGATCCCCTGGGCGCCCTTCTTCGGCACGATGGGGACGGCACCGGCGATCGAGGCGGTCTCCTCCCTCGCGCCCGGTGCCCACGGCGGCAACATGGACGTGCCGGACGTGACGGTCGGCAACACGGTCTACTTCCCGGTCCACCACCCCGGCGCCCTCTTCTTCACCGGCGATGCGCACGCCGGGCAGGGTCAGGGTGAGCTCTGCGGCGTGGCGCTGGAGATCGACGCCCGCGGCACCTTCACCTTCGACCTGATTAAGGGGAAGCCAATCCTCTGGCCGCGGATCGAGTCGCCGACCGAGATCATGACCGTCGGCAGTGCCCGGCCGATGGAAGACGCCGCCCGGATCGCTTATGCCGAGCTGATCGAGTGGATGGTCGCCGACTACGGATTCGACCGTCTCGACGCCTACCAGCTCCTCTCCCAGGCAGGCGGGCTCTACGTCGGCAACATGGTCGACACGAACTACTCGCTCGTCGCGAAGTGCCCGAAGCGGTACTTGACGGGGAGTGGTTAGTTGTCAGTTGTCAGTTGCCAGTAACGCCGGTCATTGATGAGTGGCAGGTACAATCGGCGCTGTCCAGTCGTGGCCGCTGATTCCGACAGTGGTCATGCGAGTTGCCGATGAAGCGTCTCGTCGTGCTCGCCCATCCAAGTGATTTGCCGCATGCCGATGCGCTCGGGGTGGGGTCCTGGTTGCAGTGGCTCGTGGTCGCCGTTGCCCTCGGGATCGGGGGTTGGCTCGTCCTGGATGCCCGGGCAGAGCGACGCTCGGGCAGGGGCGAAACACCGGAAACGAGCGATGCTGTCGCCGCTCCCCCGCCGGTAAAGGTGACGAGTCTCGGTACGTCAAGCACGCTCAATCCGCCCGGTTTGCTCGTGCTCGTCGCCGGATTCGCGGCGGGATGGGTGGCGCTCGACCGGGTTCGCGCGGTCGACGCGCTGGCGAGCTTTATCCGGACCGACGGCGCCGCTCAGGTGGCGCGACTGGGGTTCTGCTTCGCGGCACTGCTGTGGGTCGGTGCGGCACTGGCGCCCGTCGCACCGAAGGGTGCCGCGCTGGCGTTTGGGGTAGCCGGGGTGATTGGGGTGTTTCTGGCGACGGCGGCGAGTTGGGAGCGTCACCTGGAGTGGTGGGGAGCGGCCACGGTTCTCGATGCCTGGGAGCGACTTCCACTCTGGGTGGGAGGTGCCTTCGTGCTGGCTCTGCTTGCGGTCGGCGCCGGTCGTTTTCAACCGGGGCGTGCGGTGAGGTCGAGCGGGCCGGGCACGATTCCTGCGGCCGGTTCGTCACGTCCACCAGAGCGGATCGTTTGACGCTGGGTTAAGACAGCGCCGGCCAGGCCGCGTACGATGGGAGGTGTTCTCCAGGCGGAGCAGGCAGTTGCCAGGGGTAGAGATTCCACGTGTGGGAAGCAGGGCCGAATCGCGGCCGAGCAAAGGGGGGCGCATTACGATGGCACGATCGCGTCGCAGGTCCCGATTGGGCCGCAGACTCTCCGCGCCGACGCGCGTGGTAGGACTCCTGGTCGCCCTCGGGTTGATCCTCGGCCCGGCCGCGACGAGTGTCGCCCTCCAGGCCACACCCGAGGCGAGCTCGCCGTTGGAACGGGCGTCGCGGGTGCTGCTGTTCGCCGCCGATGGTCTGCGGCCCGACCTTGTTGAGCGCTACTGGGGGGCGGGGGTCCCCGATCCGCTGACCGGGGGCGTGATCGGCGAGAACGGAATGCTGCAGAGCTTCCCACCGAATACGGGAACGGGATGGCACACCCTCGCCACCGGGACCTGGCCGGGCGAGCACGGCTCCACCAACAACACGTTCCATCGGCCAGGCGCCGCGGACTTCAACAGCCGGACGAGCGCGTACCAGCCGGGCGTCCTGCAAGCCGATACGATCGGTCAGGCGGCCGAGCGGGCGGGCAAGACGGTCGTCGCGGTGGAGTGGGTCGGCGCGGGCGGGTACGACCCGCCGCTGCAGGGGCCGGTCGTCGACTTCCGAACCGAGTTCTCCGTTCCCGGCGTGCTGACGAACTACGACGTACCCGGACAACCGGCCGGTGCCGAGCGATTCGATCTGTCGTATCAGCGGGTTGACTTGCAGCCGGCCGCGGGCTGGAGCAACGTGCCCGAGTCGTTCAGCCCGGCGATGGAGCAGCGGCTCAGCCAGGCAAATAGCGCCGTGCCGCCGGAGAGCAA
>JAXDKI010000268.1:0-7226 GCA_034667245.1 Thermomicrobiales bacterium | reverse complement strand
CCGACGTGCGACCGTGGTACGCCGGTTCCCGCATCGTCGTCGTACCGATTCGGGCGGGCGGCGGGACCCGGATCAAGGTCCTGGAGGCGTTCGCCCTCCGCCGGCCCGTTGTCGCCACCACCATCGGCGCCGAGGGGATTGACGCGCGCGACGGAGAGCACCTACTGCTGGCAGACGATCCGGACGAGTTCGCCGCCCGCTGTGCCCAACTGATCGACGAGCCCGGCCTTGGGGACCGCCTGGCGGCGAACGCGCACGCACTGTTCAGCGCCCGATATACGCTCGAAGCGCTGGCCAGACTCGTCGCGGCGGAGCCATCTCCTCCGCCTCGGCAAGGATCTCGACCATCCGGTCGGTCGCCCGCTCCCAGGTAAAGTCGCGGAGCGCGCGCTCCCGCGCTGGCGCGCCAGTCGCATCGCGGCCGGCTATCGCGTCCTGGATGGCGACAACGGCCGCGTCCTCATCAGCCTCCCACCAGTTGAGACCTGTGAAGAGTCGCGCCGAGGGGCCGTTGTAGGGAAAGTAGGCCGGAACATCGCGGCTCGGGAGCATGCGCGCGACGCTGGAGTCGAGGTAGGTCTGGTAGGCACTGTGGTCGGGCGCGATCAGGCGCAACCCGGTGGCGGCGGCCTCCAGCATGGGCAGGTCCCAGCCTTCACCATGGGAGAGGCTGACGTAGTGGGTCGCGGCGGCGAAGAGCCGCGGCATGTCACGATCCGGGAACACGCGCATGATCGTGTGGACCGGAGCTGCCTGCTCGAACCGCTTCCCGAGCTCTCGTTGGATCCGGTCGAGCTCGTGGAGGTGAAAGGCGAACTCGTTGGCACTGTAGATGGTCAGCTTCTGAATCAGAACCGCATCGTCGTCACGGGTCGTGGCGCGTAGCCAGGCCCGCATGAGACCGACGAGGTTTTTTCGCGGGCAGAGGGCTGAGACATTGAGGAATCGGATACGGAACTGCTCGATCGATTGTCCGGTGGCAAGACGCAGCCCTAACGGCTCCGGCGAACCCGCGAATACCTCCGGATCGATGCCAAGGTGGCAGACGCGCAGTCGATCCGCCGGTGCGCCACTCTCGATCCATGCTCGCCGGCAGACCTCGGTGTTCACCACGGTCAGCGCGTGCTGGCGGCTCCGCTCGACCCACTCTTGGGGAATGCCGCTCGCCTCAAACGTGGTCAGGTTGACGACTGCCTGGTCGTCCCTGGCACGCGTATTGTGCGGCATGCGGGATTGCAGAAGAACCCGCGCCCCTACCGGCCTGTTGAGCGTCTCGAAGAATGGGTCGTGCCAGGACTGCCGAACCGGCGGTTGGTAGCGCTCCGCGTCGTTGTACACGCGCACCGCGATGCCACGCTGGTGGAACCCGCGCACGAATCCGCGTACCTGCCGATCGTAGCCGTAGGCACCACGAAAGGCACCTTCCACGTCGACGGCCGCAATCATCCTGTGCCTCTACGCAACGCGCTCCCACCGGTCGGCGTTGCGACTACTTCCCACAGCTGTCTCGCGGTTTGCATTCTCACTCACCCCCTGGGCATGTCAACATTCTATATGTGCCCCGCCATGAGACCGGCCGGCGACGACTCACCACCGGCCTATTCGCTGTCTTCGTGCGACCCAGACCGTCATGATCCCCGGATCGTCACCGACTGGAAAACATGCTCCGTCTCGAGCGAAGGCGCCATCCCACCTTCGTCTCGCAGGCGGCGTCGGCAGTCTTCCATCACACGAACCGCCTGGGCCGCATTGCCGCCGGCCGCCAGCGCGCGCATCAGCAGCCGATATCCCGACTCGCGCAGCGGATCGAGAAACAGGAGGTACTCCGCTTCTCGCTCGGCGATGTCGGGGTTCCCGCGCAAGAGCTCCGCTTCGACGGTGCACTCGAGCGCGTGCAGCTGAAGGTCGAGGAGGGCCCGCCGTTGCCCCTCGATCCAGGGTGCATCCTCCCCGCCGAGAAACCCGCGCGCGGCGATCTCCATCGCCACCCGTGCCTCGCTCAACGCCGTCTCACAGTCCCGTCGGCGCAATGCCGTCTCCGCGGCGTGCAGACCGCTACGCGCGCGCTCGGCGTCGACGAAGACGGCACCGGGCAGCGTCAACACGTACCGGCCGACCTCACCGCGGATCCCTACCTCCGGCACGCGCGCCGTCACCGGTCGGAGAACGGCGCGCAGCCGGCTGACGAGGGCGTTCAGAGTGATATCCCAGGCGTCGGGGACCGCATCGCCCCAGACCGCTGCCGCCATCTCGTCGCGTGGGACCGGCCATCGCCGCCGGAGCACGAGGAAGGCCCATAGCCGCCGCCCCTGTCGCGCCGGGAATGCCCCTTCGCCGAGCACCAGATCGTCGTGCTCCAGGGCGAGACGACCGCAGATGTAGATGCGCAGTAGGGGCTCCAGGGGATCTTCCTCCAAGGATCACGACGGCGCGACGTCTACGTTCTGCAATCCTACTGCAAGGTTGTCGCAAGCCGGGCTGGTCATAATACGGTTTGTGTTCCGGACACCAAACGAAAGGAGACTGCATGCGCAAAGTCGTACGGTGCACCTGCGGAATCGAGATCCGCGCCGAGGACGAGCGGGAGCTGATCGCGGATGTCCAGCGGCATGCCAAGGAAGCTCATGACCTGACGCTCAGCGAGGAGCAGGTCCTCGCAATGGCCGAGATCGACAACTGAGTCGGTCACCCACCACCAAAGGAGCGAACGGCAATGAAGACACTCGCTTGCGGCGAGATCGTGCCCGGTTGCGGCGCGACATTTGCGGGACAGACGGACGACGAGGTCCTGGCCCAGGCGGGCCGGCACGCGGTCGAGGACCACGGCCTCGAGGTCACCCCAGAAGTGGTCGAACTGGTGAGATCCCACATCCGGGACGACCGCTCTTCGTCCGGTTCGGCCTCATCCTGATCGTCACCGTCGCCTTCGTCACGTAATCGTCGGTTGTCCTCCGGTCACCGATCGCATGCCCCTCTGCTAGCATTGGCAGCCGACGCGTCGGTGCGGTAGGCAGAGGCGGAGGCGATGATTGCGACGCAGCAGGGCAGGACCGGTGGAACCCGAACGACGTCGATCCGCGTCGGCGTGATCGGCGTCGGGTTCGGCGCCGCCGTCCACATCCCTGCCCTACAGTATCTCCCCGAGATCGAGGTCGTCGCGGTCTGCGCCCGGCGCCCGGAACGCGCCCACCTCGCCGCCGCCCAATATGGGGTCAAGGTCGCGCTCAGCGACTTCCGCGTTCTGCTGCGCGATCAGGAACTCGACGCCGTCGTCGTCGCGACGCCGCCGCACCTGCACCACCAGATGACGCTGGCCGCGATCGAAGCCGGCAAGCACGTCCTCTGCGAGAAACCGATGGCGCGCAATCTCGCCGAGGCGCGAGACATGGTCAAGCTGGCCGACAGCAACGGCGTCGTCACGATGGTCAACCACGAGTTCCGCTTCGCACCCGCCCGCGCCCGCACCAAGGAGCTCATCGACGAGGGGTACCTCGGCGACCCCCATTCCGCCTCGATCGTCGTCTACCGCTCCAGCCTTAATGATCCCAACGGTGCCACCTGGGACTGGCTCATGGAGAGCGCCAAGGGCGGCGGTATGCTCGGTGCTGCCGGCTCCCATTACGTCGACGCCCTCCGCTGGTGGTTCGGCGACGTGAAGTCGGTCGCCGGCGCGACCGCGACGATGGTCAAGCGGCGCCGGCTCCCCGAATCCACCCAGACGGCTCCCGTCGATGCCGACGATAACTTTTCCCTGATGCTGCGCTTCGCCAACGGCGCCCTCGCCACCGTCCACTACTCCGCGACTGCCCCGCACGACGCCGGCGATGAGATCATCCTCAGTGGCTCCGACGGCATCCTCGTCCTACGCGGCGATGGTCGCCTCTTCGGCGCCCGCGGCGGCGAAACGCTGGCTGAGCTCCCGATCCCCGAGCGTCTCAGCCCCGAATTTCCCGACTTTGCCCACCCCTCGACTGGCCCCACAATCCTCCTGATGCGCGAGTGGGTGCGTGCGATCCGGACCGGCGTTCCCGCCTCCCCCTCCTTCTCCGACGGGGTCAAAGTGCAGGAAATCCTCGACGGCGTCGTGCGCTCCACCCAACAGGGCCGTTGGGTCGAAATCACCCGCACCCGCTTCCAGATTTAGGCGCAGTGTCAGAGCGGAGTGACACGTAGCAAGTGGCAAGTGGCAAGTGACAAGTGGCCGGAAGTGCTGTTTGGAACTTCCCGTGTGTCACGTGTCGCCGTCGTTTGACGACTGACGACTCAAGGATCTCATGTGCCTCCATTCCGCCTGATCGCCTCCGACCTCGACGGGACGCTCCTCCGGCCTGATCGTTCCGTCTCGAACCGCACCCGCGCCGCCTTGTCCCGCGCCCAGAAGCTCGGGATCGTCATCGTCCTCGCCACCGCCCGGCCGCCCTTGACGACCCGCCACTTTGCCGAAAGCGCTGGGATCACCGGTCACGCGATTTGCTCCAACGGCGCCATCCTCTACGACCTCGCCCGCGACGAGATGCTTGGCCACCACCCACTCGACGGAGCGATCGCGCATCGCCTGATCGTCGCGTTGCGTGAAGCGATCCCCGGTGTCTGCTTCGCCTTCGTCCAAGGCGTCGATTTCGCCTGCGAACCGGATTATGTCACGCTTGCCCGCGTCGAGGACCACGGCCGCCTGCTGGAGGAGGTGCGTCTCGGCGACGCGCTTGACCTCGTCGCCTCGCCGATCACCAAGCTCGTCGTCCGCCACCCCGAGCAGCTGCCTCACGATCTGCTCTCAACCCTCCAGGGGCTCGGTCTCGATGGATTCGAAGCGACTCACTCCGGCGCGCCGTTCTTGGAGATTGTCGCCGCCAACGTCACCAAAGCCTGGGCCCTCGCCTCCCTTTGCGAGCAATTCGGCATTGACGCCGGTGAAGTCGTCGCGTTCGGCGACGCCCCCAACGACGCGGCGATGCTCCGCTGGGCCGGTCTCGGCGTCGCCGTCGCCAACGCCTACCCCGCCGCCATCGAAGCCGCCGATGAGATCACGCTCTCGAACGAGGAGGACGGCGTTGCCGTGGTGATAGAGCGGCTGCTGGGGTAAATTCTCTGCGTCCCCACGTACGCGGGAAGGGCGCGGCACGCAACCGTTGGACGTCGAGGATGGTACGGATAACGCCAAGAGGCGCAGGAGGACGGCTACCCCGTGGCTATGGGATTTCCGGTCGGTAGACGGAGTTGTTGGTGAAGTCGCCGACGAATTCGGGAAGGTTGGTGTGGCTGAGGAGTTGGCGGACGGCTTGTGATTCGCCGGTGTGGAACCAGTAGTGATACGTGACGCGCTGGAGCATGGTGCCGATGGTCTCGTCGTGCGGTTTACCGTCGATGATGAGGCGGGTCTCGAGGGTGGCGGTGGTGAGAGAGTCGAGGTAGGGGTCGACGAGGGCGGTGACGGTGCGCCAGGTGTTCCAGGCGAGGTCGAGGGGCGGGGTGGTGGCGGGTTTGCCGTACGGCGCGAGGTCGTTGGCGATGGGCAGCGGATCTTGGCCCTGCGCTCTGAGGAGCCAGTAGCGGTACTCCTGACCGGCGAGGTGGCCAATGATCCAACTGATGGAGTTCATGGGGAGGATCCGCCGGCGCGCCTCCTCGTCGGTGACGCCGTCCAGTGCCCGCACGAACTCGCTACGGGCAAATCGCATCTGCTCGACCCGTGGGTGCACCGCCATCGTCTCCCTGTCCTTTTCTTCCTAGGCCATTGAGCAATTGGTGCTCCAATCACTCATAGAACGCGACCGGCGGGGCGGTGTCAAATGGAGTCGCGCCGAAGCGGACCTATGACTGTGCTCCGGTGAGTCCAGAGGGTTGGTCGAGGATTGAGCTGGCCTTTGTGCCGACGGTGATGCTGATGCGGGAGACGTTCGGCTCGAACCGATCGACGGCGGGAGTCTCTTGGTAGACCACGAGGATGCCGTTGGTGACAATCTGGCACACGTGGGCACGCTATCTGCATGGATCGTTATCGTAGGACGGCGGGATTCCCCCCTTCCCTCGCCCGCCGCCCTGATCCCCTCCGCGAGCGACTCGGCTGCAACCGGCACTCGCGAGCCGAGCCGTCCACCCAGCCGTGGACGGCTCGACGCGTCGGGCCGGTGGGATCGATTAGCGTCATCTGGCGCACCGGCCCCTCCATCCCGTTTTTGCCCAAGTTGGTAGTCCGATTGATACCGGGCCAGGACGATTGGCCCACGGTATCGAAGCCCGAATTCTCATGCCCCCCGGACCCCTCGTGGGTTAAGCTGGCTATGAACATGACCTCGGTGAGCCCCGTCGGCAGTCCCGCCGGCCTCGGCCCCATTGCAGTGGGTGCCGCCGCGCAGGCTCCTTTCCGGTTGTGTTGCAGCATCTTTCGGTCCGCCGCGCGGGGTGGATGTGTCAAAGGAGGGCGCCGATGCGCCGCACACTGTTCCGTTTGTTGTTCATGTTGGTTGCGGGCGTCCTGGTTGTGCCCGCCATACCGGTCGCCGCGGCCCCCGGCTCAAAACCGGCCGCGAATACGTCCGCGTCGATCTCCGCCGCACAGTTCGCGCCCGATTCTCAGGAGTGCGCGATGCTGGCGAAGATCAACGCCTATCGCAAGTCGAAGGGTAAGAGCGCCCTGGCACTCAGCCGCACCCTCGGCGCGGCGGCAGACCACCACTCCCGTGAGATGGCGAGCAAGAACTACTTCAGCCACACCTTGCGGGGCGGGGTGACGTGGTCGCAGAACATCACGAACCACGGCTATCCCAAGAACACCTACCGGGCGGAGAACATCGCGGCCGGCAATTCGGACGCGGCCAAAACGTTCACCCAGTGGAAGAACTCCTCCGGGCATAACAAGAACATGCTGAGCAGCGACTACAAGGCGATCGGGATCGGCCGCGCCGGGAGCAGCGGCTCCGACTACAAGTGGTACTGGACGACGACGTTCGGCAGCACGGTGGACAGCAAGGTCGCGTGCTAGGCCGAGCGCGTCTCGGCTCGGGCTGCTGAGACGTGAACCGGAGAGGGGTCCTTCGCTCCGCTCGGGATGTTCAGGAGGAGGCGTTTCCTCAGTCTGAACGTCTTGAGCGCAAGCGAGGGGCCTCTCGTCTGGTAACAGCATCTGCCCGCAGCCCGAGATCGAGATGAGGTTCTAGTGCTTCAGATAGGAACCGGTCGGTTAGGATCTCAAGCGTCGACACGTAGGCAGACCCAATATCAGTCTC
>JAXDKI010000267.1:0-9301 GCA_034667245.1 Thermomicrobiales bacterium | reverse complement strand
CTGCCTCGTAGTAGATCGCGCTCATCGCATCGACGTCGGTCGGGCTGGTCGCCGGCTCCTCGTCGACGAAGGAAATAGCAACCTCGACGGCCTCTCCGTAGCGTTTCACCGCCGCGGCCTTGGCGGTGTCGTCCGCCGATTCGTCGTAGGACGTGACCCAGGACCATTCCTGTTCCAGCGACTCGAGTTTGACCGCCCACGCCTGCAAGCGCTGGGTGCGCGTCGCCGTCGATTCGGCCGAAAGCACCTTGTCTGTCCAGGTGTGGATCTCGGCGGCGTCCGCCATCAGGCTTTTGCCGATTGCGGCGACGCCGGCAGCGTCCCGCGTCTGGCTCAGCTCGTAGAGCGCCATGTATAGCTGCGACTGTCGGTCTACATAGGTCTCGGCCAGTGTGACTTGCGACGCCGGGTCGTGTGGACGCAACTCGGCGGCCAGCACGCGCCGCTCCTTGATTGCCGTGGCAAAGCCGTCGAGCATCGCCTTGCGGCGAGAAGGGTCCGCCCGCCACAGGTTCTGGCTCTTGGCGATCGAGACCTTGTCGCCGGTCATCACCGCCGTGAAGTCGAGGACGGCGCTTTTGGCGCGCCACTCGGCGATGTCGCCCAGGGCCTCGTGGGCGTCGAGATTTGTCGGGTCAAGCCGAAGGATCTCACGGTACTGCTCCTCCGCCTTCGCGAGATAGGTCGGCTCGTAGAACCCGTTCGGGAGGTTCAGCGCCTCTCCCATCCAATTCACCGCCAGTTGCCGGCGAGCCTGAATATCGTCCGGGCGAAGCGCGAGCACCTGCTCCCAGAGCTGCCGTGCCTGATCGTTCCGATCCTGGAACCCTTGCACCACGGCGAGGTTCGAGAGCGCATCGGCGTCGTCCTGGTCGAGCGACAACGCCGACTTGGCTGCCCGCGACGCCCCGACGCAGTCGCCCAGGATGAAGCGTGCGCCGCTTTCTTGGAGGAAGGTCCTACCGTCTCCGGCGGCCGCCGAGAGCGTGTCGAGTTCCTCTTTGGCGCGTGCTTGCCAGAGGGCGACGTCGTCCGGCTTTTCCCGAAACCGGTAGACGTTGGCGATCTCGGTGTAGAGCCGCGCATAGGTCGCGTGAACGTCTTCCGGTCGCTCCAGACCGGGCGCGCGGGTCAGCAGAACATCGCGCTGCGCGTCTGCTTTGTCGTACCAGGTCAGTGCCCCGTTCCAGTCACCCGCGTCGCCCGCAAGCTGCCCTCGGAGGAGATAGGTCTTGACGAAGATCAGCTCGTCTTGTGGCGGCAGCTGCTCGCCGGTCGCGGTCCGAGCTTCGTAGTGAGCAATGGCTCGCTCAATCGCTGCCACCGCCGCCACGTCCTGGTTGTCGACTCCGTAGGCGTTGCCGAGGTAGAAGTTGACGATGCCGACGTGCGGGTCGGCTGGATCTCCTGGCAACGCCAGTTCCAGGTGCTCGATTGCCTCGCGGATTCGATCGTCGTTGTAGGCGATAATGCCGGCCGCAGCGTTGACCAGCTGTCCCAGCGTCTCGGTCCGAAGTGCCGGAACCTCGACGCCTTCCTTGACCTGAACCGTTCTTGCCTGGTTAGCGAGTTGGCTCGGATCGCCACTGGTCCCGGTCGGTCGGCCGCCGACCGCGAGGCCGATCTTGGGATCGGTGAAGACGACGTAGGCGACGAACCGCTTGATGTCTCCCCGTTCCTCCGCCCGGTAGATCACCACCGCACGCGCCCCGAGACGCTTCCCTAATGCCCGGGCCTTCGCCGTATCGCCCCCGTCGAACCGGACCGGGAGTTCCCGTACGACGACCCGCTGTGCCTGACCCTGGGTGTAGAGCGCATCGGCAAGCTCATCCTGGAACGAGGCGGCCGAGACCTCCTGTGTGATCGCGAACCCAAGGGCGTCCTTCGGGATCGGTAGTGCCACGTTCCAGAGGTATTGCTGGTAGGCGTACGCACCCAGCACGGTGAGCGCGGCGACCGTCACGAACGTAACGGTGCGGCGACAGCCGAACTCGGCGGCGATCCTGTCGCGTATACCCGACTTCGCGGCGACAGCCGCATCGCGATCGGCTTGGCGCCACCAGATGGCACCGGCGGCGCCAGCAACGGCGCCCAGAGTGCCTCCTGCGATCAGGAGCACGTACTCGCCGCGGGTCGAGAGCTCGAGAACGAGCGACTTGAAGGTGCCGAAGAGGGAGTGGGGGGAGAGGAGATCGAACGACAGCTCCGACGAGGAACTGAACCCAGTTCTGAAAAAGAGGAGCCCAATGAGAAAGAGCACGACCGAGGACACCGCCCCGGAGAGTGTCTCCTTGAGCCAGCCGATTGTCTGTTCCTTCACCTTGGGTGTGGTCGCCGTTGAAACCCGTTCCCTGATCGTAACCCCGATGTCGAGACCGTCGTCGTCCGCCACTCGTAACCCCTCCGCACTCAGGCGGTAACCAAACTCAGCAATCCGATCCGGCTCGCTGGGTCTGACCCAGCATCGCTCCAGTCACAGCAATCGCAGGCTCACCGGTACGGCGCGCCAACGAGGCTCGTTGAAGCCCGCGCTGTCTGCACGAGGACACGGCGATTATCTATGTCGTTTTATGGCCTTGACAACCGATCAGGGCGGGATTGTTTTCGGCTGGGGAGGACTGAACGCGACCAGTTGGATGAGCGAGACGGCGCCCTCGGTGATATGGAGCAACTCGGGACTGGCAGTCTTTCGTCCAGCGTGGCAGGCGTCTGAACGCGCGCGATCGCCGTTGCCGTCGAGAGCTGAACTCATCTGAGCGGTGGCACGGAGCGAGGAGATCCGCGTGAGGGATCGGACGACGTAATCGAACGCAGTTGACGGGAACGTTTTCGGCCCCGACCGGACCGGCGCCATCGGCACGCGCGCAAGGCCACGCGTCCGCGCCAGCATTTTCGTGGGTTGGGGCACTGCAGGAAGGCGAGGTCGTCTCATCGTGGGAATGTTTCCTCTGGGCGACGCTTACCCCTCGACCCAGCGGCACTGAAGCCGAGTGTCGTTGGGCATGGGCGTGTTCACGACGACTTCGGACATTCCCTAATCACTCATCGTGGGTCGGCTCCTCCAATGGCTCGATCCGAACGCGCGCCACGCGTAACCCGTCGACCTCCTCCACCCGGAAGAGGTGCCGGCGGCTGGTCACCTCGTCGCCGACCTCGGCGACGCGACCCAACCGGGCGAAGACGTAGCCGCCCAGCGTCTCGACGTCAATGCCGTCCTCCATAACGTCGAGCCCGTGGCGCTCCCGCAGCTCGACGAGCGGGGTAAGCCCGTCGAGGAAGAGACTCCCATCCGGGAATACCTCGTCCGGCGACGCCGGATCCCGCTCGTCCCGGATCTCGCCGACGAGGGCCTCGACAAGGTCCTCAAGGCTGACGATCCCCGCCGTTCCCCCGTACTCGTCGACCACCACCGCGAGCTGGACTCGCTCATGCCGCATCCGCTCCAGGACGTCGGCCGCTGGCGCCGACTCCGGCACCAGGAACGGCGGTCGCAGGTAGGGCGCGATCTCCGAGGATGCCGTCGGCTCGTCGTCGCCCATCTGCTCCGCCAACAGCGGTAGCAGGTGCCGAATGTCGAGGATGCCGACGAGGTGGTCGGTATCGCCCTCGTAGACCGGCAGACGGGTATAGCCGGTGCTCGCCGCCAGACGGAGGACGTCCGGGAGCCGGGCTTCGACCGGGACGGCGACCATCTCCGTCCGCGGCACCATGACGTGGCGGATGTCGAGATTGGCGAAGGCAAAGGCGCGGTCGACGATGTCGTGCGACGCCTGGTCGACCAACCCCGCCTCGCGGCTGGCATCGACCGCCAGCATCAACTCCTGGGCCGACTGGACGCGTTCGTGTCCTGCCGCCGGTTCGATCCCCAGCAACCGGACCACGGCGTTGCCCACGCTATTGAGCACACTGATGATTGGGCGGAAGGCGACGTAGAAGACGTGGATGGGACCGGCGGCCCACAGCGATGTCGCCTCGGGTCGCTGCAGGGCCATGCTCTTCGGCGCGAGTTCGCCGAGGACGATGTGCAGGGTGGTGATGATCGAGAACGCGAGGATGAATCCAATCGTGTGCGTCAGTGTGTCGCGATTCCCGTCCGAGATCCCCGGCAATTGCTCGATCGCCGGCTCGATCAGATGAGCAAGCGCGGGCTCACCGATCCAGCCAAGGGCGAGGCTGGAGATCGTGATCCCGAGCTGGGTGGCGGCGATGTAGGAGTCGAGGTGGTTAAGGCGGCTAAGGACGGCGCGGGCACGGCCGTTGCCTTCGGCGGCGAGGTGCTGGATGCGGGTGCGGCGGACCGCGACGAGGGCGAACTCGGTGGCGACGAAGAAACCGTTGGCGAGGACGAGTACGAGGACGGCGGCGAGAGCGAGCGCGGTACTAATTGGGACCTCCAGGCCGGAATCAGCGCGCCCATACGCCGGGACCACGACTCATCCGTCGCGGAACCAAACGGGCTGGCGCAGAACGATTCTAGTCGATGCGCACCGGGCCAGGTTGCTACCTGGCCCATCAAATACTCGTGCCCGTCCACCGTCCCAACCTATCCCGGCATTCATGCCCGGACTCTGTGGCCTGTCGGCAGGGTTTTCTGGTCTCGATCGGTTGCTCGCAGAGGCGAGTGCGGTAGCCACACCGATGCCTCGCCCTCTTCTCCCTGAGCTCTGGCGCGGCTCTTGCTTCTCCAATCGCTCAGGACAATGCGGCCCGAGAATCGGGAAAGGAGAGGAGCGAGCCATGTCTGCGAATCCAGTCACCTGTGGGAACTGCGGTACCGAGAATCCCCCCGATCGGGATTTCTGCATCAACTGCGGGCAGCCCCTCACCGCGTCGGCGGAGGAAGGACTCCTCGAAAACCTCGAAGCACAGGGTGATGACAGCCTGTTCGGCGGGGGTAGAATGACAGGCGCTGGTGGGCTCGCCGGAGCCGGCGGCATCGTGGCGCCACTCGTCCCCGGTGACGCCGACGTCGATCCGGGTCGGACTCCACGCACGTCATAGGGAAAGGACTCGATGCACGCGGAGCCTGCGCGATTCGGTCGGATATGGACCCTCCGGTTCGATCCCGGCGAGGATCTCCTGGAAGGGTTGCGGCAGGCGGCAACCGAGCTCGGTGTACGCGATGGGACGTTTCTCGGCGGCATCGGATCGCTGACGAGCTATCACATCCATGTCGTCTCGAGTACCGCCCTGCCGCCGGAGAACGCCTTCATCCAGGGTGAGGGCCCGTTCGACATCCTCGCCATCACCGGGCACGTCATGGGCGGCAGGGTCCACGCGCATCTCACCTTCTCCGACGCCGAGAAGGCGATGGGCGGTCACCTGGAGCCGGGCTGTCACGTCCTGACCTTCGCGATCGTGACGTTGACCGAGCTCCTGGACACCGACCTCTCGCGATGGGACCGCGTCGACGCATTCGCCGACGTGCGCTAACCGCCGAGTACCAAGCTCGAACCCTACCTGGATCGGGTTCAAGCCCAAACGCCGGGTCCATCAGGAATCGAGTTTCGATCCTCGCGTTCGCGGTCTCCCTCGATCGCGCGCACGATTGCGAGAGCCAGTCAAACCGACTGTTACGGGAGGGTGTCCTTCGCCAGTGACTCCGTGTCCGCGGGCTCGACTTGTGGTACAGGCTGAACGGGGTGGTCCCGGGCGATCTCCCGTAGCGCCCGATACCGCTCGCCACCTACGTCCGAGCCGGGCTCGCCTTCGCGCCCGCCTCCTGCGACGACCCCGATGCGCCGCTCCCCTCGCCTTCACACCCGACCGCGCCGCCGCCATCCGGGTCGTCGCGGACACCCTCTGCGTACGCCTTAGCGAAGTCAACGGCGTACACGAAGACGCCGAGGACACCGTCACCGCCATCGAAACCGCCCTCGGGTTCCCACCCCGTCGCTGACCTGCGACACACGGCCGCCAGATGTCCTCACCGAGGCAAAACGACCCTCTTGAAAAGAACAAATGTTCTGTTATTATGCTGGGCAAGCGGCACCGGAGGAGGGACGGCGGGCCTGGGCAGCACCTTGCCCTCCCCGGTCGGCTTCCCGGTCATCAGGACCCGGAGCGACCCGCCGTCCCCACCCCCGCGGGCGCGCCGCGCACCAAGAAGGGACACCCAAGCCCCTGAAGACCCTCCCCTCTCCCGCTCCGCGGGAGAGGGGAGGGGGTGAGGGTCGTCCCAGTGGGAGCGCGCGTGCGGGTCCCGTCAATTCTCGGCCGAACTCCGTCGCCTCACCGCGCCAGATAGCCAAATACCCCGAATCCTCTCGATAATCATGCTGTCACTACATGCCACTTGCCACTTGCCGCTTGCCACTCGTCACTCGTCACTTCGTCGGCGTTCGCAGCAACCTCAGCCCGTTCAACACCACGACGATCGTGCTTCCCTCGTGCCCGACCACACCGAGCGGGAGCGGGATGCCGATCGAGAGCGCCGAGGCCACCAGCACCGCGATCACCGCGAGTGAGAAGGTCAGGTTCTGCACGATCGTTCGCCGCGTCCGACGGCTGAGCGCGATCGCGTACGGCAGCTTCGTCAGATCGTCGGCCATCAACACCACATCGGCCGTCTCCAGCGCCACGTCGGTCCCTGCCGCACCCATCGCCACCCCGAGCGTCGCGGTCGCCAGTGCCGGTGCGTCGTTTACTCCGTCGCCGACCATCGCCACCGGTCCGTCCGCCATCAATCGACGGATCGTAGCCAGCTTCTCCTCGGGGAGCAGCTCCGCCTCCACTTCGTCGATCCCGACCTGCGCCGCGATCGCGTCCGCCACCCGCCGGTTGTCCCCGGTCAGCATCACCGTCCGCGCAATCCCGAGCCGCTTCAGCGCCCGCACCGCTTCGGCCGCACCTGGCCGGACCACGTCCGCCACCGCGAGTACGCCGTGCACACCCTGCCGGTCGCCGACCAGCATCGTCGTCTTACCTTCAGCCCGCAGCCGGTCGACGATCTCCGCCGCAACGCTGTTTGTCGATGCTCGCAGCTCCGCGAACAGCGCCTCGTTGCCGATCGCAACCTCGCCCCCGTCGAGCTGGGCCACGATCCCCATCCCCGGCACGGCCCGGAAGTCGCGTGGCTCCTCCAGCGCCAACCCGCGCTCACCTGCCGCCGCCACGATCGCCTGCCCCAGCGGGTGCTCCGACAACCGCTCCGCGCTCGCCGCCCGCCGCAGCAGTTCCGCGTCGTCCCATCCGTCGAGTGGCACCACGTCGGTCAGGCGGGGTCGCCCCTCGGTCAGCGTTCCCGTCTTGTCGAAGGCGACGATTTGGACCAACCCGGCATCTTCGAGGTAGCCACCCCCCTTGAAGAGGATGCCGTGCCGCGCCGCGTTGGCGAGCCCCGACAGCGTCGAGGCCGGCGTCGAGATCACGAGCGCACACGGCGAAGCCACGACCAGCAACGTCATCGCCCGGTAGAAGGAGCTTCCGAACCCGACGTCGAAGAACAGCCACGGCACAACCGCCACCAGCGCCGAGGCTGCGATCACCCCGACCGCGTACTTCCCTTCGAAGGCGTCGGTGAAACGCTGCGTGCGGCTCTTCTGCTCCCGCGCCTCCTCGACGAAACCGATGATCCTGGCCAGGGTGCTCTCTTGGGCCAGCTTGGTCACCCGCACCTGAATCGCGCCGGTCGTGTTGATCGTCCCGGCGAAGACGGTGTCGCCCGGTCCCTTTTCGACCGGCAACGACTCCCCCGTGATCGCCGACTGGTCGCAGGCCGTCGCTCCCGAGATCACCACGCCGTCGACCGCGACCCGCTCCCCTGGCCGCACCAGCACCACGTCGTCCAGCCGGAGCTCCTCGACCGGCACCACCGCCTCGCCCCCCGGCAACTCCGGTCGAAGGACCGTCGCCACCTCCGGGCTCAGCTCCATCAACTCCCGGACCGCCCGCTGCGTCCGCCCCAGCGCGTGGTGCTCCAGCGCGTTCGACATCGAGAAGAGACCGAGCAGCACCGCGCCTTCCGCCCAGGCATCCACAATCGCGGCGCCGATTGCCGCCGTGACCATCAGCAAATCGACGTTGACCCGTCCGTGGAACAGATCCGCGATCGCCGCACGCGCCGCGAAGGTCCCACCGCCCAGGTACGCCCCAACGTAGAGCGCGACGATCGCCGCATGCGGCATCGCCGTCAGATGATCGACCAGAAAGGCAACGGCGAGCAGACTCCAGCAGGAGACCGCGGCAACGACGAGTTGCCACCGCTCCCACCACGTCTCCTCATCGGCCTCAGCCCGCGCCCGTGGCGTTCCGCCGACGGGGCTGGCTGCCGCCAGGTCGTCCACATCCAGTGCGGCGTGGCCGTTCCCCCGCTGCTTTCGGAGCTTGATTGGATCGGCATCAAGAGAAGTTGGAGTCCCGGTTGTCATATACATCGCCCGTCGGAACATCGCTCGCTGAAGAAGGATCATTCGGCAATCGGAGAATTCCGATGAAATACATCGGAATTATGATCCTCATTCAATGATACCAGACGCGAGTATTGGTTAATCATGCAGCATGGCGGCAAGAGCAGTGTCGGCACCCCCAGAAACAGACTGCCCCGTCGCCAGGCGCGGCGACGGGGCAGTCTGTAGTTTATCGGCGCCGGGTCCACCGAGTGGCCCGGTCGTGCAGGTGATGACCGCGAGCTAGTCGACGGTGGTGCCAGCGGCGAGGTTGTACCAGTCGCAGACGATGACCTCGCCCGGTTCCGTCTCCAGCGCGATCGACGGCTCGGCGATCGCACCTTCGAACAGGACGCGCCCGTCGCTCTGGGCCACGCAGGAGACGTAGGCGCCGGCGAAGTCGTCCGCACCCAGCGCCTTTTCGACCACGTTCTCCCCGGCGCGGGGTCCGAAGCGGGTCAGTCCCTCCGGGTCGGTGACCCGCGTTGTGCCATGGTGCGACGGGTTGTAGACCGTGAACGAGGCCCCGGCCAGAACGGCGTCGCCGCAGGCGGCGGCCGCGCTGCCCGCTTCGTCGACCGCGCAGTTGACCCGGCGCACCGTGATTTCGGCGTACTTGGCGTTGGTCGCCTCGCCCACGGCCCCCTCCCGCTCCAGGGCCAGGGCCAGGGTGCGGTAGCGCGGCTGGCCGTCCTCGTCGCGCTCCTTGGCGGCGGCGTCGAGCGCCTTCACCACGAAGCTCTTGCGGGGGTCGACGATCCGGTAGCCGCCAAGCGGCTGGAGTTCGCGCACTTCCAGGTGGAGGTGGTCGCCGTTCTCGCCGCCGGAGAGGCCGACGAACTGGCCGATCTTGACCCGCTCCCCCTCCTTGACCACGATCCGGCCCAGGTGCCCCAGGACCACCTCGTCGCCGT
>JAXDKI010000266.1:0-7920 GCA_034667245.1 Thermomicrobiales bacterium | reverse complement strand
CCCTACCGTGCCCCGCATGGCACTTGACGACCAGTCCATCAGTGCCCGATCCACTGACGCAATTCTGTGGTTCACGGAGGGGTGAAGCATCGCGAGGATTACCAATTTTTCGGGGTCTGCCGCTATTGGCGGAGGCGTAGGCATGATTGCCTACCAATTGCCGTGATCGAGGCAACCGCACGGCGACGGACCCGCGCATCGTGCTCGCGATCGTGATCGTCGCCATCCTCGGAACCGGCACGATCAGCATCATCTACGCGATCTGGCTGGTCGGGTGGATCGCCTGCGCCCGGATCGTGCGGTCCGAAACGATGGTGGCCGTCGTGATCATCTACTCAATAGCCGACATCGTCCTCAACATCCTGACCGCCGCTTCCCTGTCATTCCTCGGCGTCGGCGTCCAACCGCCGAACCCGGAGTGGGGGCTGATGACGTATCCGGGGTTGACGGTGTTGATCACCGGGGCGGCATTTGGGTTGATCGGAGATGGGCTGGCGCGGGCGCTGCGGCCGAAGGGGTAGGGGCAGACCTTCTGTTCACGCACGCGAGTTCCGCAAAAGTCCAGACAAGACAACAACGCGGGGGCCCGGAATGCTGTGCTGAGAGTCGGGATCCCAAGTCAATTAGTGGAGACTGTAAGATGCAAGATCAACGCGAACCGAACCCTTCCACCACGCCTTCAGGTCAAGAGCAGGCCGACTCACCAACGACATCTCCTCCGAATCGTGATGGTCGCAGTTTCGACGGGCCCGCACACACACCGGCGCGCAGCCTGATGGTGCATTTCGGTCGCTGGGTCGGGGATGACGTAGAAGAACTTCTTGCGGAGGTTCACCGCACACGCGGCAAATCAGGCTTCTGAGTTCGGCCGTGTACTTGCTCGACACCAATCATTGCAGCCATTTCCTGACCGGAAAGAGATGGGTACGTGAGCGCATACTCGAACTCGATCAAACCGATGTTTCGACCTCGGTCGTTGTGCGTGGCGAACTCCTATACATGGCCCAACGATCCGAGCGTCCCTTGGATACACTCGGCGTCATTATGGCCTTCCTCCGCGACATCACGGCCTACAACATTGATTACGCAGCCGCGCAGTCATATGCCGAACTGAAGGCCCTTCTCTTCGCCCGCTATGCACCAAAGGAGCGTGCGAAACGACGCCATACGACATTGCACGATCTCGGCTTCGACGAAAACGATCGTTGGATAGCTGGCACCGCGCTGCGGTTCGGTCTGATCGTCGTATCGAGCGACAACGACTTCGGAAGAATTGCGGAGGCCGTTCCTCTTCTCCACGACAACTGGCTGACACATGAGATAACGAACTGACCAGACTGTGCCTGGGATGGGAAGGCGCCGAGTGACCTGCCGCGGTTGGGTGAGCAGTGTAGCGATAGTACGTTCCACGATTCTGGCTTGACGCGGGAAATCGGTCACCGCTTCCGCGCCATCACGATCGGCTGGTAGTAGCCGCTTTCCTCAGGCATCAACCACCGGATGTCGGAGAGGCCCGCCAGCTCCAGCGCTCCACCGAGATCCTCTCTGCGCAGGGCACGATAGCGGGCGATGTGCTCGCTCGTGTTCCATCCTTCGCCCTCCCGGCGGAGGAGGAAGAGGTGCAGATCGTAGCCGCGGCCGTCGGGGGCCCAATTCCAGATTTGGAAGACGATCCGCCGCCCGGTGGCGCCGTCAAAGACGCGCGGTCCTTCGCCGGTGGGCGGCTTGGCAAGGATGCGGTCGTAATCCCGGATGGTGGCGAGAAGGAGACCGCCTTGCCGAAGTCGGCTCGCCATGCCGGCGGCGGCGCGGTCCAGGTCGTCGTCGTTCAGCAGATGGGGAAGGGCGTTGTCGCAGGCGAGCACGACGTCGAACGTGTCTTCGACCTGTGTTGCGAGGCCGCGGAGGTCGGCGACTCCGAAAGCCAGTGACGCACCCAGACGGTGGGCCTCGTGGCGGGCGCGCTCCACGGACCGAGAACTGAGATCGGTGGCGTGAACGCGATGGCCGCGTAAAGCCAGTCCGATCGCCTGCGTCCCGATGCCGCAAGCGCAATCGAGGATGGAGTGTCGGCCAGTGCCGAGCTCGTTGCCGATGAGGCGATCGAGTACCTCCGATTGCCACATCACGGCACGGTCCCAGTCGGGGAAGATGAGGTGATAGTCGTCGGCCAGGCCGTCATAGAAGTTCGATGGCTCTGATGTCATGCGCGAATGGTAACGCCGTGCGGCGCTTCGTCAGCGAACGTCCACGAATGGCGTCATCCCGGCGGCCAGCGCGCTATGTTCCCTGCCAGTCCTCATTCAAGAACCGGGTAATATGCACGTAACCGTTCGCGTGAACTGCCGCACACGATGGGACGGGCATCCTCCGGGGAGCGACTGGAGCGGGTTCTTCAACTACTGGAGGCGACCAACCAGGTAACGCGGGTCAACCGAGCCTGGAAGCCAGGCGCGTGCCGATACAGACGGATGAGCGCGTCGCCGGCCAGTCTCACGTGCGTCGCGGTTCCGGTCTCCGTCGTCATGTGTGCCCCCGATTGCGGTGCGGATGCCAGTGTAGTCACTTGCACAGTGCGTGTGGTTTGATTGGGATAAAGACCACGCATGCGATTCGCGCTCGGGACGGGAGGATGACATCGTGGCGGAGCTCAGCTTCGGGATCAAAACGGCGCCGCAGCACACGACGTACGAGGAGATGCTGCGGGTTTGGGAGGAGGCCGACGCCATCCCGGCGATCGAGCACGCCTGGCTCTTCGACCACTTCGCGCCGATTACCGGTGACGTGAGTGGTCCCTGTCTCGAAGGCTGGACGGTCCTGGCGGCCTTCGCGGCGCGGACGACTCGCCTCCGTCTCGGCCTGATGGTGACCGGCAACACCTACCGTCACCCTGCGGTCCTCGCCAAGATCGCGGCGACAACAGACATCATCGCGAACGGCCGGCTGGACTTGGGGATCGGCGCCGGCTGGAACGAGTACGAGCACACCAGCATGGGGATCCCCCTCTACGCCCCCGGCGAGCGCATCCGCCGCCTGGATGAAGCCTGCGAAGTCATCAAGCGCCTGTTCACTCAACCGACCGTCGACTTCGACGGTCGCTACTACCAGTTGAAGGAAGCGCGCAGCGAACCCAAACCGGTCCAGCGCCCCTATCCGCCCTTCGTCATCGGCGGCGGCGGCGAGCAACTCACCCTTCGGGTCGTCGCCCGCCACGCCGACGTTTGGAACTTCACGGGTCCGACCGTCGGGGACTTCGAGCGCAAGGTCGGCATCCTCCGGGAGCACTGCGCCGCCGTCGGTCGCGATCCCTCCGAGATCGTCCTCTCATACCAGTTCTTGGTGGATTATGACAACTTGTCGACTGCCGTGGAGACCGTGCATCGATTCGCCGATGCTGGTGCTACCCACTTCGTGCTCAACTTCCGCCCGCCGTTTCCGCAGGGAATCGCGACTCGCGTCGCTGATGAGGTAATCGCACGCGTGGGCGCGTAGCGGAATCGTCGCTCCCCTACCCTGTTTGGCCCGATCCACCATTGAGCCACGACCACAATGCCATTTTGGCGGACGCTGGCCAGTCTCGTCTCCTGTCGACCGTCAGGGGAATGCGATCGGCTCATCTGATGCGCGCTCGTCCCCTGGCAAGATTCCCCGTTCCACCGGCAAGATCATGCGCGAGGCTTGCGCGCCGCTGTGATGGACGGTATTTGTCGCGACTCGGGGGTCGGCCTGGAATTTGAGGGGGCCGAAGCGGTTGAGGTTGCGGGCGAACCATGGGAAGTCGCTGCTGGTGATGGTGAGGCGGATGCGGTGGCCGGGGAGGAAGGCGTGGTGGACCGGCCAGAGCTCGACGTCGAAGCGGTGCACCTCGCCTGGTGTCAGCGGCGTGGGGTCGGTCAGGGAGGCGCGGTAGGAAGCGCGGCGGCAGCCCTGGCAGACCTTGAGGGAGCGACCGTCGGGCAAGACGTCGGTCAGCTTGACGTGCCAGTCGGTGTCGTCGCAGTCGCTGCCGGCGAAGAGTTCCAGGTGAGGCCAACCGGAGACGACGAATTCCTCGGTCAGGGGCTCGCTGGTGTAGGCGATGACGTCGGGGCGGGCTTCCACGGCAGTCTGGTCGAGCGGGACCTCCTCGATCGCGTAGTTTTTGACGTCGATCTGGGTGGGCGCGGGGTCGAGGGGGTCGTAGCGATAGGAGCGGGTCGGCTCAACCCCATCGGCCGGCCCAGGGGAGAGGGTGCCTCGCACGCCATCGTACCGGAGGAAGAGCGATTCCTCGTGGGTTGCCCGTGACCAGCGCTCACCGTCGCGCCAGACGTTGGTGCCCGTCTCGAACAAGGACACCGGCGGGTCGTTCGGCACACCGTTGTCGCTGCCCTTCAGCCAGTGGTCGAACCAGCGGAGGTGGACGTCGTCCATCTCGACGGCGGCATCCGGGCCGAATTCGATCCCCGTGTAGCTCGAATGCGGACGGCGGGAATTGCCGTGGCTCCAGGGACCGACGAGAAGGCGCTGCCGTTCTCGGGCCGGGGACGCGGCAACCATCCCCTCGTAGTGATGGAACGCGCCCGTCAGGTCTTCCAGGTCGAACCAACCGGTGACGTGCAGGCAGGGCACGTCGATCCGCGCGTAGCGATCGTCGTAGCGGAGCGCCAACCAGTGCTCGTCGAGGGTGTCATGGTCCATGAGATCGCGCCAAGTCTCGCCGGCGGGGTCGACGAAGGAGCCAATCGCCTCGAGGGGCAGTCGCCGCAGGATCTCGTCCCAGTCGTGCTGGGAGATTCCGTACCGCTCGGTGATGCGGCGGCGGACCATGTACACCCACCAGCCGAAGTAGAGCTGGAAGCAGCCGTCGGTGTACGGGATTTCGCGTTGCCAGCGTCCGGCGGCGGAGGTCGAGACCATGCAGGTGAGGTGGGGCGGGAGCTCGGCAGCGGTGGCCCATTGGGTCCAGCCCATGTAGCTGAGCCCGGTTGTCCCAACCTTGCCGTGACACCAGGGCTGTCGCGCCACCCATTCAACGACGTCGTGTCCGTCGGGTCCGTCGTTGACGAAGGCGCGCCAGACGCCCTCGCTCTTGCCGCGCCCGCGGCAATCGACGACGACGAAGGCGTAGCCGTGGCGCTGATAGAAGCCCGCCTCGTCGATCTCCGGGAAGCGGGGCGTCTTGTCGTACGGCGTCATCGTGACGATCGCCGGCGCCGGACGGTCCGTTTCGACCGGTAGGTAGACGTCGGCGGCCAACTCGATGCCGTCTCGCATCGGGATGCCGACCTCGATCACGGGCAGAGGATCGGCCGCCGCCTGCTTGGCGGCCTGAACCCAGCGTTCGCGTGGCGTCTTCAAGTGCATCCCTTCCTGCCGAGTGGACCAGCTATCAATGTGGTCGGCTCGTCCCGGGCCGGCAGCTTATCGCAGTCGAAGTTCGGTCGGAAGTAGCCCGCCGCGACTGCTCGGCGAAGGCTACCCATCGGATGGGTTTGGTAGCATGCAGACGGTTGCATCGTCTCATCTATCCGCCTGCCGAGAGGAGCCGTCGATGTTTCGTTGCCTGCTCGCCCCCAGGCTTATCCTCCTCCCCGTCATCGTCCTCACGACACTGCCCATCGCTCTTGCCGCTCAGGAGGCGACCCCCGTGACAGGCACGGGAGCGCCGACGCGACTCGAGGGCAGCGGTTCTCTCGACGCGAATGGTCGATGGAGCGAGCTCGCACCGTTGGCCCCGGAGGGAGGCACCGTCCAGCGGAATCCGATCGTGGTCGGGCGACCGGGTGGCGGCTTTGCCGCCGTCTGGCTCGACGGGAACAACGAGGAGGGCGAAAACGAACCGCTGATCTGGGCGGAGTTGGCACCGGATGAGTCAACCTGGACGGCACCACGGCGTCTCCACGCCGACGCCCGGGCGAACTGGCGGGAAGAATACCCGCCCGTGCTCCTCGCTCTGTCCGACGGCTCGCTGGCCGTCGCCTGGGAGGAGGCTACCGAGGAAGGGTTCCGGCTCTGGTCGAGCACGCTGGCATCGGGCACCGACGAATGGTCGAGCCCGGAGCCTATCGCAGACTCTGACGATGGGAAGTTTCCCTCGCTGGCGGTGGGGGCGGACGACACGCTCTACGCCGTCTGGCAGGGATTCAGCCGGCCGTACGCGCCGTGGTCCGGGCTGGGTGGCGGCACGCCTGTCTTCAGCTTCCGGCCGCGGGGAGGGAAATGGCAACCATCGCGGGGAATCCGGACGACTCCCCACAGAAAGGTCCAGGTTGCCTTCGAGGGGGGAGGATCGCGAGCGGTCGCGACCGGCGGCTATCAGCCCCAGGTGCAGGTTGCGCCGGACGATCGCGTCGTCGTCGTCTGGTCGGACGACGAGGAGGCATTGACCGCGAACGGGAGGGAAGGGTCCGACCTGCTGTTCAGCATCTGGGACCCGCAAGCGGACACCTGGACCCCAGATGCTCCCGTTGGGTTGGATCGCTCAGAAGCGGAGGCTCGGCAACCGGCGCTCATCGGTACGGCGGAGGGCGTGCAACTCGTCGTGCGCGACGACGATCGGCGACTCGCCTGGGCCACACTGCAACCTGGGGAAGATGCCTGGACGACGCGGGAGGCGATCACGGAGCCGGTAGCCAATGCCTCCGAACCGCAATTGCACGCCACCCCGGCTGGAACGCTGGCGTTGATGTGGTCGGTCAGGGGGACCGGCAACTCCGTCGGTGGCGCGCTGCTGACACCAGGCTCGGACGGGTGGACAAAATTGCCTGCTGCCTTCAAGGGGCGGCCCTTCTTCTCCTACGATGCGGCGATCGACGGTCGAGGCCGGCTCGCGATCGTCGTCGAAGAGGATACGAAGACGGGGCTCGCGGTCATGTTCTCCTTCTACACCCCCGGCAGTCTGGGGGTCGTGACGTCACCAACGCCTCGACCGCAATCGACCGCCGAAGAGCCGGAATCCGCGCCGGTCTACCGCGGGAACCCGGCCCACACGGGCACCCAACCGGGCCCGGGTCCGACCGGCGACTTCTCCCTCCGCTGGAGTGCCGGCTACCGCGAAGGCGCGACCTCGCCGACACTGGCCGACGGCGTGCTCTACGTCGGCGGTCGTGACGGTCTCCACGCAGTGGACCCGGCAACCGGTGCCGATATCTGGGTTTTCAGAACCGAGGCCGCGGTTACTTCCGCACCGGCCGTCGGCGGCGGTACCGTCTCCTTCGTCGACGCGGACGGTGGAATCTCCGCCGTGGACGCCGAAGGCCGGTTGCTGTGGCAAGTCCCCGGCGAGCGAGTGCACGCGTCGCGTGGCTCATCACCGGCGATTGCCGACGGCATCGTCTACGTCGGAAGCAGCTATTCCGAAGACGCGGTGCTGGCGCTTGACGCGGTGACCGGCGAGCAGGTCTGGCGATTCGTCGCCGTCGAGAACATCGACTCCTCGCCGACGGTGGTCGACGGCGTCGTCTACGTCGGCGGCTCGAACGAACCGGAGGGCGACGCATTTCCCGGGATGCTCTGGGCCATCGACGCGAGAACCGGCCAGGAGATCTGGCGCTATAAGACCGGTAAGGACGTGACGTCGACACCGGCCGTCTACGATGGCGTGGTCTATGCCGGAGCCAACGATGGCGTGCTCTACGCCGTCGACGCCGCGAGCGGCGCACTCCTCTGGCGCTTCGAGGGCGGCCCGGAGCGTTCCTATTCCAGCTCCCCAGCCGTCAGTCGTGGTCTCGTCTATTACGGCGGTCACGGCGGCGTCCTCTATGCCCTCGACGCGGGGTCGGGCGACGTCGTCTGGGACGCAGATCTCGGCCTGGCGAGCCAGCAGCCGGTGGTGGCCGGGGGCGCGGTTTACGCCCCGACCCGGCGGGCAGTCGTGGTACTCGACGCCGAGACGGGCGACCAACTCGGACGGATGGAGGACGTGGGTGGTAGCCGCCC
>JAXDKI010000265.1:0-13383 GCA_034667245.1 Thermomicrobiales bacterium | reverse complement strand
TCGATCACTCCAAAGCAACTAAATTGGCGTTCGCTCCGGCTGCGGATGATAGCGCCAATCAGCCCTACACCGATCGCAATCAACCGCGTCCATATCGGTTATCGGTGTAGGGGAGGGCCCTGTGCCCTCCCGGGCTGATGGACGTGATTGTCCCAGATGGCGCTCGTGCCTATGAACCCGGGAGGGCACACGGCCCTACCTAAGCCCCGAATGCCACCTCTCGATCAGGCTAGCCGCGGATTCTTCGGTGCTCCCGCGCTACGCCCTCAGCCCGCAGCGTCCGCCACGAAACTCGCGCGCAGCCGCTTCGGCGCCATCATCAACCAGGCGTCGGTCAGAAGGTCCACCAGGTCGGACTCGTCGGCGTGCTCCAGCCGGACCAGCACCGACGGGTGGTTCGCGTAGTGCGGCGTCGTGAAGTAGCGGTCCGGTTCCGTCTGGATCAGCGCCTCCCGCCGGCCGAGCTCGGTCTTGACCATCAGCGTCCCGTCCTCACGCAATCGCGCGAAGAGCTTGCCGCGGACCTTGAACGCCGGCGTTCCGTAGGCGACTCCCTCTTCCGCGCTCGGTAAGGCGAGCGCCAGCGCGCGCACCCGTTCGAATGTCACCACTGGAACGGTAGTGGGAACGTCGGCGGTGTCGCGTGGTGCTCCCGGCGAGACGGCGTCGATCGCGACTTGAACCACCGGACCAACTCGACCAGGCGACCGGCGGCGTGGTCGAAGACCAACCTCCCCTTCTCCGCTGTCGCCAGCTCGGGGGCCCCGAACGAACCCGTCTCCGAGTAGCTCGACGTCCAGCTGATAATGCTCGCCGGTCCCGACCCGAGCGTCAGGTCAACCCACTGCCACTGCTCCGACTCCGGCACGTCCCGCATGTAATCGGGAATCGCGCCCCGCACCCGGTCGGTGCGGACACCTTCCCCGTCGAGATGGAGATACATCGACGTCTCCAGCTCGCAGGCGTGGGCGCACCCGCCCGGTCCCGACGTCCGCACCTCGCGGTTCCAGTAGTCGGCCGCCAGCTGCCACCAGGAGAGCGTGCAGCACTCGGCGTCGGTCTGCAGACAGGTCTGCCGACCGACCTGCTCCACCAGCGGGTGGTTGGAGCCGTGACCGTTGACGATCACGATCCGCTTGAACCCGTGGTACGCCAACGACCGCGTGATATCCAGCAGCATGTTGACGAAGGTGTTCGGCTGAAGCGTGATCGTCCCCGGAAAGTCCATGACGTGGTTGCAATAGCCGTAGGCGACCGGTGGCATCACCAGAATCTCTTCCGGCGCCCGCGCCCCCGCCTCATAGCAAACGGACGAGGCGAGCTTGGTGTCGACGTCGAGCGGCAGGTGGTGCCCATGCTGCTCGATCGAGGCCACGGGAAGCACGATCGTCTTCCCCTGCGCCACCGCCTCATTGATCTCCGGCCACGTCAGCAACTCATACCGATATTGACGCCGAACCGCCTCGGCGTCGACCTTCACGTCCGACACGCAACCGCTCCTCTCACGACTCAATCGACCCTTGGACGGCGCCTATTCTCGCACGTCCGCCGTACCCGTCCAATCCTGTCAATGGGCCACATGCTGATGCCGAGTTCGGCCCATTTGTGGATCAGCACGAAGCGCAACTCCTCCTCGCCGAGTGGTCGGTGGCGAAGGTGGCGAGGATGCCACAGACGTGCCAATGTGGACCGGGTTTGGCGGTGATCGCGTCGCGCAAGGCGAGCGCGTTCTGCAGCGCCGAGGGGACCGCGAACCCTAGCCGATAGCCAGCCACAGCCCGCCTGTAGTCTTCGAGGATCGCCGTCAGCAAGGAACCGACCACCCCCTGCATCGTCACCACTCGGACCGAGCCTCCCGTCGCCGTCTCCGTTTGGGACCACGGCCAGCGGCGAGGCGGAGAATCGGATCGAGGACCTGAATGGCACCGGTTTTGGGGCCAACCCGTTCCGACGGCCCCTGCACGCGGCCGCCTCTAGGCGGCTCGACACCCTGCGACGTCGTGGAAGCCTTACGGCGGGGTCGGCCCGAGGGCCAGGACCTTGGTGGCCGGGGTCCTGTGTCGCCGGGCGGTCGATCGCGCCCGTCACCGCCCATCGCGCAGCCGTTAGGCGTGGATGACCCACCGCTACGCGCATGCCCGCCCATCTGCTGTTCCTCGGGTGTATCCAGAGTTTTATGCACATGGCAGGTGCGGCATCTGCACGATTGCGGGGCGGCAATAGGCCGTTCGGCCGGGGAAAGCGCTCCTACAGATAGGGCGTTCGACGCGACCGTGGCTAGGCCGTACGAACAGCCACCGACCATTTCGACCGTCCGAAGCCGTGCCGTGATCGGGACCGTTCTACGATAGACGACGTATATATTCGGTGGGATGATGTTATCGAACCGAACCGAGGTGGGACAAACGCCGAGGTTGGATACGAATATCGCATGTATTGGTCATTTTCGGCCCATTGTCTTGCCAGCTCAGTCAACCGAAAGGGGGAGCGGGAGCGGGATGCAGCGGGCCGAGCGGTTCGACGCAAAAGGCAGAGCAGGCGTTCTGCCCAAAATACACCACCACGATTCGGAGGAACGAGATGAACATCTTGACATTTCACAACACCAAGCGCCGCGCCCTGACCTTCGTCGGCGCCGCGGCCCTCAGCCTGACGATGGTCGTCCCGGCGTTGGCCGCGGACGCCACGACCGCCACCGTGACCAGCGGCGCCCTGAGCATCACGAACCCGTTGGTCGCGGACTTCGCGGGTCGGGGCATCACCGGCGTGGCTCAGACCACCACAGCCGCGCTCGATACCTTTTCGGTGAGCGACCTGACGGGAACCGGCGCCGGGTGGCACGTGATCGCGCAGGCGTCGACGTTCACGACGGGCACGAATACGCTGGCGGTTGGCTCGTTGTCGACCCCGGCGCTGACGGCGACCGCGAACGGCACGACCTCGGCCGGTCCGACGATGGCCGCCGGCCCTTACACCCTCGACAACGGCCCCTTGCAGATCGCGAGCGCGGCCCTGACCGCGGGCATGGGCACGTACGACTTCAGCGCCTCGACCCTGACGCTGGCGCTGCCGGCCGACGTCTTCGCCGGTGCGTACGCCAGCACCGTGACGATCTCGGTCGTCACCGCCCCGTAACCACCCTCGGCACGGTGCCGAGGTCTCAGGGAGGAGTGACGCTTCGGTCACTCCTCCCTTTTGCTCTACCCGAGAGGAGCCCTTCGTGGCCCGACGACGCCCCTGTCTGCCGACGACCCTGATCCTCATCCTCGTCGCCTTGCTGGCATCGACCGTCGGTGCCGGGGTGCGCTCAGTCGCCGCCGAGGACACGTCTCCCGGATTGACCGTGAAGGCCGAACCCGGGACGGATCCGGTGACGACGGCGCGGGGCTATTTCGTCTACGCCCTCGCCTCGGGCACGCGGGCGACCGGCGAGGTGCGGCTGACGAACCCCACCGACCACGCAATCAGCGCCGACCTGGCGGCCGTCGATGCGATCACCGCGAACAACGGCGGCAGCGCGTTCGGGACGGGCGAGGTCGGCCCGACCGCGGTCGGCACCTGGCTGACCCTCGACACGACCCGGGCGACGATGCAGCCGGGCAAGGACCACGTGGTGGCGTTCACGGTCCGGGTTCCCAAAAACACCGCACCCGGCCAATACCTCGCCGGGCTGGCCGTCGCCGCGCGACCGGACGAGGGCGCGGCCACCCCGGTCACGGCGGACGCGAACCAAGCGGGCGCCACGATCGACCTCCGCGTGCGGTACGTGATCGGGGTCGAGGTCGACGTCGCCGGTGAATGGACGCCTTCGCTGCAGATTGATGACGTGCACCTGATCGCGCAGCCGAGCGGACCGGTCCTCGGCATCGACCTGCGCAACGACGGCGCGACCTTTCTCCAACCCACGGGATCGTTGACGGTGACGAACGCCGCGGGGAGCATCCTCATCCAGCACCCGATCGCGATGGGCACTTTTGTCACCGGCACCGAGGTCACCTACCCGATCGCCTGGCCCGGGGGACCGGTCGCCGGCACCTACAACGCCCACGTCGCGTTGGCATACGGCGACGACCAGACCGCAACCTACGACGGGACGTTCACGGTCGGGGATGACGTGGCGGCGATGACGGTGTCGACGTTCGCCGTGACGGAGGCCCGCGATCCGGCGAGCGATGAGCTCCAATACGTCGACGTCAGGATCACGATCGACAACCCGGCCGCGGCGGTGCCCAACGCCCGCCTGACGCTCCATGTCACCCGCGACGGGCAGCCGGTCGAGGACGTCGTGCTCGGCTCCTCACTGACCATCCAGGCTGGTCCAGGCGAGGTCAGCCAGCGGTACTTCCCACCCGGCGGCTGGACCTCGGGCACCTATGCCTTCGCCGTCACGATCGAGACGGTCGACCCCAGCAGCGGCCAGGCGATCGTCATCCTCACCGCCGACGCCACCACCACGATCGTCGTTCCGTAACACGTGACACCACTGAGCGGCGAGAGGAGTTGTCTCTCCCCTCGCCGCCGAAGGGAGCAGGGATCCATGGCACAGCCAGCACGTCGTTCCAATGCAGCCCATCGCCGGATCGACCCGTCTGGTCGGCGCCGCTGGGGCGATGCAGCCCGCATCCTTGTTGTCCTCGCGATCGTGCTGATGGCGGGAGCGGGGACCGGGCCGGTCCTCGCCGACCAAAGGGCAGAAATCCCTGCGACCGCGTCGCCCGCGTCCCACGAGACCGTCACGGCCTCCACCGCGACGGAGATCACTCCCGCAGCCGACCCAACGGTGGCATCCCTCGACGTCGACACACCGATCGCAACGGATGCTCCGCCAATGCCGACAACGACGACGTTGCCCGAGCCAGCGGTGCCGGTCCTCACCGATGACACCCCCGATCTTGCCGATCACAGCGCTGCCGAAGCAACGGTTGCCCCGACGGCGCCGATCGAATCGGTGGTCATGCTGGTTGCGTCGGTCTCGTGTCCCGAATCGATCCCCTACGCGGGGCTGCTGACGATGAGCGTCGACGGTGCCGCGGCGACGATCCTCGACATCCGCGCCGTCCGGCAGCGAGACGAGGCGGCCATACCGGTGGAACTCGAGACCGCACTTCCGGCGACGGTCGAACCGGGTGTCGTGGAGTGGCGTTGGCATCTCGACGGTGCGGTCGGGGGCCCTCCGGTCGCCATGTTCGTGCGCGTGGCCGAACTTCACGGAGCCGAAACGGCGAACCGATCGGCCGGCGACGACCCCACCCGGTGGCTGAAGGCGGAGATCACCTGGCCGACCGCCTGCCCTACGCCCACCGCCACGGCGGACGCAACACCGCGCTCGCCCGGAGCGACGGCGACCGGCGCGCCAGGGCCGGCCTCGACCGGATCGGCGACGCCGGCCGCGCCCACGCCGACCGAGACGCCGGACGCGTCCGCGGGCACGCCGCACGCCGCGACGGCCTCGCTCGAACCGGTCACCGTCGAGGCCCGCACGACGGCGGCGGCAGCGACACCGGGCGAATGGGTCGACCAGTGGTTCCGGGTCCGCAATACCACCGATGCGGACGTCACCGTGCGGGTGACAGCAACGACCAGTTCGCCGAGATGGGCGGCGTTTGTCTTCGAGGCGGACGGGGTGACCCCCGTCACCGGGCCGATCGTCATAGGGGCCCACGCCTCCGCCGACGTCATCGTCAGGATCCTGGTCCCGAGTGACGCGCGCGTGGGCGACCGCAACACCACGACCCTCGACGCGCGGCCCGCGGATCTGACCCGCTAGAACCTCCCTGCGCGGCTTGGTCGGGCGTCTGCTTGAGGCGCGGCAGATACCGACGCCGCCGGGCGCGCTCCCGCGCCATCGGCCAACTGCGTCAACTCGGCGACGACGTCACCTCTTGGAGTGGGAATCATTCATCGGCGACGATCGGATCGCTCGCCGACGCGCCTGGTGGCGCCGGCTGCCTCCCCCGCGCTCCCCGCGACAGCCCCAGGGGTCACCCCCGGCGGGCACGCTCGGGTGCCCTATGTCTTTCCCCGTGGGGCGTCCTCTGGTCCGCCATCACACACCGCAGTTCCCGCACGGCTCGATGCTGCGCCCCGCTACCCGTGCCCACGCCGCCAGTTCGCTCCGGTCCGTGCCGCAGACCTTCGGAATGCTCGTCGACGATTTCCCGCGCGTACTCCCGACGGCGCGGAGGCTGCGGCAGGTCGCCCGGTGCAGCGCTGGCGGGTCGCCGGGACGGACGTTGAGGACGTAGCCGGCCGGGTGGTCAGCGCGCCAGCGGGCGTACGCTTCGTCCTGGTGGTGGAAGACCTCCACGGCCGCACCTCCTACCGTCGCCAAAACGCCCACCACGGCGCGCCAGGAGCCTCTGAGACGGTCTCTCTTACCACAGTGAGCACGACATGTCCCGGAACCGGACCGTCAGGGTGTCGACCCCGACCACGACGGTGTCGTTGCGGGTGCCCGCCAGGGTCAGGCGCAGGGCGCCGACCGCTTGGAATCGCTGCAGGGTCCGCACGACCGTCGCGTGGGGCACACCGAGTTCGCGGGCGATGTCCGAGCTCGATCGTCGGCCATGGCCGACGATCTGCGAGCGCACGGCGGCCCGGATCTCCGGCGTCGTAATGCTGCCCGGAATGAAGCGTAATCGATCCATCTCTCACTTGCCCCCGATCAACTGTTGCCACCAGACGCGCCGTGGTGGCGCCTGCGGGGCGTTGCTCTTTGAAGATTTCGTTCGTCGACGCCTTCTCTACCGCCTCACCTGGGGCCACGGGCTCAGCCAGATGGGCGTTCTCGCTCTTCCATGAATCCCGTTCAGCCTTGAGAAACGGGGCACCCGAGCGTGCCCGCCGGAGGTGAACACTGGGGCTGTCATGTGGAGTTCGGAGGAGGGAGCCGGCGTCACCCGGGACGCCGGCGTGGTGTCCATCGTTTTCGATAGACTTCTTGTACTATACCAGATGAACTGCATCGTCCGCACACGAGACGCGGGCCGGAGGTCCCGATGACGCCGGCCAAAGGTCCGGGCATCGGTCGCAACGGCTGCCTGGTAGACACACCCACGAGCCAACGTCCCGCCATCGATCGCGGGCTTCTGTTCGAGCGGCGGGGGTCGGAGTCGGCCTCCGACTTTCCCCACCGGTGTCGATCGGATGCCGACGGGGGCGCCTCCCCCGGTCACCCCACGGACAGCCCCCAACGCGGTAGCCCCGATGACCTATTCCTATTGCACTAGTTGAGTCGTTATGATTCAACACAGTTCCGGGGGCGGTCGGCCACTCCCTCTGTGGCGACCGGATCGCTCCCCGTGCGGGCCCTGCTCGGGTGCCCGTGGCCCCACTCGCCGCCGTGTCAGCTCCACCGGTTGGTTCCGGCTGCCACGCCCAGGAGTCGACCGATGACCCTTCCACCGCAGCAGTGCACTGTCCTCGTGGTCGACGACGACCCCCTCGCCCGGCACCTCCTGGGCCGCCTCCTCGCCGGGATCGGGTTCGCGGTGCAGGCCGTCGAGGACGGACTGGCCGCCTTAGCCGCCGTCGCGGCGGCCCCGCCCGACCTGATCCTGAGCGACGTCCAGATGCCGGGCCTGGACGGGCCGGGACTGATCCACGAGTTGCGGCGCCGGGGGCAGGCGGTGCCGGTCGTGCTGGCCAGCGCCGACCCCGACGCCGGCCGCCTGCTGCCCGACGTGCCGTTCCTGGCCAAGCCGGTCGACCCCACCCAACTCGCCGCGCTGGTCGCCGCGTTGCTGGCCGCCGCCCCGTCCCTCCCGCTTCAATCACTGACGATCGGTTGAGACAAGGTCCCGCGGCCGATCAATCGATCGTGTCCCCAAAAGCCGGCCATTTCAGTGACAGCTCTCTCTCCGCTTTCGTAAGGCGGCAGAACGTGCTTCATGCCGGCCTCACCGTGTCGCCACAAGATCCCCCAACGCGTCCACCGTCGCGTCCACAAGCATCGCCGCCGCCTCCGGCGCAAACGGCGTCGTGTCGACCTCGTATCCGCCCTGCGGATACGCCTCCGGGACCGGGATGTAGCCCGCCCAGCCGTTCGTATAGCCACCGAACCAGGTGTGAGGAATGGGAGATCGCGCCTTGATCTCCGCCCCGATCTCGGCAAACGGCTCCCCCTCGATCCCCGCGAACACCGCCGGCCCGATCTGGAGCAGATAGATCGGCGTGACGATACTGTCCCGCCCGCCGTACGTCTCCGCCCGCCAGTGGGCCATGTTCGCCCGCTTCGTCACGAATGTCGCTGCCGCGATCTCGTCGGCGCCGGCCCCCGCTGCCTTCAACTCGTCCAGCCGCCGTTGCGCCGCCTCGACCCGCGCCAGCGCCTCCGCCACCGGCGGCTGCGCGATCACCGGGAGCGCAACCTCCCGTTTGGCAACCCTGACCACCGGTGCCGGCTCGTCGATCGGTTCCGCCAGCCAGGTACTGAGCGGCGCGCCCGACTCCACGACCCGCTCGTGGCGCAACCGCACCGCCGGCACTTCCAGGCCCAGCCAGACGCGCGCCGCCTCGCAGCCGACCTGGGCGCCAATCTTCCGGACCACGCCCAGGTCATCGGTGAAGCCCCTTGGCCCTGGCCCGACATTCCCGGCCGCCCCCTGAGCGAAGAGACAGGTCGTGCCGGTGATCGCCTCCACCGTTCGCTTCATGTGCCCCGGCCAGTCGGGGCCGATCAGCCGGTTCGTCGGTCCGAGCGTCGTCGGGTGCATCGTGTAGCCGACCACCGCCGCGATCGGGCGGCGCTCCAGATCGTCGATCCGCAGCACCAGCACCTGGGGATCGGCAAACCCCTCGGCGTTGGCCCCTGTCACCGGTCGCCCGTCCGGCGCGACCTCCCGGCGATTCACCCCAACCCGGCTTTCCCCCGAGCCGACTCCGAGTCGGGCCGGTCGCAGATCGTTCCTGGCGAGGAGCGCGGCGCCAGCCGACAGCTCCGGCAGCAGCCCGAAGTACCCCTCCAGCGCCGCCTGCCCCTGCCCGGTCCAGTTCCACGCGCTCGGCGGCGGTCCGGCGTGGTTGTGGGTCACACTCACCCGCACCTGCGCCGCCGGAATCCCGAGCGTCCCCGCCACGGCGGTCCGGATCGCCTCGGCCTCCTCGCCGGTGATGATCACGATGTCGAGGTCGATCCAGGCCGCCATCGTCGCCCCGTCGTCGACCACCAGCGCCGTCGCCCAGAGCGCAGCCTCCACCCCGTCCGGCAGGACGTGGACCTGCGCGCCCCAACTCGCATGCGGCGCCGTCAACGGCGGCGTGATATCGACCCGACCGACACCGGCCCGGAACATATTCGCAGTCATGCCCCCTCCGTCTCGTGGCGTCCAGGCCGATCAGTCGGCCCGGCAAAGAGGGCTATCTTACGGCTCAACTGGCGTCGCCGCGTCGGCCGATCCCTCGAATGCGCCGCTTCCTGGCGCGTGCTTGAAGATCTGGTAGAGGATGATCGCGCCGAAGGTGCCGAGGGCGATCCCGCCGAGCTCGAAGTCGCCGAAGTGGATCGTGTAGTCGGCGGCACCCACGATCAGCGTGACCGCGGCCACGAAGAGATTGACGCCGCGAGTGAAATCGACCCGGTTCTCGACCCAAATCCGCGCCCCGGTCACGGCGATCAGCCCAAACAGCACGGTCGTCACGCCTCCGAGCACACCGCCCGGAATCGACCCGATCAGCGCCCCAAACTTCGGCGAGAGCCCGAGGACGATCGCGACCAGCGCGGCGATCACGAAGATCAGCGTCGAGTAGACCCGCGTCACCGCCATCACCCCGATGTTCTCGGCGTACGTCGTGACCCCGGTCCCGCCTCGCATCCCGGCGACCATCGTCGCCACTCCGTCGCCAATGAACCCGCGACCGAGGTACGGCATCAGATTCCGCCCGGTCATCGCCGAGACCGCCTTGATGTGCCCCGTGTTCTCCGCGACCAGCACGACCGCGACCGGCCCGATCAGCGAGATCGCGCGCCACGAAAAGGAGGGCGAGACGAAGTCCGGCACGCCGAACCAGGCCGCCTCCCTGACTGGCGTGAAGTCGATCCCATGCACGTCAAAAAGACCATACGACCGCCCCCCGACCGACGTCCCACCCAGGATTAACGCTCCGAGATACCCGATCACCGTCCCGAGCAAGATCGGTAGGCGTCCGAGCAGTCCGCCCGTGTAGAGCCCGATCACGAAGATGCTGAGGATCGTCAGGATCGCCAGGAACGGATCGGCCGTCGCCAGCCCCTTCGCCGCCCCGGCCAAATTCAGCCCGATGATCGCCACGACCGCCCCGGTGACGAGCGGCGGCATCAACCGATCGATCCAGTCCGAGCCCATTACGGAGACGAGGAATCCGATCCCCGTGTAGATCAGCCCGGCGGCGACGATTCCGCCCAGCGCCTTCGGGATGTCCGCCGCGTTGAACGTCCCCGCCGCGCTCGTCCCGACCACCGCCCCGACCGGGCCGATGAAGGCAAAGCTCGACCCCAGATAGCTCGGGACGTGACCGCCGACGATCGCGAAGAAGATCAGCGTCCCGATCCCCGAGAAGAGGATCGCCAGGTTCGGATCGAACCCCATGATCAGCGGCGCCACCACCGTCGCCCCGAACATCGCCAAAACATGCTGAAACCCGAGTGCGAGCGTGCCGCCCCACGGCAACCGCTCCTCCGGCGCGATGATCCCGGTCCGCTTTTCCCGCCAGGAGGTGATCATGCCATGCCTCCGCCGGCATCGCCGGATGATCTGGTCGCGGGCGGTTGCGACGGTGAGTTGCGGGTGGCAGGAGCATACAAGACGCGAAGACGGACGGGAATCCCCGCACCGTTTGATCTTGGTGTCCCTGAGACCAGTTCATGAAATGCTGTCGCTGGCCCCAGCGGCCGCGCGTCCGCTCTACCCCCACCAGGGGCGCCCGTCTACCGGACGACCAAAACCGGGACCATGCTCGCACGCAGAAGGGCCGTGGTGGTGCTACCAATAATCAGCGTCCGTATCCGTGCATGCCCATAGGCACCCATAACGAGAAGATCGGCATCCGTGTTCCGGACCGTCGCGAGAATCACCTTATCTGCCTGGCCGGGGGTCATCACCTCGTTCACGCTGTAGCCGGCGTCGCGCAGGCGAGCAGTTGCCGCTGCCAACCGGCTCCGATGCTCGGCGTCGGCAGCGCTCACCATCAGCAGATGGCACTCCGCGTCGAGGAGCAGCGGTTCCTGCGTCAGGATATCAATCACCTTGGTCGAACTTGGTCCGCCATCTTAGGCGACGACAAAGCGGCGGAGTGGTCGCTGCTCCGGGGGAACAATCAGAACCGGATGATGACTGGCCCGGACCACCCGCTCTAAATTGCTTCCCAGATGAGCGGCCGCTTGATTCTCGGCCTCACCGCGCTTGCCAACGACGATGAGCCGCGCGTCAACCTCATGGTCGCGCAAGTTATCGACCAGTCCGCCAAACACGAGTCGTTCCCGCACCGTCTCGACCCCGGCTGCCCGGACCCAAGACGCCGCCTGGTCGAGGATGAGCCGCCCCTGCGCTTGCGCGAGTCGGCTTCGCTCCTCGCTCAGCCGAGCGAACTCTTCAAGGGTTGCTTCCGCCATATCGACCGTCATGCGACCGGAGCGGTCGATTGCCTCCCCGCCTTCCAGCGGTCGGTCAATCGCGTGCAGCAATTCCACACCGACCCCGAGCCGCAACGCGGCCCGCGCCGCGTAGCTGCAGACGCTCACCGCGTACCGGGAACCATCGATACAAGCCAGAACGGTCATCGGGGCAGCCCTCCTTGCGCCTGGTCGGCGGTTTCCTAGTGGCCAGGAACCAGATCGAGCCCATCGCCCTTATCGTGGATGGCCAACCGGTCGACGATGGTCGCACTGGCGTCGTTCATCCCGATCAGTTCGACCGTGGCCCCTTCGCGACGGAACTTGAGCACCACCTTGTCGAGTGCCGCGATTGCCGAGATGTCCCAGAAATGGGCATGCCTGACATCGATCACGACGCGGTCGAGCGCCTCCTGCAAGTCGAACGCATCGCCGAACGCATCAGCGGAGGCGAAAAAGACCTGGCCATGAACCTGATAGGTGCGCACCCGTCCATCGTCGGAGATCGTCGACTGCACCTGGAAGATCTGACTGATCTTCCAGGCAAAGAAAATCCCGCTCAGCAGCACACCGAGCAGCACACCGAGCGCAAGATTGTGGGTGGCCACCACCACGATCACCGTGGCGAGCATGACGATGCTGGAGCTCAGCGGATGCGTACGCAGATTCTTGATCGAGGCCCAGCTAAAAGTGCCGATCGAGACCATGATCATCACGGCGACCAAGGCGGGCATCGGGATGCGTCCGACCGCATCTCCCAGCCCGACCACCAGGACGATCAGCACGGTGCCGGCAACCAGGGCGGAGAGGCGGCCACGACCGCCGGACTTCACATTGATGACCGATTGCCCGATCATCGCGCAGCCCGCCATGCCCCCGAGGAACCCTGTGGCGATATTGGCGATGCCCTGCCCGGCGCACTCACGGCTCTTATCGCTCTTGGTGTCCGTGAGGTCGTCCACGATCGAGGCGGTCAATAGGGATTCAAGCAGACCGACGACCGCGAGCGGGACGGCATACGGCAGGATGATGCCGAGGGTTTCCAGGTTGAACGGGATGTTGGGAATCAGAAACATGGGCAGCGACGTGGGAAGTTCGCCCATGTCCTTGACGGTGCGCAGATCGAGTCCGAGGGCGACGGACACGATAGTGAGCACCACGATACAGACGAGTGGAGACGGCACCGCCTTGGTTACCCTGGGGAAGAGATAAATGATCGCCAGACCGGCGGCGACCATCGGATAGGTCTGCCAGCTGACGTCGCGAAGCTCGGGGAGCTGCGCCAAAAAGATCAGGATCGCGAGCGCGTTCACGAAGCCGGTCATTACCGAGCGCGACACGAACCGCATGACGCGCCCGAGTTTCAAGACGCCGGCGATCACTTGCAGCACGCCGGTGACGATGGTTGTGGCAAAGAGATACTGCAGCCCATGCTCTTTCACGAGACTGACCATCAACAGGGCCATCGCACCGGTGGCCGCGGAGATCATGCCCGGTCGGCCGCCGGTGAACGCGATGATGACGGCGATCGAGAACGAGGCGTAGAGCCCGACCTTCGGATCGACGCCGGCAATGATGGAGAAGGCAATTGCCTCCGGAATCAACGCGAGCGCCACGACGAGCCCGGAGAGGAGATCGCCACGGCTATTCCCGAACCACTCGGCCCGGTTCTGCGAGAACACCACTCGATTGCACCTCAACGAACGGTCCCACCCCTGTTATTCGGCGGACCCGCTTCGCGGCGGATCCGTTTCGCAACGGGCTGGACCACCAAATCCAAGTACGCTCAATTGCGT
>JAXDKI010000264.1:0-4649 GCA_034667245.1 Thermomicrobiales bacterium | reverse complement strand
GTGGGCGGCGATCATGGACCGGGCCGGTGTGCCGTGCAGTCCGATCAACACGATCGACAAGGTGCTGAGTCTGCCGCAGGTGCTGCAGCAGGAGCTTGTGATCGATCTGCCGCGTGCGGACATCCCGCAGTTCCGGATGCCCGGGATCGCGATCAAGTTGAGCGAGACGCCGGGGACGGCCCGCCTCCCGCCGCCGAGGTTGGGGGAGCATACGGAGGAGGTGCTGGGCGAGCTGGGGTACGGTTCGGCGGAGATCGCGCGGTTGCGGGGGGCGAATGTTGTGTAGGTGCGCGGCGGTGTCACTTGCGAGGCGGTGCTGGACGTGTTACGACGGGGCACCGGTGGTGCATCCGGTCACGGAGCGGCGCGGTTGGATCTTGGATCGGAAAGAGGTCCGTCGCTGGCGCTCAGGATGACTGAAGGACCTCTCCTCGTCGGGCCTAGTCGTCGCGTGTTGGATAGCCGTATCACGGATGGGAGTGGCAGTGGTGGGAACAGCACGTGTGCAGGTCGATCCGGCGCTCGTCGAGCGATACGTGATGGAGTTGGCGCGGTTTGGTGCGTACGGGGAGACGGGTGTTTGGCGGACGGTTTATGACCCGGAGTGGGCGGCGGCGGCGGATCAGTATGCGGCCTGGTGCGAGGAGGCGGGGCTTGCGACCAGGCGGGATGCGGTTGGAAATGTTTGGGGGCGATTGGAGGGGAGCGAGGGCGGGAAGGCGATCGTCTCCGGCTCGCACATTGACTCGCAGCGGCCGGGAGGGCGGTATGACGGTGCGCTCGGGGCATTAGGGGCGCTGATTGCGATCCGGACGCTGAAGGAGCAGTTTGGGCAGCCGAAGCGGACGCTGGAGGCAGTGGCGTTCTGCGAGGAGGAGGGGAGTCGCTTTCCGTCCGCGCAGTTCTGGGGATCGCGGGGGATCACCGGGGCGATTGGACCGGACGATGCCGAGCAGACGCGGGGCTACGGGGGGGAGAGCGTCGCCGAGGCGATGCGGGCGATCGGGCTCGATCCGGCGCGCATCCCGGAGGCCAAGCGGGACGACATCGAGACGTTTGTCGAGCTGCACATCGAGCAGGGGCCGATCCTGGAGCAGGCGGGCTATCCGGTCGGGGTGGTGCAGGCGATCACGGGCATTCGCCATTTGGTGGTCGAGTTGAGGGGGACGGCGAACCACGCCGGGGCGTTCCCGATGGATCTGCGGCGCGATCCGATGGCGGGCGCGGCGGAGATCATCAGCGGGGTGATCAACACCGCGCATCGGATGGGGCGGCCGGCGGTGACGACCTGCGGCTGGATGGAGGTCGATCCGAACGGTCCGGCGATCGTTCCCGAGCGGGTGAGGTTCACGATCGACGCCCGGCATCCCGATCCCGAGCAGCGCGAGCTCCTCTATGCGCGCCACGAAGCGCTGGTCAAGGAGGTCGCGGCGCGGCGTGACCTGGAGGTGAGCTTCCAGAACACGCTCGAGCTGGCGCCGATCATCTGCGATGCCGACGTGGTCGCGCTGATCGAAGATGCGGCGCGCGCGCAGGGGATCCCGACGCTGACGATGACGAGCGGCGCGGTCCACGACACCCAGCGGATGGCGGAGCTGGCGCGGGTGGCGATGATCTTCGTCCAGAGCCGGGACGGACGGAGTCACACGCCGGACGAGTTCTCGTCGATCGAGCACTGCACGGCGGGAATCGAGGTGCTGGCGGCGGCGCTCCACCGGCTCGCTTACTGATCGGCTCGTTCAGAGGCCGCCGGCTTTGATGATGCGCTCGTGGTGGGGCTCGTCGCGGAGGTCGCCGAGCCACTCGATCGGCTGGAGGATGATGCCGAAGGCGCTCTTCGGGGAGATGAGCGCTTCCTTGCGGATGCCGTCGAGGGTGCGTTTGTTGGAGACGCGGGCGCCGAGGGATTCGGCGTGGGCGAGGAAGGTGTCGAGGTCGTCGACCTCCACGCCCATGTGCTGGATCCCTTCGCCGCGCTTCTCGATGTGCTGGGTGACGAAGCTCTCCGGGGTGGTGCCTTCGAGCATCGTGATCAGCGATTCGCCCATCAGGAAGTAGGCGACGATGTACTGTTGCTCAGGATTCTCCTTCTGCCCCAGGTATGTCGCCCCGTAGATCCCCTCGAACGCCTTGCGCGACTCGTCGATGCTGCGGACCGCGATCGCGACGTGGTCGATCTTCTTGACACCCGTCACCCTGTCGCCCCTCCCATGTCGTCGCCAACCCGTGTTGCTTCGTGCGTCGATCTTACACTGCCAGCAACCCGCTTGGTACTACAGCCGCACTTCGCCCAGAGGACGTCTCGCTCTGCCACGGGTGCTCTTGGCTGTGTGGGGCCAATAAGAGGGCATCGTCCCGATTTCAACGTAGATGCACGCTAAGGAATTAAGAGGCTGTATAAATAGCACTTTTTACTTATCGGTGTTTACTGCAGTTTATGGTGCTTCATCATCAATCGTACGGACATCCTATCACGCTATATACCTATCGATGATCCATTGCCGCTCAGAAGCCTGATCACCCGCTCCCACACCTCGCGTTCCGAATCGCCCGTCACAAGTGGCTCGAAACCCAACTGCACATACAACGGTATCGCCGCCAACGGATAGGTCTGCGTACGAAGACGAGCTTCCCGACATCCCGCTTGCCCCGCCATCGCAAGCACACCGATAACCAAGGCCCGCGCCAAGCCCTCCCGACGCCGATCCAGATCCGTCGCAACCCAACGCACCCAACCACACTCCGGAACGTCGGGACGCACCTGCAACGAAGCCGTCGCAACCAGCCGCCCCTCTTCCGCGACCACCAACGTCGCCCTCACCGTCTCGTCGCAGAACAGCTCACGCTCGGTACCCGCCGCATCCCAACTCTCAGCCTCAAACGCCTGACCCAAGAGCGCCGCCAAAGCTCCAGCCTCCTCCACGTGAGCGCGCCGGACTGCCAGCGGCGCAGGCAGAATCGGCATTGCCGGAACACCAAAGAGCGTCGGCCGCCGCATCATGACGTTGACCGGCACCGCGCGCATCGGATTGCTCACTCATCGGGCTGCCTAACGATGGAGTTGAGCCGCCCCGGAGGCCGAAGGCCGGAGGGGTCGGCTCGAACAATTTTTTACGCCCGTGAACGGCTGTTTGCCAACCCGAGTCTCGCTTGCCGCCAAGCCAGTCCAGAGGCGGAAACGCCTTACCCGAGCTGCTCGGCAAGCCCGACGATGATGCCCTCGGGGCCGCGGACGTAGCAGAGCCGATACGTGTCCTCGTACTGCACCACTTCTCCGACCAGTTCGGCGCCGTGGGCGCACAGGCGCGCGACGACGTCGTCGACGTCATCGACGGCGAACATGATGCGGCGGATCCCGAGTGCGTTCACCGGAACGTTCTCGGGGCCAGTTCTGATCGCTTCCGGCGTGTGGAACTTGTCCAGCTCGATCTGTCCGTGGCCGTCCGGAGTGCGCATCAGCGCAAGGGTAGAACGGACGTCCTGGAGGCCGATGAGACGATCTACCGAGGGACCCTCGACGGTCGTCTCACCCTCCAACTCCATACCGAGCTCGATAAAGAACGCCTTCGCAGCCTCAAGGTTTTCGACCACGATCAAAACGTTGTCCATCCGTTTAAGCGTCATATCCTTCCTTCCCTCGCTACACTGCTGATGCCCCGTACGGGCCGCACATGGCGTAGAACGAGTGAATCTGCGAAGTTGCTGCGCCTATTGTCGCCTATGACTCCACGCTGATCCGACCACCGGAGACCGCCATGCCGACGGTTATCCCGGCGCCCCTCAAGGCCACCGTCACGGCGAAGGTGGAGGCCTTGCTCACCGACGTGCTCGCCCCCAGGCACCTGATCCCCCGCCCGCCCGGCTACCGATGGGCCTACCGCCGCCCGGTCCCGGAGCGTTCATCGCCGAGCCTACCTCCGAATTACCAGGTTTGCGGATGAGCCAGCATGTCGTGGCGAGGAGTGGTCCAGAGCGTCCTCAATGCGCCGCTCCGGTCTCGTGAAACGGCTCACTTCTTTGCGTCGAGGGGGCCCGGCAAGCGTGGACCGGAGAGATTCCAGTCCGAGTCGGGCGATGTGCGGCTGTAATACTTGGCCGCGACGAGAATGCGTTCGATCTCAATGCAGGCTGGTCGATTGATAACAGTAGGCGACGATGTACTGCTGCTCCGCGTTCTCCTTCTGCCCCAGGGATCGCGCCCCGTAAATCCCCTCGAAGGCCTGCCGCGACTCGTCAATGCTGCGGACGGCGATCGCGACGTGGTCGAATTACTTGACGCCGCTCAAGCTTCTGCCCCTCTCATGTCGTCACGAGCCCGTGTTACGCCCAGCCGCGATCTTACACCGCCAGCAAGCCACGGCGCGTCGCGATCGTGACGGCCTCGGTGCGGCTGGCGGCGCCGAGTTTGGCGAGGAGCGAGCCGACATGGAATTTGGCGGTGTGCTCGCTGATGCCCAGTTGGCGGGCGATCGTCTTGTTCGGCAGGCCGGAGGCGACCAACTCCAACACCTCGCGCTCGCGCGTCGTCAGCGGCTCGCCGGCGGGGATCGTCGCTTCGGCTGGCGAGCGGCTGTGGTTGTGGACTCCGGCGGCGACGATCAAGGCGGGATCGACGACGGTGAGACCGAGGGCGACGCCGCGGACGGCGG
>JAXDKI010000263.1:0-5355 GCA_034667245.1 Thermomicrobiales bacterium | reverse complement strand
CGGCTTTGCCGTCGGCGGCGCGATATCGAATCCCACGAAACGGCTCGCCGATCGAAGGACGGGAGGAGGAGGTCGTGAGCATGGACACGTCGAGATCGTCTGGTCGTCTCAGCCGGCGGCGGATGCTGGGCGGGTTGGCCGCCGGAGGCGCTGCGGTCGCGTTCGCGGGGTATGGTGCGTCGTGGCGGGCGCTGGCCCAAGAGGCGACCCCGACCGCTGGTTGCCTCGGCCCGGCGCCGACGATCACGGTGACGCCGGTCGCGGCCGGCACGAAGATCTCCGTGGCGCTGGTGCCGAAACTGGTCCACCCCTTCTTTGAGGATTGCCGGATCGGTGCCGACCAGAAGGCGAAGGAGCTCGGCGTCGACTTCCAATGGGTCGTGCCGCAGACCGGCGATCCCGCCATCCAGGTTCAGATGATCGAGGACCTGGTCCGCAAGCAGGTCCACGCCATCGTCATCTCCCCGAACGAACCGACCTCGGTCGAGCCGGTGATCGCCGATGCGGTCAGCAAGGGCATCCTGGTAATGACCTTCGACTCCGACTCGCCGAACAGCCAGCGGGTCATCTACATCGGTACCGACAACAAGACCGCCGGCACCGTCCAGGGCCAGACCCTCTCCGAGCTGCTCGGCGGGACGGGCAAAATCGGGATCATCACCGGCGGTCTCGGCGCGCTCAATCTCAATCAGCGGATCGAGGGGTTGAAAGAGGGCATCGGCTCGAGGATCGAGATCGTCGACACGGTCGCCACCGACGACGACCTCGCCAAGGGACTCAGCGTCAGCGAATCGCTCTTGCGCGCCCACGGCGATCTCAACGGGATCGCCTGCATGAGTGCGACCGGTGGTCCAACCCTCGCCCAGGTGATCCGCGGGCCGGAGTTCTCGGATCGGATTGGCACGCTGAAGATCGTCGCCTTCGACGACCTCGCCGAGACCGTCGCCGGGATCAAGGACGGTATCCTCGACGCGACGATGGTGCAGCGGCCGGTCCAGATGGGCGTCCTCTCGATCCAGTGGGCCTACGACATCCTGACCGGCGCGGCGACGCCCAGCTGCACGAACATCGACACCGGCGTGACCGTCGTCACCAAGGACAACCTGACGACCTACACCAAGTAGCGCGTCGCGACACCGCGAGCTGGGGAGGAGCGCTTTCCCGGCTCGCGCCGTCTCCTCCGAGAGCGCCCCAAGGATGACCGACCTCGACCCGATTCTGGTGACCCGCAACATCCACAAACGCTTCCCCGGCGTGCACGCGCTCGACGACGTCTCCATCTCTGCCTACCCCGGCGCGGTTTTGGCGGTCATCGGCGAAAACGGTGCCGGCAAGTCGACCCTGATGAAGGTCCTGGCAGGGGCGATCCACCCCGACGAGGGCGTGATCGAGATCGACGATCAGCCGGTCGTGCTCAGCAGTCCGCGCCGTGCCCAGGAGCTCGGCGTCGGCATCATCTACCAGGAGCTGAGTCTGGTCGACGCCCTGAGCGTCGGGGAGAACATCTTCCTCGGCGATCTCCCCCGGCACCCTTGGGTGCCCGGCAAGGTCGATTGGCCGGAGTTATGGCGCCGGACAGCCGAGTTGCTGGAGCGCGTCGGCGCCCGGGTCGGTGCCAAGACGCTCGTCCGCACCCTCAGCGTCGCCCAAAAGCAGATGGTGGAAATCGCCCGCGCGCTCGCGACGAACGTCCGCGTCCTGATCCTCGACGAACCGACCAGCTCCCTGACGGCGAAGGAAACTGCCACCCTCTTCGGCATCATCGCCTCGCTCCGCGCGCGCGGCGTCGCGATCATCTACATCTCCCACCGGCTGGAGGAGGTCTTCGCCATCGCGCAACGGGTGACGGTGCTGCGCGACGGGCGGCTCGTCGGCACCATCCCGATCGAAGAGGCGACACACGAGCGGTTGATCGGCATGATGGTCGGCCGCGATCTCTCCGACCTCTTCGTCCGGGCGCCCGAATCGTACGGACCGGTGCGCCTTGAGGTGCGCGGTCTGCGACGGACCGGTGTGCTGGAGGACGTCAGCTTCGCCGTCCGCCCCGGTGAGATCCTCGGCGTGGCGGGCCTGGTCGGCTCCGGTCGGACCGAGTTGATGCGGTCGATCTTCGGTGCCGATCGGCTGGATGGCGGCGAGATCCTATTCGACGGGAAACCGGTCCGCATCCGGTCGCCGCGCGACGCGGTCCGTCTCGGCATCGGTCTGGTGCCGGAGGACCGCAAGCTGCAGGCGCTCTTTCTCGGGATGGCGGTCCGGGAGAACATCTCGCTGCCGGTGTTGACCCGCCTCGGGTCGCCGGCCTTCCCGTCGCGGGCGCGAGAACGCTCGCTCGTCTCCGGCTACATCGACAGCTTCCGGATTCGGACGCCGTCGATGGAGCAGCGTGTGCGGGCTCTCTCCGGCGGCAACCAGCAAAAGGTGGTGATCGCGCGCTGGCTCGCGACCGAACCGAAGGTGCTGATTCTGGACGAACCGACCCGCGGCATCGACATCGGCGCCAAGGCCGAGGTTCACGCCTTGATCGCGCACCTCGCCGAGCAAGGCGTCGCGATCATCATGGTCTCCTCGGAGCTCCCCGAGATCCTCGGCATGAGCCACCGCGTGCTCGTGATGCGTCAGGGCCGGATCGCCGCCGACATCCCGCGTGCGGAGGCGACCGAGGAGCGGATCATGACCGCCGCCACCGGGCAAGCGCCACTGGTCGCATAGAACGATTGCCGTTCAGCGACACACATTGCCACAACATCCAGACTCCCCCGCGCATTCGGTATTGGTGGCGAATGCGCGGGAGAGCCCGGCCTCATGGCGAGGTGTGTCCCGTGGCAGCCCTACGTGGTCCGTTTGAATCGGGCGTACCGCGGCAGCTCGTCGTTGTAGTAGACATAGCCGTCGACATCGGCGCGGGTAAAGACGGTCCAGTTCGGCTGGCAGAGGGCAATATAGTTGCTGGCGTCGTTGACGATTGTCTGGGCTTCCTTACTGGCGGCCTCGCGCTCCGGGCCATCCGGAGCGAGGGTGAACTGGTTGACGAGCTCGTCGACGCGGTCGCTGGTGAAACGCGGGAAGTTGACCGGGCTGGTCGAGACCGCCGTCCAGAAGAGTTGATAGAACGGATCGTTGACCCAGGCGAGGAACTCGCTGACCGAGAACTGGAGCTTGCCGCCTTGTTGCAGCTCGTTGTACGAGGCGTAGGCGAGCGGCTCGATCTTCAGGTCGATGCCGATCCGCTTCAACGCGGCTTGCTCGAGGAATGCGATCCGCTCCCACCCTTCGTCGCCTGTGCGTATGCTGAGCTTGATCTCTGGTAACCCATTCCCTTCCGGGAAGCCGGCCTGCTCCAGCAGTGCCTTCGCCTGCTCGACGTCCTCGACGTAGGGTGAGGTCGTCGGGTCGCTCGTCGGCATACCGTTGGGGATGATGCCGCTCGCTTTGGCCGCCTGCCCCTTGTAGATCACGTCGATGATCGACTGGTAGGGCGTCGCGAAGGCGACCGCCTGGCGGACGAGTTTATTGTCGAATGGCGCAATCGTCCCGTTCAGCTCCAAGAGCGTCAGCATTCGCGAGGGGATCGAAAGCGTCTTCAGGTTGGGATCGGCCTTGAGCGACTCGTACTCCTTGATCGGAAGGAGCGTCGCGAAATCGACGTCTCCCTTCTGGAGGAGTTGGACGCGTTGAACCGGCTCCGGAACGATCTTGAGGATGACGGTCGTGAAGGACGGCTGCTCGCCGTAATAGCTGCTGTTGGCGACGAGCGTGATTGAGTCACCCGGCTTGTAGGCATCGAGCTTGTACGGCCCATTGCCGGTGCCGAGGTTTTGCTTGAAGTAGTCCTTGGCCCAGGGGTCGGATTCGGTCGTGTGGGCCCCCAGCTCCTTCGGATTGAGGGCGCTGGTGTTGTGCATGACGTTGTTCTTCGGGATCAACGAATTGGGTTGCGACATCGCGATGACGAAAGTCTTCGGATCGGGTGCCGAGACGGCATCGGGTCCAGAGACGCCACCGCCCATCTGAAGGAGGGCCTGCGAGATACCGCCGGTTTCGAGAACCCGTTGGTAGCCGGTAAGCCAGGCGGTGGAGTCGACGGGATCGCCGTTGCTGTAGGTGGCTCCCTCTCGGAGCGTGAAGATGAGGTTGGCGCCGTCGGCTGTCCACGACTCGGCGAGCATGCCGATGATCTGCTCGGTGTCGACCGTGGTGTAGGGAGTGCCGTCGGGTGCGGTCCGATCCACGACCTGATACTGCGTCAGTTGGTCGAAGGTGTTCTGGATGATGGTCTGCGCGGTTTTCGAGTTGACCGTAAAGGCCGGGTCGAAGGTGTCGATGTCGCCTTCGACGGCGACGATGAACGTCGTTGCCTTGTCGGCCTGAGAGAGCCTGTCCGTCGTACGCCACGTCGGTGCCGGTGCGGCGGTCGCCCCCTTCGCCAGCGCGGCGGTCCAAGCAGCGGAAAGACCGAGCGCGGCAGCCCGCCTGCCGAGGGAGCGGCGAGAGATCCGACGCGCAGCGTAGTCATTGCTGAGCATTTTCAGCTCGTCAATCAGTGTCATCGTCTATTCCTTTCGAGATGGTCGGTGCGAACGTCTACGGGATCCGATGTGTCCAGATCGAATCGGGATACTCGTCTTTGAGGCGCTGCCAGATGGCATCACGCGCAGCGTGGTCGTGATGACCGGCAAAGTACCGCGCGATGGCCAACCAGTAGAGGAGTTCGTCGGTCAGCGGTCCGCGCGGGCGGCGTTGCAGCGCCTCTGTCAAAAGGCGATCGGCAATCTCGTGTTTTCCTTCCTTCAAGCGGGCGTGCGCCTCGCCCAGATCCAGCACATCGAGCAGATCCTCGGGCGGCAGAGAGTTGACCGAGCGGTAGTGGACGACCTGGCGCTTGTCGGCAATGTAGAGCGTGGGCAGCCAAATCAGATTGAGCTGTCGTACCCGTGGATCAAGGTGGTCGAGCCTGAGCCCGACGAATCTCGCGTGCATGACGGCACGAACGGCGGGATCTGGATACGTCACGGTATCCAGCAACTCACAGCCGATTCAGTTGTCCTTCTCGACGTCGATGAGGACGACTTTGTTCTCGGCCCGCGCACGCTCGAACGCGTCATCCCAGTCGTGTAACCAATCGATCGGCGGAACGTCTTTCAAGGTCCTCGGCTCCTGTCGGTACTCACGGGTGACCACCCATTCGGACTACTCTATATCTTGATCGAATACCTGACAATAGCTGTCGACAAGCACGGACGTCCTTGGACAACTGGGCGTGCGAAGACATCAGGGGGTGGCAGAAGAACGTCCGCACCTCCACGCGAGAACGGGCGACCGGCGTCGGCCACAGCGGGAGAGCCAGCATGTCAT
>JAXDKI010000262.1:0-9061 GCA_034667245.1 Thermomicrobiales bacterium | reverse complement strand
TTCCATGATTCCACCACCGCAGCGTTGCCGTTTCGTAGCGTCGTAGGGGCGCAGGGCGGTGCGCCCCTACGACGCGATCTCGCCTCTCTGTTTCGCCGTCCCGTACTTCGGCAGCCAGTAGGTTCGGTACAACCCCTCGCACTCCTCGTTGCAGAAGGGGAGGCGCTGACCGTCGAACTCGACCGTCCAGACCATTCTGGGGACAAGGCGACCACAGAGGGTGCAGTTGGTCAGGGCGGTGTCGTGCCAGGTGCGCTTGATCTCGACCCACTCACCCATGGTTGGCGCTCCTCAGCGCGGTCGTCGCCGCCTCGTCGAGCTGGTAGTCGTCGCCGGTGTCAGCAATGTCGACGCCATATTCGGCGCGGGCGGCGTCGATCGAGACCCAACCGTTGCGAACGTCGGTCAGGACGGACTGAGGGTCACGCCGGAGCGGGTCACCGTAGCCGCCTCCACCAGGGGTCTGGTAGCGGACGATGTCGCCGCGCTTGAGAAGGACGTTGGTGAACTTGGTGGGGGAGACGGTCCTGTAGGCCTCGACGAAGGTGCGGAAAGTGTCGTCGCCTTTGCGCTTGACGAGGAGTTTACTGAGACCGCCGTCCTTGCCGTCGAAGAGTCCCCAGCCGGGGATCTTCGCCCGGTCGAAGAGGCAGCTGAGGGTGATCTCGTCGGCGGTGACCTCCAGCGTCCTGGTCGTCGCCAGCCCGCCGCGGTGTTCGCCGGGTCCGCCCGAGTCGGGCATCAACCGGTACTCCAGGGTGCGGAAGGGGTAGCGGCCCTCGAAGACCTCGATCGGCGTGTTCCGGCAGTTCGAGTGGCGGGTGATCTCGCCGTTGTTCCCGTCCTTGCGGGCGGTGCCGCCGGTGCCGTGACCATCGAAGTGGTAATTGGTGTAGTAGACGCCGGTCTCCGGGTGGATGCCGCCGAACAGGAAGTTGCTGGAGCTCCCACCACTCGCCGCGGCGGCACGATCGGGCACGGCCTGGCTGAACGCCTTGAACAGGAGATCGATCAGCTTCGGTTGCAGGTCGGTGTTGCCGCCGACACAGGGACCGGGGTGGACGACGTTGACGACGCTACCGGCCGGGGCGATGAACTTGATCGGCCGGTAGCAGCCGGAGTTGCGCGGAATGGTCGTGTGGGGATCGACCATCGAGAAGACGGCGTTGTAGATTGCCGAAGCGACGACGACCACGGTGCAGTTCATCGGTCCGCGCACCTGGGGATCGCTCCCGGTAAAGTCGGCGATGATCTCGTCGCCACGAATAACGATGGTGACGCTGACCCTGAATGGGTCGGGCGTCACACCGTCGTCCTCGACCAGCATGGTGGCGGAGTACTCCCCGTCCGGGAGTTCGGCGATCTCCGCGCGCAGCCGCCGCTCCGAGTAGTCCATCAGGTCGGCCGTCGCCCGCTCGATCAGATCGACCGGGTAACGCTCGGCGAGTTCGCGGATGCGGCGCTCGGCGGTTTCCAGTGAGCCGATCATGGCGTGGAAGTCGCCCCAGGTGTTGTGCGGCGTGCGGTGGTTCGAGAGGATGATCCGCCAGACATCTTCAACGTACTCGCCGCGGTCGATCAGCTTGACCGGCGGCAGCCGCAATCCTTCCTGGTAGACATCAGTCGCGTCGGCCGCGAAGGAGCCGGGAGCCTTGCCGCCGATCTCGGCGACGTGCCCGATGTTGCCGGCGAACCCGAAGAGGCGATCGCCGACGAAGACGGGGCGCATCATCATGTGCTCGGGGAGATGACAGCCGCCGCGGTAGCAGTCGTTGTGGACGAGCACGTCGCCGGGGCGGAAGTGCTCGATCCCCTTCTCGTCGACCGCCCACTTCACCGTGTGGGGGATCGCCCCCATCATCGACGGGGTGTAGTTCTTCTCGGCGATCAGGTCGCCGTGCTTGTCGAGGAGCACGGTCGTGAAGTCGAGCCCCTCGTTGAAGATCGTCGAGTAGCTCGTCTTCAGCATGACGAGCGCCATCTCGGACGCGATGTTCGTCAGCGCGTTGTGGATGATGTTGAGGGTGACGGTGTCAATGGTAGCGGTTGCAGACATCGCATACTCCTCAGTCTGTAAGCGACTGCTTGAGACGATCAGGGATGGTAGGCATTGCGCGCTGAACCCAGTGCTCGATCTTGTCCAGATCGACCGGGTCAGAGGAATCAACGCGGTCTACGTTCCACAGGCCAGCCTGGTGAATGACGGAGCGTGCCGCACGCAGTCCGCGCCACTGGTCGGACATGCGAGGCTCCCGGGCAAGCGCGCCGATGAGAGCAGCCTCGGTCTTGAGTCGATCGTGCATGTCCTCGACGAACAAGACTGAGAACTCGAAGTGATCGCAGAGGATACGGCTAACCTCGGCCTCGACGTCGGGCAGCTTGGCCGACTTCCGATCCATCCAATCTGCCAGACGATTGTCATCGAACAGCACGGCGCTCCCGAGGTGTCGGCGAAAGACCGAATCGCGGCGATTTCCTCGGAAGTGGTGCCTGAGCCGACGTCTGAGGCCGCCATCGGCCCGGTGCGTCCCGACGCGAACGATCTGGTCCGGAGACTCTGTATCCTCGAAGAAGAAGTAGAGACCCGAGCTGGGAATGACGGCTCGGTCGTAACCGCAGCGCAGACGCGGCAAGCGCGAGATCAGGACTTCTATTTCCCGTCGGCTAGGCATCTCGGATCCTTGCCCAAGGAGGCATTAGCTCACCGGTGGTCGACGATCGGCCCACGGGAAGATCTGTTCCAGCTGCGCGGCGAGCGTGATCAGCGTTCGCTCGTCGAGTTGGCGGCCGACGATCTGGACGCCGATCGGGAGACCGTTCTTGGACCAGGCGAGCGGGAGCGAGATGCCCGGCTGACCGGTCATGTTGACCCAGTAGGTAAACGGGATGTACTCCGCCAGCAGGTCCCAAACCTCCTGACCGACTTTGTTCAGCTCGCCGAGCGGTACGGGCGGGCGGGTCAACGTCGGACAGACGAGCACGTCATAGTCATCGAACCAGGCGAGGATGCGGCGGGTGAGAGTGTAGACGTCGTTCCGGGCGCGGATGTAGTCGCGGGCTGAGATCCCGATGCCGTCGTCCCAGGACGAGCGTGCGTGCGGCCCGAGGAGATCGGGGTTCTCGATGTCCATCGACGCCGTAAAGGCATTGGCGATCGTGGGCCAGAGGGGCCAGAGTCCGCTCATCTCGGGGAATCCCTCGACAAGCTCGTGACCGAGATCGCTCAACGCATCTCGCGTTCGCTCAACGGCGGCAGCGACCTCCGCATCGACCGGTCCGGTCGGACTCGTCGCCGTCCAGGCGATTCGCAGCTTGGGGAGCGTCTCGCCGATCGCCGAGGAGAACGACTTCGCCGGCAGCTCGGTCCGGAACGGATCGCCGACGGCGGGACCGCCCATGACGTCGAGTCCGAGGGCGGCGTCGGCCACCGTCCGCGCCATCGGGCCGGACGACGCGAAGCCCTCGACGATCAGACCCGCGTGCGGTGCCGACGGCACACGGCAGCGGGAAGGCTTCAACCCAACGAGTCCACACGCCGATGCCGGGATGCGGATCGAGCCCCCGCCGTCGCTGCCCTCGGCGAACGGGACGAGACGAGCCGCCAGGGCCGCGCCGGAGCCGCCGCTGGATCCGCCGGCACTGTGATTGGTGTTCCAGGGGTTCCTCGTCGGCGGGAAGATCCCGTCTTCGGTCGTCGCGTTCAGCCCGAACTCGGGGGAGTTGGTTTTCCCGAGCATGATCGCTCCGGCCCGGAAGAGACGGGCAATGCCTTCGTCGTCCTCCTCGGCCATCCGGTTCGCGAATGCCCCCGAGGCGCCAGTGCTCCGCTCGCCGGCGACGTTCGCCAGCTCCTTGATCGCGATCGGTACGCCGTGGAAGGGGCCAAGTTCCGTACCGTCACCGGCCATCACCTGCTGCTCGGCGTCCCGGGCTCGCGCCAGCGCCTTGTCGGCCGTGACTGAGATGAAGGCGTTGAGTTGAGGGTCGATGCGTTCGATGCGCTCCAGGAAGAACCGCGTCGACTCGACCGGTGAGATGGCTCGGTTTCGGATCAGCGCAGCGATCTCGATCGCCGTGCAATTGGTCAGGTCTTGAGTCATAGCCCTCACCCCCTGTCCGCTCTCCCGGCCTCGGGAGAGGGGGAACGAACCTCTTCACCGTCCGACGGTCAGTTCCATCAATCCATCCGGCCGGACGCGCAGCGTGTCGCCGGGATGAACCACGGTCGTGGAATCGGGTTCCTCGATGATCGCCGGACCATCCAGGGCGAAGCCTGACGGCAGCGACTCACGTCGGTAGATGGGAGTCGGCACGAAGCCGGTGCCGCGGAAGGCGACGGGGCGTTTGGCGATCGGCTCCGGTGTGCCATCAGCGGCGATCGGTGTCGAAGTGGCGCTTAGGTCGGACGGGCCGATTGCGACGATGCGGAGGTTGACGAACTCGACCGGTTCGCCTTCGAGGGAGAAGCCGTAGAACTCGTCGTGGGCCTTGGCGAAGCGGCCGACCATCTCCTCGGCCGTCGCGGCGGTGAATGGCCCCTCCGGTAACGAGACTTCCCGCTCGTAGTTCTGTCCGGCGTAGCGCATGTCGACACTACGGAGAATGACAGGCTCGCCGGTGAAGCCGTCGTCGCGCAGTTCCTGGATCGCTTCGGCGGTCAGTGCTTCCAGTCGTTCCGCTATGGAGGCAACGTTGAGGTTGGTCGAGCGGCCGAAGACGGTCCAGACGCGATCGACCCGCCAATTCGCCGCCAGTGCGCCGAAAGCGGAGCAAAGACCGGGGTGTGGCGGCACCAGCACGGTCGAGATTCCGAGGAGGCGGGCGCAGGCACTGGCCGCGGTCGGTCCGGCGCCGCCGAAGGGGATGAGCGCGAACTCGCGCGTGTCGAGCCCCCGATCGACCGAGATCAACTTGATCTGGTTGGCCATGTTCTCGTTCGCCGTCTCGACGATCGCGTGCGCGGCGACCTCGACGGCGTCGGCCTCCGGAGCACCAAGCGCCTGTCCCAGCCTGGCGAGCGCCGGTAACGCGGGTGAGGGATCGAGCGGCACGCGACCGCCGAGGAAATAGGCCGGGTTGAGGCGGCCGAGCGCCAGATTGGCATCGGTGACGGTCGGTTCAGTACCGCCACGGCCATAGCACATCGGACCCGGTTCGGCTCCGGCACTCCGCGGGCCGACCTGGAGCAGTCCACCCTTGTCGATCCAGGCAATGCTGCCGCCACCGGCACCGAGGGTGGCAACATCGACACACGGTACTGTCACCGGGATGCCGAAGCCGACGTTGAACTCGGCGACGTACCGTTCGCGTCCGGCCTGGATCGTCCCGATGTCGGCACTCGTCCCGCCCATGTCGAGCGAGAAGGCGTTTTCGACACCCGCTACACGTGCATAGTGGCGTGCCGCGACGATACCGCCAGCCAACCCGGAGAGGAGGAACTGCGCCGGCTGGGCATCGGCCTGCTCGACGAGGAGGTGGCCTCCGTTCGATTTCAACATGCTGGCCGGTGCCTGAACGCCCAGCTTGTCGAGGGTGTCGCGGACACCGGCGACGTAGCCACGGAGAACCGGCTTCACGTAGGCGTCGCCGATCGTCGTGCTGCTCCGCTCGTACTCGCGCCAGGTGGGCGCGATCTCGTGGGAGACCGAGATCGAGAGATCGGGGAACGCCTGTTGCAACGCCGCCTTGATCCGCCGCTCGTGCTCCGGCGCCAGATACGAGAAGAGAAGACTGACGGCGACGGCGAGATCGCCGCCTTTGCCATTCAACCGATGCGCAATGAACGCTGTAAGTTCGCCCAGCTTTGCGTCGTCGAGCGGCGTCAAGACCTCGCCCGTGTGGGCGACGCGCTCCTCGACGCCGATGCAGTCGCGGCGGGCGACGAGCGGCTCCGGTTTCTGCCAGTGGAGGTTGTAGAGCTCCTCCTTATCGAGCCTGCCGATGTAGGGCACGTCCTCGAAGCCGGCCGTTGTGACGAAGCAGACCCGCGCCCCTCGCCGGGTCAGAACCGCGTTCGTCGCCACCGTGGTGCCGAGCACGACGCTATGGACCGGTCGCTCGCCTGCACCAGCCTCTGTAAGCACCGCGGCAAGGGCATCCGCGGGCCGGTGTGGCGTCGAGGACTGCTTCCCGTAGACGAACGCATTCGCCTCGTCGTCGTAGCCGACGAGGTCTGTGAACGTACCGCCCGTGTCGATTCCGATCCGAAGTGCCATGCATTAGCTCCGAGCTTCGAGCTTCGGGCTTCGAGCTTGGCCACGGCGTGGTCGCTCGTCCCGGCGCTGGCGATTGACCGCTGCTCGAAGCCCCTAAAGGACTCCGAATTTGTCATAGACGTCGCGGAGCTTGTAGCCCTGCTGCAACATGTCACGGCTGTGGTTCTCGCCCTCGACCTTGGCGAGGGCTTTCTCGACCGTTTCCGCCAGGCGGTCCTTGGGGATGACGACGATGCCGTCGAAGTCGCCAAAGATGATGTCGCCGGGATGGACGATGACGCCGCCGCAGAGGACGGGAACGCCGTAGTCGATGACGATTGCCCGGGACGAGGAATCGACCGGACGGAACCCGGTGCAGAACACGGGGAATCCCATCTCGACGATCCGCAGGGCGTCGCGGGTGTGCCCATCGATCACACAGCCCGCGGCGCCCCGCGCGGTCGCCGCGGTCGAGAGGAGCTCGCCCCAGAAGCAAGTCCGCTCCGAACCGTTGGTGCAGCCGACCATGACGTCATCCGGTTTGAGGGCGTCAACGGCGGCGATCTCCAACCGGTACGGTTCGGCAGGACGTTCGTAGATGTCGGCGGTCAGGACGGTGTGAGCGCGGCCGACGACGCGCATCGTCGGCGCGATCGGACGCAACCGTGCCGACATCGCCTGATCCAGCAGGCCCTGGTGATCGAGCACGTCGGAGACGACGGAGACATAGAGCTTCTCGCGCATGATCGCGATGAGTTGATTCTCGTCAGTCAAAGGATCCCTACCCCCAACCCCTCGCCCGCGATACGGAAAAGGGGCAGCATCTCTCACGTCTTTCCGCTTGTTGATCCGTCTCGTCCTTCTGTCGTCTCCCCCGCGGGTTCCCAACCGAGTTGTCGGGAGAGAGCCCGCGCCGATGCCATCGCCTCGGGCGCGTACGCCGCGACACGCTCGCGCGTGAAACGCGGCGACGGACCGGTCAGACTAATCGCGAAAAGCGGCGAACCGCCCGCCCCGAGCACCGCAACGCCGAGGCAACGAACGCCGATCGAATCTTCTTCGTCGTCGACACTGTAGCCGCGTTCGCGCGTCCGCGCGATCTCGGCCCGGAATGCCGCCGGATCGACGACGCGGATCGGCCCGTCCTCACTGGCGGCATAGGTCAGGTAATCGTCGAGGAAATCGTCCGGACTGGCCGCGAGCAGCGCCTTGCCCAGTCCTGTTGTGTGCGGGACCCCGCGGCTGCCAACCTTGGACGCGATGCCGACGCGCTCCAGACTCTCGATCTTGTCGACGTGGAGCACCTCGTAGCCGTCGAGCACCCCAAGGTGAACCGTTTCGCGCGACAGCCGCGACAGGTGCTCCATCGCCGGTCGCACCTCCTCAAGGAAGCTGCGGCCGATCGACCCAACGTGGGCGAGCGCAACGAACTTCAGACCGAGTCGGTACGACGCCGTCCCCGGCGGCTTCTCGATCCAGCCGCGGTGGATCAGCGCGTTGAGCAATCGGTGCGTCGTCGTCCGATTGATGCCCGCCTCCTCGGCGATCGCCCGGGCCGAAAGCGGCTCGGCGCGCCGCATCAGCAACTCGACGATCGAAAGTGCCTTATCGACGGAGAGCAGGGTCGATTGATCGACCGCGCCGGAGGCCGCGTCGACGGCAGAGATGTTCTGATCGCGAACAGTGGAGTCGATTGTGTTCACCTTAGGGACATGCTACCGTTGCGCGGTCGCGCCGTCAATGGATATCGGCTTCCAACACACCTCTTGAGCGTGATGTCTCGCCCAGGCAGCCGATGCGAGGCTCACCTGTGCGCGCCAACTTACGTTGCGCTGGGAGGCCTGGCGCTGGACACCATCTGAGGGAGAAGGAATCCGAATGGGCGAGGGTGTCTATCCGACGGTCGATCGCGGAGTCGTCGTCAACCTTGCACGCGAGATCTGCCGAATCCCGAGTCCGATTGGCGATGAAGGGCCACTGGCGCGCTTCATCGCCGGTGAGCTCGAACGCATGGGGTTCGACGCCGAATTGCAGGACGTCATCCCCGGGCGACCGAATGTGGTGGCGATCAAACGGGGGGACCCCGACTACCAGAGTTTCGTCTTCAACGGTCACCTCGACGTCGTTAGGCCGTTCGGCCAGTGGCGACACGATCCGTTCGATCCGTGGATCGAGGACGATGTCCTCTACGGTGCCGGCATCTTCGACATGAAAGGCGGGCTGGCCGCCCTGATCGCGGGGGCCGGCGCGGCGGCGAACGCCGGGCTGGATCGTCACGGTGACATCGTCGTCACCGCCGCGATGCACCACGACACGAGCGGTGTCGGGATGAAGTACTTTCTTGAAAGTTGTTCCTGGCGTCTCGACGCCGGTGTCTGCGGCGAGCCGACGGACCTCCAGGTGCAATTATTTCACGGCGGCGCCTGGATCTGGGAGATCACGACCACCGGTCTCGCGCAACACCAAAGTCGGCTGGAAGATGGTGTCGACGCCATCGCCGGTATGCGGCGCATCCTCGATCGTTTCGATGTCTCCGCGCTGACCTACACGCCCGATGCGCGCTACCCCTACTTGCCCCGCGTCGTCACGGGTCTGATCCAAGGCGGAGAGTTCGCCTCGGTCACGGCCGAGACCTGTCTTGCCCGCGGAGACGTTCGGTTCCTGCCGTCGATGACCGTCGACGGTTTGAAAGCCGATGTCCGCCGGATCATCGACGAGGTCTGCGCGGAGACACCGGGGCTGAGCGGTCGCGTCCGTACCTACGTCCAACAATGGCCCTACGAGATCGCCGCCGACGAACCGGTGGTGCGCCGTCTCGTGGATGCGCACACGCGGCGAACCGGCATGGCACCAACCCTGACCACAGG
>JAXDKI010000261.1:0-4672 GCA_034667245.1 Thermomicrobiales bacterium | reverse complement strand
ACATCACGCGGTATGGTCCCGCCGTGATGCTCGACGACGATCTGGGCTGCCTGGTGAAGATAGACAACCCGGCGGTAACGACCCAGGTCGCCCCAGGCCCGAATCGCCTCGGCCAACGGCGCATTCGCCAGCGCTGACACCGTCGAAAACTGCTCGACGAACGCCTCGTAGAACGGTATGGCGCGGACGACCTGGATCTGCTGCAGCATGACCTCTGAGACGAGAACACGATAGGGATCCCGCGTCCGACGCCACGGGAGATCACGGCCATTCGCGGCAAACCAGTCGAGGAGGAGAGATTGGAGAGCCGTCACGGTGGTGTCGTCGAGATCCCGCGTCGAGGCGAGGTCCTCGGCTTTGGTGCGGGGGCGGGGCATGTTGTGGGGCGCGATCTAGGGCAGTCTGACTCGTTGACTGCCAACGGGCCGGTGTTCCGGCTCCGCGTCGTAAGGTGGAGAGTCCTCGGCCACGAGGGCGAGACCGTCGCGCTCGAGCCCTTGCACGACGTCGTAGAGCCAGGGCAGGTCGTCCGGCTTGAAATCGTCCCGCACGCGGGGGCCGAGCTCCGTCAAGGCGATGCCGTCCGCTATCTCGTCCCGGAGCGCGGCAAGAACCCGTCCGCGGTAGAACCGATTCGAACCGGTGAAGGGAGCCTCGCGCTTCAGTCGGACTCCGCGCGGCAATTCACCAAGCGCGGAGAGCACGACTGGGAAGGCACGGCAGGTGGACTGTAAGGGGCAGATCACGCAGGCCGGCTTTCGGGCGGTGCACTGGAGAGCGCCGAATTCCATCAGGGCCTGATTCCAGGTCCACCCGTCGCCCGCGGGCACGGCCGACCCGGCGATGGCCACGATCTCTCGTTCGCTCGCGCTCGGCGTGGGCACGTCCACCCCGACGAAGACACGATGTAGAACGCGCCGGATGTTTGTGTCGACGAACGCGACATCTTGCTCGAAGGCAAAGCAGGCGATCGCGCCCGCCGTGTACGGGCCGATCCCTGGAAGTTGACGTAATGCACCGACATCGGAAGGAAACTCGCCGCCCAGGTGTTCCGCCACGTACTGCGCCGTTCGCTGCAGGTTGACCGCGCGCCGGTTGTACCCGAGTCCGGCCCAGGCTTTGATGACCTCGGCTGTCGGTGCCGCCGCCAGCGCCTGCACGTCGGGAAACCGGTGCAGAAACGCCTCGTAGTAGGGGAGGACGCGATCGACTTGCGTCTGCTGCAGCATCACCTCGGAGACGAGGATGCGATAGGGATCGCGGCTGTGCCGCCAGGGTAGATCGCGCCGGTTCGCGGCGAACCAGCTGAGGAGTGCCGATCTGACTTTGGCGATTTCCGTAGGATCAACGACGCTGGGCAACGCCGATGTCACAAGCGATCGGGAGCACTCACTCATGGGCGAAGTATAGCCACGAGAACGCATGTGCGCCTAGTTGCAGAAATGAAGGCATGATCAGCGCGTGCGCTGCCTGGCACCAACTCGCCCCCTCCAACGGAACAAACGGGGGCGACGAGATTCTCGTCGCCCCCTCTGCCCTCTGCCCTCTGTGATCTCCCAAACGAACCGGGCGTTAGCTGGACGGCTTGCTCGGCCGCTTGATTTCGGCGATGTACGGCCGTCCCTGGACGGTGCCGACGAACTCCTCGAAGACGGCGACGGCCTCTTCCTGTGGAGCGGCCGGGCGCATTTTGATGTAGGCGGACGACCCATTGGGGAAGACGAAGGTCGGCGTACCGAAGACCCCGTGCTGCTCGCGTCCCTCTTCGAAGTCGCTGCCGATTTTGCCCAGGAGCGACCGGTCGTCGAGATCGCGCTCGAAGCGGGCCAAATCCAGCTTCGCCGCTTCAGCCGCCTCGAGGAGCGTCGCTCGCCGCGAATGCTCTTTGCCTTCGACGTGCTTGGCGTGCAAGAGCGCGAGGTGGAAGCGCTCGAAGGCATCCTCGCCCTGGTTGCGCGCGGCAATTGCGGCATGGAAGGCGTCGCGGCCACGGCTCTTGTAATCGGCCGGCTGCTCCCAGAGCTTCCAATCAGGGCCCTCGTCGGAGTTCACCTGCTCCAATGGGAAATAGCGCCAGTTCACGTGCAACCGATCGCCGAGCTCCGCTTTGACGCGGTCGATCCAGACGGCGGCCGCGTGGACATAAGGGCAACCGTAGTCATAGAAGATATCGACCTTGATAGCGCCGTCGCTCACACTTGTCCTCCCCCGGTAGGTCCGATTTCTGTCGGGCCAATAGGTAACCGTTTTGCCTGCTGCTGTCAAATCGGAAGTCATGCGCATCAATGGCCGATTCCGTGCCGCGGCGTTTCGGCGTTAGCCGCTCGATCTCGACTTGGATTTGCTCGCGCGTGTCAGAAACCGATCCCACGCGGCGAGGACCTGACGCCGCGTCTCATCAACCGAACCGCTGTTGTCGATCACCTCGTCGACTAACTCGCGCTTGGATTCAATCGGTGGCTGAGCATGTACCCTGCGTTCTGCTTCGACACGGGGCATCTCGTTGCGCTCAATCAGACGATCGATCTGCTGCTCGCGGTCACAGGTCACGAGCCAGACAGAGGTGCAGAGAGACGCCATGCCACTTTCGATGAGCTTGACCGCATCGACGGCTACAACCGGCCGCCTCGCGTCGCGGATCTGCTCGCGAATTGCGGAGATGATGGCCGGGTGTGTGACTCGATCCAGGTCGGCGAGAGCCGCGGGATCGGAGAAGACGATCGCGCCGAGGGCACGCCGGTCGATCGTGCCGTCGCTACCGAGAATGTCGTCTCCGAATCGCTCGCGCAGCGCCTGCCAAAGCGGACGCCAAGGTGCGATCAGCTCGTGGTAGACCGCGTCAGCGTCGATCAGGTCGGCGCCGAACTCGCCGAGAAGTCGCATGATGGTCGTCTTGCCGCAGGCGATGTTCCCGGTCACGCCCACGACCAGCGCCCCTCCTAGGTCATCTTGTCGCGGATTCGCCTCGGTCATCGCGACGCCGGCACCGCCATCGCTTCGAACTGGGCGGTCAGTTCCTCCCAACGAGCATAGGAGCCTTCGAGCTCGTTCTGTACACGCTCGTACTCGGTGCCGAGGCGAGAAACGGCCTCGACGTCCGAATCGATGCCGGCCACGGTGAGGGCATCGCTCAGTTCATTGAGTTTGCCTTCGAGCCGGGCAATCTCCCGCTCGACTTGGATCAGCGATTTCTGAACCTTGCCGTCCTGGACCACCGGGCCTGCCTGCGACTTCTGATCCTGCACACCGTCAAGCTTCGCCGGAGCGGCGTCCTTCGACCGTTCGGGTTCCTTACTTGCGGTCTCTGGCCGGTGGCCGAGTTGGCGCTGGTAGTCGGTGTAGTTGCCGAGATAGCTCTTCAGTGTGCCGTCGTCGATCGCCCAGATGCGGGTAGCGATGCGGTCGATGAAATAGCGGTCGTGCGAGACGAAGAGGATGGTGCCGTCGAAGGCCGCCAGCATCTCTTCCAGGTTCTCGCGGGCCGAGATGTCGAGGTGATTCGTCGGCTCGTCCAGAATCAGGAAGTTGGCGTGTTGCAAGAGGAGCAATGCCAACCCGAGGCGTGACCGCTCACCGCCGGAGAGCGATACGACTTGCTTGTAGACGTCGTCGCCGGTGAAGAGGAACCGCCCAAGATAGGTTCGGGCCGACTCCTCGTTCATCGGTTCGGCATAGAGAATCGTCGCCAGCGGGGTGCCCTGAGCCGGCAGTTGCTCGTGCCCCTGGGCGTAATAGCCAACCTTGACGTTTGTCCCCAGCTCGAACCGCCCTTTGAGTGCCGGGAGTTCGCCGGTCAAGGTCCGGAGGAGCGTCGTCTTTCCGCTGCCATTCGGGCCAACCATGCCGATCCGCTCGCCGCGTTCGATAGTTAATTCGGGTGTCCGAACCAATGGAACCGGGTTCGAAGTTCCGTCGTCGTTGCGGACAACATGTCCAGCCGTCAGTGGTGTTGACGACAACACCGTGCGCCCGCTTCGGAACGCGGCGCCCATTCTGATGTTGAGTTCCTGCTGCTCCTGCGGGCGATCGATTCGTTCCAGGCGGTCGAGGCGCGTTTGCCGTCCCTTGGCTTCCCGCGAGCGCTGCCCTGCCTTGTACTTCCGGATGAACTCCTCGGTGCGCGCGATGAACTCCCGCTGCTCCTCGTATTCCTTCAGCCGCCGTGTCATCCGCTCCTCTCGGAGCTTGAGGAAGCGCGTGTAGGGCGCGGGGTAGTCTTCGAGCCGGCCGAACGCGACCTCAAGTGTGCGACTAGTCACCCGGTCGAGGAAATAACGGTCGTGCGAAACGATCAGGCAAGCGCCCACCCAGGAACGTAGGAACGTCTCCAACCACTCCAGCATCTCGAGGTCGAGGTGATTGGTGGGCTCGTCGAGGAGAAGGAGATCGGGATCGGCAAGCAACGCCTTGGCCAGCGCCACGCGCGTCTTCTGGCCTCCGCTGAGTTGGTTGACCGGCTCGGCGAATTGGTCCTCGGTGAAGCCGAGACCGGAAAGGACTTCGTCCGTTCGATGCTCGACGTCGTACCCGCCCGCGGCATCGAATCGGGCTTGCAGCCGGTCGTATTCGTCCAGCATCCGCGCCAGGTCCGCCTCGCCGGCTTCGCCCATCGCGTGCTCGATCTCCCGCATCCGCTCGCCGGCGGCGAGAACAGGCTCGAAGGCCATCCGCG
>JAXDKI010000260.1:0-9388 GCA_034667245.1 Thermomicrobiales bacterium | reverse complement strand
TTGTCCGCAGAAATGGCGGACTCACCGGCGGTACGGGTGCCGGCGAGATCGGCTCCGTAGAAGGGCCAGTCCACTAAGTCGGTAGGTGCCGAGTTCGGGGATGCTGACAGAGGCGAAGCGGAGCTGGCGTCCTGAGCAATCGTGGTGGCCGGCAGCATGGTCGTCAGCGCGGCTGTTGTGAGCAGTGCTCGTCGTGACAGGCGCGCTGAGACGTAAGGGTTCGTCATGATCTGCTCCTTGATGGCGGTTGCGGCTCGAAATTCTTAACGCGGGCGGGGAGCAGACCGACCGGTCTGCTCCCCGCCAGGACCGCCGATGGTGACGACTCTACTGCACGGTCAGGGTTCCCACCATACCGGCCTCCTTGTGGCCCGGGACACTGCAGTAGAACCCGTAGGTACCCGGCTGCGCGTTGATCGTCACCGAGCCGGTCTGGCCGGCTGGTACGTCGCCCGAGTGGACATTCAGCTCGTCGATGTTGAAGTTGTGGATCGCCGCGCCCTGATTCGCGAGCTGGATCGTCACGTCTGTGTTTGCCGGGATGGTCAATGCGTTCGGGTTGAAGGCGATGTCGACCATTGTGATCGTCATGGCGTTCGTCTGCTGACCGGCGGTCGTTGCTGTCGGGGCGGGTGGCTGGGTTGGCTGGGCCGGAGCCTGGGTTGCGGCAGGAGCACCGGTGGCACCGATGCTTAGGGCGATCAACTCGTTGCGCGGAGCCGCCTGCGCGCCGGGGGTGGCGGGCTGGACCCCCGCCGCGCTGCCGGGCGTCGCCTCGACCTGACCCTGCTCGGCGGCTGGGATAAGGAAGCCTCCGGCAGGTACGAGGAGTGTGTCGCCGGCAATGGCAAGGGGGGCATTGATACCGGCGGCTGCCTGGTAGGTGAACACTTCCGAACCGTCGGCGACGTTGAAACCCCGGACGACGCCGTCGAGGCCGGCAGTGAAGACGACGTCGTTCGCGACGGCGGCGCCACCGAGGACCATCGTCGGGAGTTGGACATCCCACTCGATCGTGCCGTCAGCCGCGTTGATGGCGATAAGCTCGCCGGTTGCCTTGCCGTAGTCGAAGGCGCTCAGGTCGAGTCCGGTCGAGGTGAAGTCGATCGGCAGGTTGACGACCGGGACGAAGACCGTTCCGTCGGCAAACGCCATGGGGGTCTCCACTCCCCCGAGCGGCCCAGGATAGACCTCGACTGATTGGCCCGGTGGGACGGCTTGCAAATCGTCGTTCTGGTGCTTGCCGACCTTAGCGTCCCAGAGGAGTTCTCCGGTGTCGGCGTTGGCGGCGACTACCCGTCCCACCTTGCCGGAGCCGATGGCGATCTTCGTGTCAACGCCGTCGACGCTGACCGTCGCGATGATCGGAGTTAGTTGGAAGTCGAGGTCGAAGAGGTCGTGTGGTTTGGCGTTGTGATACCAGCGAACCGAACCGAGTCTGGGATCGAGCGAAACCATCGAAGAGGCGTAGTCGTTGTTGCCGGGTCGGCTGGAGCCATTGGGATAGGGTGTGCCGTCGACGACGACCCCTGGCCACGGCGCGGCATTGCCGACGCCGAAGTAAAGGTTCCCCTGCTCATCGACGGAAGGCGGATACCAGAGGCCGCCGCCTGAGTTGAGGCGAGCGGCGCCCCAAAGATTGTCGGCGGTCGTGTCGAAATCCCAGAGCTCGTGGCCGGTCCGTGCGTCCAGCGCGTAGAGGATGCCCCGCTGACCGCCCTGGTAGAAGTTTTCAGAACTGCCAGGGACGGTGCTGATGTAGACGACGTTGTCATAGACCGTCGGCACCATGTCGACGCCAACTTGGTCGTTGTGGGAAAGGCGGATGCGCCAGATCTCGTGGCCGTCCAGGGCGCTGATCGCGAAGACTTCAGATGTATTGCCCAGCGCCCCGTAGAGCATGCCGTAGCCGATGGCGACCCCGTTTGGGCCCTCAGTGGGGACGTTGTATTCCTTCGTCCATTTCACCTGACCGGAGTTGCGGTCGAGGGCGTAGACGTTGCTTTGCATGTCCTGGAGATAGATGGTGTCGCCGACGACGATCGGGACAGACGTGACGGCGCCGAATGGCCCCGTCGTCGTTATCGGAAAGGCCCAGGCGACGGCCAGCTGGTCGACGTTCTGGGTGGAGATCGGCGAATTGACGGCGGCGCGATGCGCTTGGTAATCGCCCATCGGCACGACCCAATCTTGTGGGTTGTCAGTGACTTCGGGCGGGACCGGCGGTCCAAGCGGGCTCGGGGTCGCCGGCTCCATGTTGACGGTACCACCCTCTTGGGCGAATCCTCCGCGTTCGCGGAAGAGGTAACTCCCGCCGATCGAAAGCGCGAGGGCGACGACGACGAGGACGTGCAGCGCGTTCCTTGGGCGGGACATGGGATTGGTACCTCCCGGAGACAGCATGGCTACTCGACGCCGAAGTGTTTCGGTGCATCCGGAGGCGCTGCATATTGGGTACCAAGAAATCGACGTGAGGGGATGCTCAGGCTACGTCCGGGTGAGGACGCCTAGAACAGTGGTGTCGATGGAGAGGCACGCAGTTGCGTCAGGAGTCCGCGCGCTGCTTGTGACCGTAGGTGGGTAGCCAGTATGTCACGTAGAGGTCGGCGTGAGCGGGCCCGCAGAAGGGCAGGGCTTCGCCTGCTGGAGAGGCGCGCCAGTAGCGACGGGCGATGGGGCGGCCGCAGAGGGCGCAGAAGAGGCGCTTCGGCTCGATATAGCTCACGGTGGGGTAGACCCACTCTCCAGCGATCGAAGGTATTGAAGTCTCGCTCAAGTTCACGGTCCCATTCCGGCGCTGAATCGAACGCCAATAGCCGCGGATCCCCCTCGGGGCTCGAACGGAAAATCATCCGGAGAATCCGTAGTCGGTGCGAGCTCGTTCGGGCGTGACGAAGCCGTTCTCGAGGTCCGCCTGAATCAGGCCGGGGTCGCGGCGCTCGGCGGGGCCGTAGCCGCCGCCGCCGGGCATGACGAGTTTCACCTGATCTCCGGGGTGCAGCACAATGCCGGAGAACTTTGAAGGGGACTTCGTGCCGAACGTCTCGACAAAGGTTTGCCACTGGTCTTGGCCCGCGAGTTTGACCCAGAGACCGCCACGTGCCCCATCGCCGCCGCCGAGCGTACCCCACGGGTCGGCTTTCATCCTGTTGAGGAGGGCGCTGACGGTGACGTCGGCAGTCACGGTGAGGATGCGCTCGCCCCCGAGGCCGCCGCGCCACTGGCCGGGGCCACCCGAATCGGGAAGGAGGCGGTATTCCTCAATCAGGAACGACGGGTAGCGGGTCTCGAAGACTTCGACGGGCGTGTTGCGGCAGTTGCCGTTGATGGTAACGACCATGTCGTTGCCGTCGAGACCGTGGCGACCGCCCCAGCCGACGCCTTCGAAGTGAAAGTGCGCGTAGAGGTCGCCGGTACGGGGATCCGTCCCACCAAAGAGGAAGGGGGAAGAGGTGCCACCGCAGGCGGCGACGACCCGCTCTGGGATTGCGTTCTGGAGGGCGCCGAAAACCATGTCGGTGATGCGGGGGCTCGTCTCGGTGTTCCCGCCAGCTACCGGAGCGGGGAACGCGCAATTCACGATCGTGCCGGGCGGGGCGATGATCGTGAACGGACGGTAGCAACCCTCATTGCGGGGGATGGTTGGGTCGGTGAGATGGAGGAAGGCGTTGTAGACAGCGGACGCGGTAACGGCGTAGATGGCGTTCACCGGTCCAACCGCCTGTGGCTCAGAGCCGGTGAAATCTGCGATCACGTCCTCGTCGCGGACAGTGAGGCGCAGTCTTATCGGGTAGGAGCGATCGGTAATTCCGTCGTCTTCGATGACGTCCTCGAAGAAGTAGATGCCGTTCGGTATGCTCTTGATCTCGGCACGCATACGACGCTCGGCGATAGCGAGGAGCTCTTGGGAGGCGCCGCGGATGGAGTCGGTTCCGTAGTTGTCGAGGAGTTCATGGAGGCGCAATTCGGCCAGGTCGAGAGAGGCCATCATGGCTCGGAAGTCGCCGTAGGTCACTTTTGGCGTGCGGTGGTTGGCGAGGATGATTTTCCAGATGTCCGGGACATCCTCGCCCCGACGCTTGATCTTGACAGGCGGCAGGAGAAGCCCTTCCTGGAACACCTCGGTGGCATCGCCCGACAATCCGCCGGGGGTCTTGGCGCCGGGCTCGGACATGTGCGCGACGTTGGCGACGAATGCAAAGATCTCACCTTCGTAGAAGACCGGTTTGAGCATCATGTGCTCGGGGACGTGACCGGAACCGCGGTAGGGATCGTCGTGGAGGAGGACGTCGCGCGGCTCAAAAGCGTCGAGTCCGAGTTCGTCGAGGGTCCAGCTGACGGTGAACTTGATGGTGCCGATCTGGGAGGGGCAGAACTCAGCCTGGGCGAGCATGTTTCCGGCGGGGTCGAAGATGACGCAGGAGAAGTCGAGCGATTCATTGAAGATGGGGGAATAACTCGTCTTCATCATCGTCACCCCCATGTCCCGACAGGTGGAAGTGAGGAAGTTGTCGATGACGGTGAGAGTGACGGGGTCTAGGATTTGGTCGGCCATAGTCTTGAACCTCAATGCCGCGTCAAACGGGATCGTGTGGACCCAGGTGGTCTCGCCGATTCAAGCCCGCTATTAACAATTCCAAGTTCGCATGCCGTCGCCTTCACCATGGACCCTGCGTCGAAATTCGGCTGGTGATTGACCGCTGCGGTAGCCCGGTGTCCGCAGTGGGACCTGTTCCTCGTCACGCGGGCATTGAGAATTCGGCACGGACGGTCTCCAAGAGCGCGGGATCAGTCAGGAGATCGACGGCAGCCAGCGCGAGAGCCTTGCCTGTGTTGATCGCATTCTCTCGGCCCAGGTCCGAAATGGAGCATTCAACGACTTCGGTCGAGTGGCCACGGATTGGGGTCTCACTGATGGCGAACTGGATGGAGGAGGTCGGGACGCGGCGACTGACGTTGCCGAGATCGGTGGAGTATGGCCCGGGACCGATCCGGCGCCGACGGCCGTTGGCGCTTTCTCGCTTTTCAAGACCTGCCATGGAAAACTTGCTCTTGAGGAGTTGGCCGAGCGTGTAGTTTGGGCGGACATCGTCGTACGCGAGACCTGGAGTGACCGTCAGACGAGCTCCGGTCATCGCCGCGGCGCCTTCGGCGACGGCGATGCCGCGTTCGACCAATGCGTTCAGGGCTTCCTTGCTGGCGGCGCGGAAGTAAAACTCGGCCGCAGCGTAGTCTGGGACGATGTTCGGGGCTTTGCCGCCGTCGGTGATGATCCCGTGAATGCGGACGTCCGGGGTAACGTGCTGTCGGAGGGCATCGAGACCGACGAAGAGGTGGATGACGGCATTGAGCGCGTTGATCCCGTCGTGCGGATCGGAAGCGGCATGGGCGGTTTTGCCGGCGTACTCGAAGCGGAGGGGAGCGACGGCCAAACAGGTGCCCTGCGGCGGTTCGGTGGCAACGGTCGTCTCGTCGCCGGCGTGGTGACTCGAAAGGGCGATGTCGACATCGTCGAAGGCACCACCGTCGACCATCAGAACCTTGCCGCCGATCGCCTCCTCGGCCGGGGTGCCGATGAGCATCACCTCGCCGGGCAGGCGATCGATGACGGCGGAGAGCCCGATTGCGGCAGCGAGGTTGCTGCTGGCGATCAGGTTGTGACCGCAACCGTGTCCGAGGCCGGGCAAGGCGTCGTACTCGGCGAGGAAGGCGATCGCAGGTCCGCCGCCGTGACCTCGGAGGCGCGCCTTGAAGGCGGTCTCGACACCGCCCGCTTCGCGCTCGACCGCGAAGTCGTAGCGCTCCATCGTCGTGGCGAGGAGGTCGCAGGCAAAGCGTTCCTCCATCGCCAGTTCGGGGCGGGCATGGATCGCATCCGCGACGTGCAGAATCGTGTCGCGCTCCTGGTCGATGGCGGCAAGGACCGCGTCGTAGAGCTCCTGCCGATTGAAGGGTTGAGATTGTGGCATGTTGAACCTCCGGGCATCCGCCCATAGATGTCATGGCGAGCGATTATCGCAGGAGGCGGTTTCCCCCACCCGCTCGGTGATTCACGTCCGGATGAGCAATTGCCCGTCCGCGAGGACGGATGCACGCATGCCTGGTTCGACCAGCGTCGTTGAGCCGGGTTCCTCTAGAACGCAGGGGCCGTCGAGATCAGTACCGGGGGCGAGCGCGTACCGGCGGTAGACGGTCGTCGAGAGAAAGCCGTGGCCGCGGAAGTGAACGTTGCGCGAGGGGCGGTCGGCCTCGGTATGGTCGTCGGGGATGACGGCGAGGCGGGGGGCGGGGCGGCGACCGGAGGCGACGACGCGAAAAGAGACGAGTTCGATGATCTCGTCTTCGATCGCGTAGCCGTACCGCTCCTCATGCCTGTAAACGAAGGCGTCGTACGCTGTCTGGAGATGACCACCGGTGACGGCGTTGGAGGGGATCGACACCTCGTGCTCGTAGTTCTGGCCGAGGTAGCGCATGTTGATAGAGTAGGAGATCTCGGGCTCTCCGCGGAATCCTTCGGTGCGGAGTTCGGCGATCGCAGCGTCGCGGATGCGGGCGAACTGACGCTCGACCAACTCGGCGTCCACGGCGTTCGATTTGAAGGCCTGGGTCCAGATCTTGTCGACGCGAAGGTCGGCGATCAGCATGCCAAGCGCAGACGCATTCCCTGGATAGAGCGGGACGAGGACGCGCGGAATGCGCAGAGACCGCGCCACAGCCGCGGCGTGGAGCGGACCGGCGCCGCCGAAGGCGAAGAGGGCGAACCGCCGCGGGTCATGTCCGCGCTCGATCGAGACCATCTTGATTGCGCTCGCCATGTTCTCGTTGGCGATCTCGACGATCGAGGAGGCCAGTTCGACGACCGTCATCGTCGTCTGCGCGGCGAGGCCGGCAATTGCCGTTTCTGCTCTGGCGACGTCGAGCTGCATCCGACCGCCGAGGAAGTAGTCGGGGTCGAGGCGGCCGAGGACGAGATTGGCGTCGGTGACCGTGGGTTTGGTTCCGCCTTTGCCGTAGCAAGCCGGACCGGGGGAAGCGCCGGCAGATTGGGGGCCGACGCGAAGGAAGCCACCGGCGTCGAGCCAGGCGATGCTGCCGCCGCCGGCACCGATCGACTTGATGTCGATCAGGGGAATGGCGGCAGGGATTCCCCATTCGATCTCGTATTCGGTCGTGTGTTTCTGTTCCCCGCCCTGGATGATGCCGACGTCGGCACTGGTGCCGCCCATGTCGAGGGTGAGGAGGTTCGGTTCGGCTGCCTGCAAACCGAGCGCCGCGGCGGCGAGCATCCCGCCGGCGGGACCGGACTGGGCGGTCTGGATCGGATTCTCGGCAGTCGCTTCGGCCAGCATCGCACCGCCGTTCGACTTCATGATCGTCCAATGGGACGTCAGACCGGCACCGCTGAGAGATTCCGTCAGGCTGCCGACGTAGCGACGCATCAACGGTTTGAGGTAGGCATCAGCGATGGTCGTCGACGCGCGTTCGTACTCGCGCCAGATCGGGGCGACCTCATGCGAGATAGAGATCGGGATGCCGGGGAGCTCGCGCTCGATGATCTCCCTGGCGCGCTGCTCGTGTTCGGGATTGACATAGGCGAAGAGTAGGCAGACAGCGATCGCTTCGACGCCCTCGTCTTTGAGGGTCTGACACTGGCGGGCGAGGGCAGTTTCGTCGAGCGGACGTAGGACACGGCCGTCTGCGGCAAGGCGCTCCGGGACGCCGAGGCTGTCGCGGCGCGACTTGAGCAGCGGCTTGGGTTTCTGCCAGAAGAGGTCGTACAAGGTCTTGCGGTTGATGCGCTGAATGTATGGGATGTCCTCGTGGCCGGCAGTGACGAGGAAGCCGACGCGAGCGCCGGTCCGTTCGATCAACGCATTGGTGGCGACGGTCGTGCCATGGACGAGTCCACCGACATCCGACATGGGGATGCCTGCACCATCGATGGCATTGAGAAGGGCTTGACCGGGCCGGCTAGGAACGGAGGGGGTTTTGAACGTCGTGATGACCCCCGTCATGGCGTCGTAGGCGACGAGGTCGGTGAAGGTGCCACCGGTGTCGATGCCAACGAGGTAGCCGGTGGACGGATCAGGCATTGCTTCGTGGTCTCTCCAGTGTTTTCCGACGGCTCAAGCACCGGTAAGACGGTAATCGGGGAAGATGCCGCATCGCCGAGGTGGCGTTGACAGCCCCCGAGGGCGTTCTTATACTCGCTCACGCTGGATCAGTAAAGCATTTCCTGGTGGGTAAGCCTCCCTTCGCGGACGAGCGGAGGGCGAACGTGCGGGATCGTGGGCACCCGGTTCGAACCGGGGCCATAGCGCTGAGGGAGTGCGTCGGCGATGGCAGAGCGGGAGTTGACGTTTCGAGAGAAGCAAGAACGGCGCGACGGGGCGATCGTCGATTTTTCGCGCGGTTTGATCAACCGGCGCGAGTTCCTGCGACGGGTGACAGCGGTCGGGGTCTCGGTGGCTTTTGCCGGGCGGATGGCCGAGGCATTAGCGGCGCCGAAGCCGGCCGAGAAACCGTCCCGCTGGGCGAAGCAGGCCGAGGCGACGGTGACGATGATCAAGGGGCCGCACCACCCGGACGACGCGAAGTTCTGGGACGAGATGAAGACCCAGTTCGAGTCATCGCACCCGGGGATCACGCTGAACCCGACCTTCTTTGACTGGGCGCAGATGGACGCGCAGCTGACGGCGGGGTACGCGAGCGACGCGCCGCCGGACGTCGTTTACCTCGTCGACCTCGTCTTGGCGAAGTTCGTCAACGCGGGCCAGGTCGCCGACATCACCGCCTGGACGGATGATCCCGCTTACGCCACGGAGAAGGCTGCAATCGCGCCGTTTACGTGGGACGTGACGAAGATCAACGGCGTCCAGCGAGGCGTCGGAGTGCTTGGCGCCGCGTTCGGCATCTTTTACAACGTCGATCTCTTGGAGAAGGCCGGGATCACCGAGTTCCCCAAGACGCGGGACGCGCTCGTTGAGGCCGCCAAGGCCTTGACGAAGGACGGCGTCTACGGCTTCCAGTTCCGTGATCGGTTCCCCGATTACGCGCATTGGGATTGGATGCCTTATGTCCACAACGACGACGGGGACGTGCTGACGCCGGACCTGACGGCGCAGAACCTCGATCCGAAGGCCGTAGCCGCCACACAGTGGCTGACGGATGCGAAACTCGTCCACAAGATCTCACCGGAAGCGGGCGCCTACGACTGGAACACGCAAAGGGCGTTGTTCGAGGCGGGCCGAATCGCGATCCTGCACGACGAGTATCCGCAGGCGGCCGTCTGGGAGATTGCCAAGCCGGTCGGCTTCAAGCTCGACGTGGCGCAGGCGCCGGCCACGACCGAAGGTGGCAAACAGACGACGATGGGCAACTTCGGCTA
>JAXDKI010000259.1:0-6372 GCA_034667245.1 Thermomicrobiales bacterium | reverse complement strand
GTCGCCGATCAGCCACCCAGGGACGGACAGGCTCGACGCGTGGATCCCTGGTTCTCGCTACAATCCCGCCCATCACGTCCCAGAAAGGCGGCCGCGGTGCCGACCGCTCAGGAATCGGCGTTCCGTGTCCGATCCAGACCACGCGGAGGCGGTGGCGGCATGAAGTTGGCGACCGACATCGGTGGCACATTTACCGACCTGGTCTACCTCGACGAGGAGACGGGGGGGCTCGGTCTGGCCAAGGCGTCCTCGACCCCGCCGGGGTTTGCCCAGGGGATCATGGACGCGATCGCGAAGTCGGGTCTCGATCCCAAGGGGGTCGAGCACTTCGTCCACGGGACGACGGTCGTGATCAACGCGCTGACGGAGCGGAAGGGGGCGCGGACGGCACTGGTGACGACCGAGGGCTGCCGCGACGTGCTGGAGATCGGTCGGGCCAACCGGCCGGACATCTACAACCTGAAATTCCGCAAGCAGCCGCCCTTCGTGCCACGCGAGTTGCGGTTCGAGGTGACGGAGCGGACGAACTACAAGGGCGAGGTCGTGACGCCGCTCGATGAGGCGAGTGTCGAGGCGGTCGCCGCACGGATCGAGGCGGCCGGTGTCGATGCGGTCGCGGTCGCGTTCCTCCACTCGTATGCGAACAGCGGGCATGAGGAGCGGTGCGCCGCGATCTTGCGCGAGAGGCTGCCCAGTTGCCAGGTGACCATCTCCTCGGAGATCACCAGGGAGTGGCGCGAGTACGAGCGGACGAGCACCGCCGTCCTCAACGCCTACGTGCAGCCGACGGCGAGTGCGTACCTACGGGCGCTCGACCGAGATCTGCGCGATTACGGCATCGGATCGCAACTCGACGTGATGAAGTCGAACGGCGGGACGGCGACGTTTGCGATCTCGGAGCGGCTGCCGATCCACATGGTCGAGTCGGGTCCGGTCGGTGGGGTGATCGGGGCGCAGGCGATCGGCAATGCGATCGGGACGCCGAATCTGATCACCCTCGACATCGGCGGGACGACGGCAAAGTGCTCGCTGATCGATCACGGCGAGGTCAAGATCACGACCGAGTACCGGATCGAGCGCGACCAGCACAACGCCGGCTATCCGATCAAGGTGCCGGTCGTCGACATCGTCGAGATCGGCGCCGGCGGTGGGAGCATCGCCTGGATCGATGCGGGCGGTGCGCTCAAGGTGGGGCCGAAAAGTGCGGGCGCCGTGCCCGGTCCGGCCTGCTACGGGCAGGGCGGGACGGAGCCGACAGTCACTGATGCAAACCTGATCGCGGGGCGGATCAACCCCGACTACTTCCTGGGCGGCGAGATCGCGGTCAGCGTCGAGCTCGCACGGAAGGCGATGCAGAAGATCGCCGACGCGCTGGGCGTCTCGGTCGAGGATGCCGCGCTTGGTGTGATCCGGATCGCCAACGCCAACATGATCAACGCCCTCAAGCTCGTCTCGGTCCGCCGGGGCTACGACCCGCGCGACTTCACGCTGATCGCCTTCGGGGGCGGCGGCGCGATGCACGCGGCGGCACTGGCGAAGGAGCTCCACGTCGGTCGCGTCCTCATTCCCCAGGCGCCGGGGCACTTCTCGGCGTGGGGGATGCTGATGACCGACCCGACGCAGGATTTTATCCGGACGACGCTCGTTGCCAGCAACGACGAGAACCGGCCGCGGATCGAGGAGATCTTCGGTGGGATGGAGGACGAGGCGCGTCGCTTCTTCGTGAGCGCGGGGTATGGCGACGGGATGATGCGGATCGATCGTTTCCTCGATATGCGCTACCACGGGCAGGAGCACACGGTCCGTGTCCCGATCTCGGACGGGGAAAACGGAGCGGTGGATGTCGCGGAGGCGAACGAGCGGTTCCATGGTCTGCACGAGCGCGCGTACACCTACCGTCTGGAGTCGGCGATCGAGATCGTCAACTTCCACGTCGTCGGCAGTGTGCCGACGCGGAAGCCGGAGCTGACGTCATTTGCGGTCGAGAGCGGCGACGGCACGATGAAGTCGCAACGCACGGTCGACTACGACGAGTGGGGGCATCTGGAGAGCGCGATCTACGAGCGTGGCAATCTGCGACCCGGCGTCCCGATCCACGGTCCCGCCGTCATCGAGGAACCGGCTGCGACGACGGTTGTGTACCCGGGGATGACGGCGCGGGTCGACGAGATTGGGAACATCCTGATTGAGACGGGAGTTTGAGAGTCGTCAGTCGTCGGTCGTCAGACGAAAGAAACGGAGCGCGAGATGACGAGCGCCAACCCCACTCAGTCCCGGGTACCCTCTGGGTCCCTCAGTCCTCAGTCCTCGAATGTCGACCCGTTTACGATCGAGATCATCAAGGAGGGGATGAACGCGATCGGGGACGAGATGTTCGTCTCGCTGCAGCGGACGAGCAAGAGTCCGATCATCTACGAGGTCCTCGACTACTGCTGCGGAATCACCGATGAGCGCGGGCAGCTGTTGGCGCAGGGGAACGGCGTCGGCGGGTTCCTGGGGACGATGGCGTTCGCGGTCCAATCGACGGTCGAGAAGTTCTGGCCGGGCAGATTGGAAGAGGGCGACATCATCGTCACCAACGATCCGTACGGTGGGGGCGGGACGCACCTCTCCGACGTCTCGTTGGTGATGCCGATCTTTGTCGACGGCGAACTGGTCGCGTTCTCGGCAAATAAGGCGCACTGGACGGAAGTGGGGGGCAAGGACCCCGGTTCGTGGACGACCGACTCGGTCGATATCTGGCAAGAGGGGTTGCAATTTCCCTGCGTGAAACTCTTCAGCCGGGGGCAGCCGATCCAGAGTGTCTTCGACATCATCGAGGCGAATGTCCGTACCCCGGACATGACGCTTGGCGACGTTTGGGCGCAGGTGGCGTCGTGCCGTCTGGGCGCGCTTCGGTTCCAGGAACTTTGCCGGCGCCACGGCACGCCGACGGTTCGCGAGGCGATCGGCGTCCTCTTCGACTACGGTGAGGCGATGGTGCTGCGCGAGCTGGCGAAGCTGCCGCAGGGTGTCTACGAGGCCGAAGATTGGATCGACGACGACGGTCTCTCACAGGATCCGATCTACTGCAAGGTCAAGGTGACCATCGGCGACGCCGAGTTCATCGCCGACTTCACCGGGACTTCGCCGCAGGTGCCCGGGCCGGTCAACTGCTCCTGGACCGGGCTCAACTCGGCGGTGCGGATGGTCTTCAAGGCGTTGACCGATCCCCACATCCCGGCAAACGAGGGGTGCTTCCGACCGATGAAGATCGTTTGTCCGGACGGGACGGTCTTCACCGCCAAGCGGCCGGCACCGGTCTCGACCTATTGGGACTCGATGATCTTCGCTGCCGACCTCGTCTGGAAGGCGCTGGCCCCGGCGGTACCGCACCGGCTTGCGGCGGGTCACTTCATGAGCGTCTGCGCCGACGTGACCTACACGATCCATCCTGACACCGGGTTGCCGGCGATTCTGGTCGAGCCGAACGCGGGCGGTTGGGGCGCGGGGATCGACCAGGACGGAGAGGCGGGACTCGTCTGCCTGGGCGACGGCGAGACGTACATCCTGCCGCTGGAGGTGACCGAGGCGATCTATGGGATCCAGGTTGATCGCTACGAGTTCAACATGGCCGAGGGTGGAGAGGGCAAGTACCGGGGAGGACAGGGGCTGATCCGAGATTACCGTATCCTGAGCGACCAGGGCGGATTCATCACCAGCACCTTCGGTCGCCACAAGTACACACCCTGGGGTGTCGCCGGTGGTCGCAACGGTTCTCCAAATGCGGTCCAGATTCGCTTCGCGGACGGCCGAGAGCCGGTCACCGTGGGGAAGACTGCGCGTTACCCGCTGAAGAAGGGGGACGTGGCGCGGTTGATCACCGGCTCCGGCGGCGGCTGGGGCGATCCGAAGGAGCGCCCGCGCGAACTGGTGCTGGCCGATCTGCGGGCGGAGTTGATCACGGATGCCGTGGCGCGGCGGGTGTATGGGCTGACGGGCGAGGAGATGGCGTCACGGTGATGGCCGCGTGTTTGGGCGACCGACAAGTTTGTATCGCCCACGAGAATCGTGTGGAGGAGAACCAGAAGGAGATCGTCCCAACTAATGGGGGATGCGTCACGATTTCCGGATGAGGCCCTGACTGGTAGCATTCGTGGAAGTCTCGAAAAACGTTACTGAGTTTGGCCATGCCAACAAGGAGTGCATTGTCCGTGGATGGGTCGCGGTTCGACGAAGTGACCAGGTCGTTGGTCTCATCGGGTTCTCGGCGGAGACTTCTCGGCGGTTTTGTCGGCGGTATTCTCGGCGCGATGGGTGCGGGGAGGATCTCCGCCGAAACCTGCCGAGACGACGAGCGCATGTGCCGGGAGCATGTCAACTGTTGTTCCGGCCACTGCGCGCCGAAGGACGAGCGGGGGCGCAGGCTATGTGTCTCCAGCCGTGATTTCTACGTGAGCGCGTTCGCCGGGCAGGACCGGATCGGATTGCCAACCGGCATCGTCCTCCGATCCAGCCAGCCGGTGACGATAACCGCCGTCGACGCCGGTGCGACGTGCGGTGGATTGTATGGCTCCTGCAAGGCCGGTCCGAACGGGAATTACCCGACCACAGACAGGAACGCGCTTGCGCCGAATCTGGTCGTTTACTCGCTGATCGCGCGGGTCGGATCTGGCCCATGGGTCTTCGTCGGGGAGGGACCGACGGTTGTGAGCGGAACCGGGCAGTTGTTCCTGGCATACAACGACGGGGCCTATTCAGACAACGCCGGGGGATTCGTCGCCACCGTCACCTTTCAGTAATTCGCGAAGGCTGTGAGCAGCCGACCGGGTGAGACGCAGGAACTCACGCGGTCGGCTTTGCTGCCCGTCGGGGAGCGCTGATCCCAAGACCTGGGTTGCGATATGCGGGCTCGTACCCAGTGGCCGGCATGTCGCTCGACTGGTATGTGTCGGAGCGATCAATGGCACCTGTCCAGCCTACAGTTGACTGGGTCAGCCAGGCCGTTGGCCTGGATTAAGGCTTCCCGGGAGAAGACGAATTGGGTGGCGATCGATGAGCGCGAGTCGACTTCGTTCGCGGACGTACGGATACCGACGAGGGGCGGAGTTGGCCTGTTCGACGCATCGCGCTGGGCGTGATGATGACGAAGGCGTGGTCGATCGTGGCAGTCGGTGTGGGCGCCGGGTCGCCGCCGACCCAGACGGTAAGCTTTGCGAGCGTCGTCAATGCCAGGGGGACGACCGAGATCGGGCGCACGACCTGACCTCGAAGCATGCCGGCCGGTCGGACGCTGGTGATCGACGCCGTCAGCGGCGGAGGGTGACCGATTGCTCGGGCCAAACGTAGCGGTCGGGCATCCGGTTGGCGAGTGACGGCACCTGGCGCCGGATCGTGCGGAGCTGCGCACGGTCGAGGGTGGCGGAAATGACCGTTTCGGTGTCCGGCGCGGTCGCGAGGATCGTGCCCCAGGGGTCGACGATCAGGGAGCGGCCATAGCACCACTTGCCGGTGCCGTCGTGGCCGACCTGACCCGGCGCGATCATGAAGACGCCGTTCTCGATGGCGCGGGCGCGGATCAGGATCTCCCAGTGGTCCTTGCCGGTCGTCATCGTAAAGGCGGCCGGGAGGACGATCACCTCGGCACCACGCAGGGCGAGGATGCGGAAGAGTTCGGGGAAGCGAAGGTCGTAGCAGATGGCGAGACCGACCGTGACGCCGTCGACGCCAACGGTGACGATCTCCTCGCCCGGTTTGACCGTTGCCGACTCTTCGTAGGTGGCGACGCCGTCGAGGACGACGTCGAACATATGGATCTTGCTGTAGGTGGCGACGACGTCGCCGTCGGGGTTGAGGACGACGGCGGTGTTGAGGACCTTCGGCTCGCCCGGTCGGACTTCGTACATGCTGCCGCAGTGGAGGTAGATGCCGTGGCGGCGGGCGCGCTCGGCCAGCAGGTCGACGGTGGGGCCGGGGATCGGCTCGGCGTTGTCGCGATTGCCGTCTTGCGGACCGAGGTAGGTCCAGACTTCGGGGAGGGCGATGAGGCGGGCGCCGGTACCGGCCGCACGGTCGATCAGTTCGAGCGCGGTCTGGATGTTGATTGCCTTGTCGTCGCGGGAGTTCATCTGGACGGCGGCGACGCGCAAGAGGTCATCCCCGGTTCCGGTCGGTAGGTACATCGGTGCTCCCTGGGTGCGTGCGCGGACGGCCGATTTCGATCGGGCATCATAGCACGGCGTATTGAGACCGATGGCGTGCGGCACGACCGGCACCAGGGAAATCGCACTTGGACTCGAACGAGCTTGTCGGCTCCGCCATCCGGTCTCGCGTGGACGGATCTGGCACCAAGGCTGTGCCGGGTGCCACGCGTTGAGCACGTTCATTGGAGCC
>JAXDKI010000258.1:0-20932 GCA_034667245.1 Thermomicrobiales bacterium | reverse complement strand
TGACGAAGACGACGGTCTTTCGCGTCGTCTCCCAGATCCGCAAGAGCTCCTCCTGGAGGATGTAGCGGGTCTGCTCGTCGAGTGCGCCAAACGGCTCATCCATAAGAAGCAGATCGGGATCGACGGCTAGCGCGCGCGCGATCGCGACTCGCTGGCGCATTCCCTCCGAGAGCTGGTGGGGATAAGCGCCGGCAAACCGGCTCAGACCCACGAGTTCGATCATGCGATCGGTGGTCCGCCGCCGCTCACGCCGCCCGACGCCGTTCAGTTTGAGCCCGTAGGCGACATTGTCGCGGACCGTCAGCCAGGGGAAGACCGATCGACCCTGAAAGACCATTGCGTTCGTTGGCGTCCGACCGCCGGGACCTCTCAGATCGAGTGTTCCCTCGGTCGGCTGCTCGAGGCCGGCAAGGATGCGCAGGAAGGTCGTCTTGCCGCAGCCGGAAGGTCCGACGATGACACAGAACTCGCCCGGTTCAGCGGTAAGGTTGACGTCGCGGATCGCCTGAAAGGAGCCGTCGGCGGTGTCGAACCGCCGGCCGATGTCACTCGCGCGGATCGCCGGTGCGCTGGTGTCGGTCACGCCGACCGTCGGCCGGACCGTTGGGGTCGCGACGGTCGGCGTTCCAGGCCGGATCTTGTCGACTGCTTGGACCATTGCCCGACCCGCGCCCTCGCTTAGGTCCCAGCCTGGTAAGGTCCGAGCTCCGTCAGCGCGGCCTCGACGAATTGCGCATCGACGAATTGCGCGAGGTCCAGGTCCTGGTCGTACTCCAGCAGGCCCCGCTCGCGGAAAAAGCTTTGCAGCTTCGCCAAACCGTCCAGGTTGATCTGCCCATCGACCGCAAAGACCGGCTTCACGGCGGAGGTCACGAGGGCACTGGGTACCTTGGTGTATTGCTCGATGATCGCGAGGTGTGACGGATCGTTGAATCCAGTTCCGGTGAGGTCTCGGCACGCCTTGAGATAGGCCGCGACCAAACCGGTCGCCGCCTCCGGGTTGTCCTTCAGGAAACCCTCGTTGGCGAAGATGACCGTCGGTTGAACATCCTGCACCGGGAAGTCGGTGACGAGACGCACTCCGATGCCGTCCTGCTCGGCCTTAGCGGCCAGCGGCTCGCCAACCATTGCCGCGTCGACCGCACCCGAGGCCAGCGCCGCGACGGCGTCGGGGAATTGGAGCGTCTGCAGATCGATATCGTCGAGGGTCAAACCTGCCGTGCCGAGGGCCTGGGCAAGCCAATACTCGGTGGCTCCGCGGGCATTGACCGAGACCTTCTTGCCCTTCAAATCCGCGACCGAGGTGATCGCGCCCGATTCACAGGAGGCCTTCGAGATCATCAGCGGCGTCGCGACCGGGTTCCCCTCGGCATGACCGGGGGCGATAACCTTGATCGGGAGTCCCTGGGCGAGCGCATTCCAGAACGCCGGCCCCGCACCGCCGATCGCCACGTCGAGCTCACCGCTCGCCGTCAGGACAACCGGATCGGCCCCTTGGAAGATCTCGAGGGAGACGTCAAGTCCTTGCTCGGCAAAGTAGCCCTTCTCCTTGGCAACAAAGACAGGAGCAAAGATCGAAACTGGGACGTATCCCATCTTGATCTTCTTGAGGTCACCTGCCGGAACGACCGCGCTGCCGGTCGAAGGTGTACCGACCGGCGCCTGCTCGGTGGTAGCCGGAGCCGGCACGCATGAAAGCACCGCGGGCGTCCCCTCTTGGGCCGCGGCACGGTAGACGCCCGAGGCAAGGAAAGGTGCCAGAAGAAGACCCAAAAGGACTGGCAGTGCCGCGAGGATTCGGCCTTGGATATGGAGTCGTATCACGGGAGCCCTCTCGGAGGAGACCGCCGGTCGACGGCGTGCGAAGCCCGCACAGTGCGAACGCAACCGGGCGCAAAGTCTATCAGGACTCGCCGGACTTTGTGACGAAATGTACGAACCTGGGAAGTGGCACACGACCGGCGGTCAAACCGCTCAGTATCCCCGTCCGCCTTTGACGCCTTCAAGACTGAACGACTCTCCGCGGATGAACTCCATCACGCGCCGCTCGCGATCCCTAATCTGCGCAACAGCTTCGGGAAGGCCATCCAACACCTGAGGCGGTACGACGACGATCCCGTTTATATCTCCATGAAGGATGTCGCCCGTCTCGATGCGCTGCCCATCGAGTTCGACAGGTACGCCGACGTCAAGAACGGCGAAATTGCCATGCGAAACGACATGGTAAGCGGCATAGTAGTGCATACCGAGCGCGCGGACCTCGTCTACGTCACGATAGCCGCCGTCCGTCACCATCCCAACCGCGCCCAGCCTCTGCGCAAGCGTGGCCATGACCTCGCCCGCATAGGCGCAACGACTCGGCTGCCCGCTCACATCCTGCATCACCAGCACCGTCGGTGCCGGCATCTGCTCCAGGGCCCGCCACATCCGCCAATAGCCGTCGCGACTGGCGACCTCGCCGGGCTCGTTCCCGACCGTGACGGTGAGCGCTCGTCCGACCATCACGCCGAGATCGGGGAAGAGCGCGCGAACCGCTCCGCCGATGAAGCCATCCGTCCGATCGCGAACGTTGAAGACCTCAACGGCGTTCGCGATGGTCGGGCTATCGACCGATCGAAGGAAGGGGAGGTGCGCCTCAGTCAGCGTCGAAGCGGGCAGTTGAATGGTCAACGTGACTCCTCCATCGATACCTGGTGCGGGCCGTCCCCTAAACTGCCGTCAGTGTCAACATCGGCTGGTAGCGTCCGAGCTCGGTCGGCTCCTCGAAAACGCCGTTCTGGCGATCCTCGACGACCTGGAGGATCTCCGCCTTCAGGGCCTCGACCATCTCCGTCTCCGGCACGGTGCGGACGATCTTGCCCTTACGGAAGATGACGCCTTTGGCATTGCCGGCTGCGAGACCCACATCGGCGTCGCGCGCCTCACCAGGACCGTTCACGACACAACCCATGACGGCAACGCGGATCGGCTCGCGGATCTGAAGAAGGAACTCGTCGATCTCGTTGGCGATCGTGAAGAGGTCGACCTCGACGCGGCCACAGGTCGGGCAGGCGATCATCGTCGCCCCCTTCTGTCGAAGCTCAAGACTTTTCAGGATCTCGTAACCGACAAAGACCTCTTCGACCGGGTCGGTCGTCAGCGAGACGCGGATCGTATCGCCGATCCCGAGCGCGAGGAGTGTCCCGAGGCCGATCGCGGATCGGACCGATCCCGCTCGCGGGGTCCCGGCCTCGGTGACTCCGAGGTGGAGCGGGTAGTCGTTCGGCAGGGCCGCGAACCGGCGATAGGCCTCCAGCATCACGGGAACCTCGAAGGCCTTGAGGCTGACTTTGATGTCGCCGAAGTCGAGGTCTTCGAGGATTTGAATGTGTCCGAGCGCCGAACGGACCATCCACTCGGCCCGCAACTCCACCTGGGTGGCCTTCTTCTCGGCCATCTCGTCGACGAAGTCGGGGGTCATCGGCGCGACGGAGCCGTAGTTGACGCCGATCCGCATCGGCACTCCACGCTCCTTCGCCTTCTGCACCACTTCGCGGACGTCCTCGGCCTTGCGGATGTTTCCAGGATTGAGCCGTAGCCCGTGAATGCCGGCGTCGAGCGCCTTCAGCGCCAGCGTATGCTCGAAGTGAATATCCGCAATCAGTGGGACCGGCGAGTACGGCACGATCTCCGGGAGCGCCGCCGCCGCCTTGCGATCGGGAACGGCGACGCGGACGATCTCGCAACCGGCCTCGGCGAGATCACGGACCTGCTTAAGCGTGGCAACCGGGTCCCGTGTGTCGGCAGTTGCCATCGACTGTACGACGATCGGGTGGTCGCCTCCGATCTTGACACCACCGACATCGAGGACACGAGTCTTGCGGCGAGGCGCGATGAGCATTGGTTCTATCTCCGTGAGAGTCCTCAGTCGACGGTCGTTGGGCGTTAGAGCGACCAGTGTCGTAAATCCGCTGACTTACGCCCTCATCCGCAACAGGGTCGTCTGATGACTGACGACTGACGACTGACGACCGACGACTACGGTAGGAACGACTCGCCGCTGACGATGCGGCGGACATCGGAGAAGGCGATCACGAACATGAGACCGATCAGGACGACCATACCGGCGAGATGGACGAGGCCCTCCTTCTCCGGCGCGATCTTGCGGCCGCCGCGCAGAACCTCGATCAGGACGAACATCAACCGTGCCCCGTCGAGCGCTGGAATCGGCAACAGGTTCAGCAGCGCGAGATTGAGCGACAGAACGATCGCGATGTTCGCCAACGTTACCCAGAGCGGGAGTTCACTCTCGTCGACGAGCTCGCTCGTCAACTGGCCCATACCGACCGGACCGGCGATCTGCTCCAGGTTCTGGCGGCTGCTGAAGAGCTCCTTCAGCCCGATAATCATCATCTTGGTCGTGTTGTAGGCTTCCTCAAAGCCCCGCGGCACGACCTTGAGCGCCGGCACATGCTCGAAAATCGGAACCAGCTTCAGCGTGGCAAAACCGGCCGTCAACGTCAATTCTTCATTGGCTCGTCTGGTCGGCACGCCGATCGTTGTGGTGACTTGCTGGCCGTTCCGCTCGACCACAAGCGGCACCGACGACCCGATGAATCGCTCCAACTCGGTCGCGAGCACATAGTTGTCGGTCACCGGCCGGTTGTTGATCGATGCGATCTTGTCGCCCACTTGAAGACCCGCAATGGCCGCTGGCGAGTCCGGTACAAGCTCGACAATCGAGAGATTGCCGACGGAGCGCTCGGTGATCAGGACGCCGACGCGCCCCTCGCCCTCCGGCGGGTTTTTGCGAGGAGAAACCGTCGTATCGATGAGCTTGCCGCGCCGCTCGATCGTTGTCGTCATCTCGCGACCGGCGTTGGCGGCGGCGCTTGTCCGAACCTCGTCGGCCGTCTCCAGGTCTTTGCCGTTGACCGCAACGATGCGGTCGCCCCGCTGCCAGCCGGCCTTCGCCGCTGGTGATCCCGAGCTGACACCGTCGATGTAGATACTCTGATGCGGGATTCCCTCGATGCCGATCACCAGGATCATCAGGGCGATGGCGAGGAGGATATTCATCCCCGCACCGGCCGCGAGGAAGAACGCCCGTTGCGACGGTCGCTTGGCGTTCATCGAGTCGGGTTCGACGTTCTTGCCGTCCTCGCCCTTAACCCGGACGAAGCCGCCAAACGGGATGGCGTTGACCGACCAGAGGACACCCTTCCGCATCACGCCGAACAGGCGCGGCGGAATACCGATGCCGAACTCCTCCACCTTGACTCCGCACATGCGGGCGGAGACGAAGTGACCGATCTCGTGGATGAGGATGAGCACCGCTAAGATGGGGACGATGTAGAGACCGTTGAAAAAGTCGCTCGAAGGCAAGTAGGTACTCCAGACGCAGAACCACGGCGGCGTCTCCAGACGCTCTAGTCGCCGCCGTCGTCAAGCGTAAATGGTACCACCGCGGAGGGCGCGGTGGCCTCACCGGAACGTCGTATCGCTACAGGACGTCGGTCCCGATGAGGCCGGTTACTGGTCTGAAAGCGGAATCCGGAAAACTATTCCGCGACCCAAACGTACGGCAAGCTCCAGAGGAGGCCGTAGCCGGTCGGGTAAAAGTTGTGCAGGCGCGTGCTGTACCCGGTCCTGGCGACGCCGAACCGAATCACGCCGACAGGCTGCTGTTGCCAGACGATCTCCGACTGCTGGATGAGCAACTCTCGGCGCTTCGCCGGGTCGAACTCCCGGCGCTGCTGCTGATCGAGGGCATCCCACTCCTGATCGCAGAACTTCATGAAGTTGAAGCCGTTGTTGTAGGCACCGCAGGAGTAGTTGATCGTCTGGCTGCCGTCTGTCGAGAGCGGGAGCGCGAGGAGCGCGATCTGGAAGTCGTGGGACTCCAGGACGTCGAGCATCGAGGACGTCGCCCGCGGTTCCATCTCCACGCCGATCGCCGCCCACGCCTCCTGGAGATACGAGACCAGCTGGTCGACGACCGTTGCTCCGCCGGCATAGCTCATCTCGAACTTGAACTTTTGGCCGTCCTTGTCGACGACGCCGTCATCGTTAGTGTCGGTCCAACCGGCCGACGCGAGAAGCTCCTTTGCCTTCTCTGGATCGAAGTCGAAATCCGGCTTCATCCGATCGGGCGCGTATGCCGGCGAGAGCGGGGGATGGACGCCGACGGCCGGTTCGCCATAGCCGAGGAAGATGTTCTTGGTGATCGACTCGCGATCGACGGCCTGGAACAGCGCCTGGCGCACGGCCGGATCGGTGAAGAGGGTGGTGCGCTCCGGGTCGAGGTTGAACATGTAAGCGGTGTACTCGTAGAAGTTGTAGATCTCGACCTTCATGCCCGGGGTGTTACGCACCGCCTCGGTCTGCTCCGGCGGGATGACCTCAAGGATGTCGATGGCCCGGTTCTGCAGCGCGAGGACCGCCGAATCCGCATTTGGCTGGACTTGCAAAGTAAGTGCGTCGATGTTGGGAACGACATCGTAGTAGTCGTCGTTCCGGACCACCGTCGCATGGTCACCCTGCACCCACTCCTTGAACTTGAACGGTCCACTGCCGATGACGCGAGATGGGTCCTTGCCGGTGCTGCCGCCGTCGAACGACCAACTCTCGAGGCCAACACTCTCCCAGACGTGTTTCGGCATGATCGTCACCGAGCCCGGCCCCTCGAACATGAAGGTCACGAGCTGGTCACGTGCTTGAATCACGAAGGTATCCGGATCGGCGACGTGATAGGACTCGACCGCGTCGTGGACGATGCTCCGATACGCACTGCCGGTGTTCGGATCGAGCACGGCGTCGAAGCTGAACTTGACGTCCTCGGCAGTGACGTCGACTCCGTCGTGCCACTTCGCCCGCTGGTTGAGCCGGAATGTGTAGGTGAGACCATCCGCGGAGACGTCCCAAGAATCGGCGAGTGCCGGCACGATCCGGCCATCGACCGGACTGAGACCGATTAAGGACTCGTAGATCGCGCCCGTGATATAGGCAGTGGGGAGGTCACGAGTCAGGATTCCGTTGACGGTACTGATGTCGCCCGACTCGCCCAGGATGATCGTGCCGCCCTTCTTCGCCGCGGGTTCCATGGGGAACTTCTGAAGGAGTTGGCACTGGAACTCCTCCCGAGAGACCGATGTCACCCCGGCCGCAGGTGACGCCTGGGGCGACGCCAGAGCCACAGGTGAAGCAGCCGGCGTGGCGCAATTCGCCGCGACCGGGCTCGCTGCCGGGCTTGCGCCTGGACTCGCCGCCGGCGTTGGCTGCGCAGCGGTCGTGGCGGTAGTTTGGGCGGCCGGTGTCGGCGTCGACCCTCCATCGGCGCCACCGCAGGCCGACAAAACCATCGCCAGAACGAGCATGATCGCAAGTGGGAGACGTTTACGCGTGGCTCGCATCGCCATCAAGTCACAGTTCTCCTGTATGCCGTCGCAGTGGGCTGCTCGGCCGGTCGTCGCCCGAATCGTGTACCCCCCAACGATAGCTCATCGCCGCCCGACAGACATCCAGGAACGTGTGAATGCGGACGTCTCTTCACGTGTTGGTGGACCGTCGATTCCCGCGTCAGCATGGACCGTTGACGATCTCGCCGACAGTGCCACAGTGTCCGGACATCCGACGCGTTATGTTAGAATGCGCCCCCACTGGCGGAGCACGCTCGCCGAGCGGATAGGGAGACGGCGGACCGATCGCAGCGAGCGATGGGTCGAATTAGGGCGCACTGGGGGTTTCAACGGATGATCGTCGGCGTACCGAAAGAGATCAAGGACTGGGAGAACCGGGTATCCACGACACCGGCCGGAGTAGCGGAATTAGTGGCCCGTGGTCACCACGTTCTGGTCGAGCGTTGCGCGGGCGCGGGGAGCGGATTCACCGACGCTGAGTACGAGACCGCAGGCGCAGAACTGGTCGACACGCACGCGAAGGTCTTCGCCTGCGCCGAGATGATCATCAAGGTCAAGGAACCGATCCCCGCAGAGTACGACCTCCTTCGTCCTGGCCAACTCCTCTTCACCTATCTTCATCTCGCCGCGGACGAACCGCAGACGCAGGCCTTGATGCGCAATCGCGTCAAGTCGGTCGCTTATGAGACCGTCCAGCTCGGCAATGGTTCACTCCCCCTGTTGACCCCAATGAGCGAGGTCGCGGGGCGGATGGCCGTTCAGGTCGGGGCGCACTACCTGGAGCGGACGCAGGGCGGGCGCGGCATGCTGCTCGGGGGCGTTCCCGGTGTGCCGGGCGCAAACGTGGTCGTCGTCGGCGGCGGGGTGGTCGGAACCAACGCCGCTCAGATCGCGCTCGGCATGGGCGCGAACGTCACGATTATCGATCGGAATGTCGATCGACTCCGTCAGCTCGACGTGGTCTTGCACGGCCGGTCGCATACGCTGGCATCGAACAAGCGCAACATCGCCGAGGCGGTTCGGGACGCGGACCTCGTGATTGGCGGTGTCTTGATCGCCGGCGCGAAGGCGCCGAAGCTCGTCACCCGCGAGATGATCGGGACGATGCGGTCGGGCTCCGTGGTCGTCGACGTCGCGATCGACCAGGGCGGATGCATCGAGACGGCCCATCCGACCTCACACAGCGACCCTACCTATCTGGTAGATGGGGTCATCCACTACTGCGTCACCAACATGCCGGGAGCGGTTCCCCGGACCAGCACCTTCGCCCTCTCGAACGTCACGCTGCCGTACGCACTCGAGTTGGCCGATCTGGGTCTCGAACAGGCGGCCAGCGAAGATCCGGCGCTGGCGAAGGGAATCAACGTGCTCAATGGAGCGATCACCTATCAGGCAGTTGCCGAGGCCTTCGGCCTCCCCTTTCAGTCATGGCGAGACGTCGCTTGAGTGTAGAGTTGGTACCAGGGACGGGACCCGCTGCGGCAGCGTAACCGTTTGACGCATTCCGGGGGTAAAAATGCACGACGCGATCGATCGATTTCTCCACATCCTCGAAAATGAACGGGGATTCTCCTCCAACACGATCTCGGCCTATCGGAATGATCTGGTCCAGTTCATTGGCTACCTCCAGCAGCCGCCGGAAGAGGACCGGCAGCCGCCAGTGGCGGCATGGATCGAGCTGACCGATGGTCACCTCTCCGTCTACCTGCTTCACCTGCGCGGGCTGGAATATGCCTCCTCGACGGTGGCCCGCAAGACGGCGGCGATCAAGTCCTTTTGCCACTTCCTGCTCAGCGAGGGTGTGACGCGCGCCGACCCGGCAGCGAACATGGTCTCGCCGAAGGTCGACAAATACGTTCCGCGTGCAATCACACCAAACGAAGTAGCGCGACTGCTGGCGCAGCCGGCTCGGCATGCTGCCGCCAGTCGCCCAGAGGGTTTGCGCGATCAAGCGATGCTCGAAACGCTCTACTCGACAGGGATGCGGGTCAGCGAACTCGTTTCGCTTGATGTCGACGATGCCGATCCGGAGGGAGCAATTGTTCGCTGCACGGGCAAGGCCGGTCGTCAGCGCATGGTCCCGTTGCGGAAGAGTGCCGTCGAAGCGCTCGAGCGTTACCTACGGGACGGCCGCCCCGTGCTGGCGCTTAGTGACAACCCAGCGCTCTTTCTCAACCATCGCGGTAGCCGCCTTACCCGCCAAGGCTTTTGGCTGATCCTGAAGTCGTACGCGGAACAGGCCGAGATTGGCGACATCACACCCCACACGTTGCGGCACTCTTTCGCGACGCACGCGCTCAAGGACGGTACTGAGCTTCGCGACGTGCAGCATCTGCTCGGCCACGTCAGCATCTCGACCACTCAGGTCTACCGCCGGCTCGTGGGCACCGCTGATGCTCCAATCGTGATCGTGCCAGGCGTCCTCGATGGTGCTGACGGCGAATTCACGCCTCAGGAAACGTCGGTCGTCTCCACCGGCGCCGACGCCTGAACTCTGCCGCCTACGCTCAGCATGTACATTCGAGGGAGCAACAGTTGACGACATCGACACCAACCAGCCGCGCGGCGACGATGGACAAGATCGTCGCTCTCTGCAAACGGCGCGGCTATGTCTTTCCCGGCTCCGATATCTACGGCGGACTCGCCAATACGTGGGATTACGGTCCGCTCGGCGTCGAGCTCAAGAACAACGTCAAGCAGCTCTGGTGGCGCACGTTCGTCCACCGGCGGCGAGACATGGTCGGACTCGACGGCGGCATCCTGATGCACCCGCGCGTCTGGGAGGCCTCCGGACACGTCGTCAACTTCAACGACCCGCTCGTCGACTGCAAAACATGTAAGAGCCGCTTCCGCGCTGACCACCTGATTGAAGACAAACTCGGGAAGGACGCCGCCGGCAAGACGCCCGAGGAGATGAGCAAGATCATCCGCGAGGCGAACATGTCCTGCCCGGTCTGCGGCAACCGGACGCTGACTGACGCCCGACAATTCAACATGATGTTCCGAACGACGATCGGCCCGGTCGAGGAGACAGGCGTCCAGGTGTATCTGCGACCGGAGACGGCCCAGGCGATGTTCGTCCAGTACAAGAACATCCTCAATACCGCCCGCGTCAAGCTGCCGTTCGGTATCGCCCAGATCGGCAAAGCGTTCCGCAACGAGATCACCCCGGGCAACTTCATCTTCCGCGACATCGAATTCGAGCAGATGGAGATCGAGTATTTCGTCAAGCCGGACGACGACGCCCGCGCCTTCGAGGAGTGGATCGCCGCGATGCAGCGATGGGTGGAGTCGATCGGGCTCACGGCGGAGCGAGTCCGCATTCGGGAGCACTCCAAAGAGGAGCTATCCCACTACTCCAGCCGGACGATCGACTTCGAGTACGACTTCCCGAACATGGGCTGGAAGGAGTTGTACGGTCTTGCCAGCCGGACCGACTTCGACCTCTCTCGGCACCAGGAATTCAGCGGACAGGATCTGACCTATTTCGACCAGGAGGCCGGGACGCGGTACCTGCCCCATGTCATCGAGCCGACCTTCGGTGTCGACCGCACCCTCCTGGTCCTCCTCCTCGACGCCTACGACGAGGAAGCCACGGTCGACGTCAACGGCAAGCCGGACACCCGCGTCTTCCTTCGCCTTTCGCCGAAGGTCGCGCCCTATAAGGCAGCAATTTTGCCGCTGATGAAGAAACCGGAGTTGGCCGACGTCGCGCGACGTCTGTTCGATCAGATCCAGACCGAGACGCCCTACCTCGTCGACTACGACGAGACCGGCAACATCGGCAAGCGTTACCGCCGTCAGGACGAGGCTGGTACCCCCTTCTGCTTTACCGTCGACTACGACACCCTGCAAGATTTGTCGGTCACGGTCCGCGATCGCGATACCACCGCCCAGGAGCGCATCGCAATCGCCGACGTCGCGGAGTTCCTCCGTGCTCGGGTCGGCTGACCGGACTTCGCCGTAGAACGGTCCCGTACGGGTGGAGTGGTATCATCTCCTCCCGAACGTGAGACGCTTCGCGCGCCGCTCCCGGTGTCACCCGGCGACGAGGGACGACGGCCTGCGACCACCGCCGGAAGGACACAATGGCGAACCAACCTACATCTCCAAAGGGTACTGAAACTGCCCCGGGTGCGAATGGCAAGACCGGCCAGGCTGAAAGCCGAAGAGGCGCGCACGACCCGAAGCCCGGCGCCGCCGTGAAGGGCAAGGGACGAACAGACGGCGCGACCACGAGCATCCCGGTCGAGCCGCACGTGCGCCGAGCGGAGCGGCGACCGGACCTGATCAAAAAGCGCCGCGAAGAACTTCGCCGGATTCCCGAGAAGCGGCAAAAGGAACGGCTGATCACACGACTCGTCCTCGGCGCCGCCGCGGCGTTGCTGGTTGCCGCGATCGTCTTCAGCATCTACCAATGGGGGAAGGATCGCGATCTAAACCAGATCCCGGCGGGGGTGCAGACCTACAGCTATAGTGCGGGACAACACGACGACGCATTCGACGCCTGGACGGAGAGCCCGCCGGTGGGAGGTACCCACAACAACGTCTGGCAGACCTGCGGGTTCTATACCGCGCCGGTCGGCAAAGGCAATGTGGTCCATTCCCTCGAGCACGGAGCGGTCTGGGTCACCTACAAACCGGACCTCCCGCAGGACCAGATCGACGAGCTGAAGAAGCTGGCCGATGACAAGAACTACGTTCTGGTCAGCCCATATGCGGATCAGCAGAGTCCGATCGTGGCCACCGCCTGGAATCATCAACTGCCGCTGCAGTCGGCCGACGATAAGGCCCTCGACCAGTTCATCCGCGTCTTCATGAACAATCCCAAGTACACCCCGGAATTCGGCGCGAGCTGCGTGGGAACCGACGCGACGGTCTAGCTGACAGGGAACCCTTCAGCGGACTTGAATTTGACGGGGGAGGGTTGCCCACCCTCCCCCGTTCGTTCTCTCGGAAAGGACGGTGTTCCGGTGTCAGATCGCAGCCCGGTGCTGGAGCGGACGCTTCCGAACGGTTTGAAACTGCTCCTTCGCGAAGCTCACGACGCCCCGATCGCCTCGTTCTGGGTCTGGTACCGCGTCGGAGCGCGCAACGAGCTCCCCGGGCTCACCGGCATCTCTCACTGGGTCGAGCACATGCAGTTCAAAGGGACGCCGACACTCGCCAAGGGTGCGATCTTCCGGGAGGTGTCGAGGAACGGCGGCGTGCTGAATGCGCTGACGTCAAACGACTGGACGGCCTACTACGAGACGCTGCCGAGTCATCGACTCGATCTCGCCCTGCAGATCGAGTCGGATCGGATGATCAATTCCCTCTTCGATCCGGAGGAGACGGAGTCGGAGCGGACCGTCATCCTCTCCGAGCGCCAGGGGGCAGAGAACAATCCGACCTACCAACTCTACGAGGAGGTGGTCGGCACCGCCTTCCGCGCCCACCCGTACCGGCACATGGTCATTGGCTACGAAGAGGATCTCAAGCGGATCAGTCGCGACGACCTGTATGACCATTACCGTCGGGCATATCGCCCCAACAACGCGTTCATCTCCGCCGTCGGCGACTTCGACGCCGAGGAGCTGGCATCACAGATCGAGCGCTCGTTCGGCAAGATCGAACCCGGACCGTCAATGCCCCCAGTTCGGGCCGTCGAGCCCCCACAACGAGATGAGCGGCGCACCGTCCTCCTTCGTCCCTCACCGACCGCCTACCTGCGGATGGGATTCAGGACACCGGCCGGCCGTGACCCCGACAGCGTGCCGCTCCTTGTCGCGGACGCGGTGCTCTCTGGTGGAAAAGCGATGGGCTTGGGCGGCGGAGGTCCGATGGGGCGCTCTGCCCGCCTCTACCGCTCCCTCGTCGCGGCTGGGCTAGCACGTTCGGCCGGGTCAGACATCGACATGTATATCGACCCGTATCTCCTCCTGATCGGCGTCACCGCCCTCCCGGGCGTCGACCCGACCCGCATTGAGCAAGTCATCGACGGCGAGCTGACTCGGCTGGCCACCGAACTCGTGCCTGACGACGAGCTCGCTCGTGCGCTGAAGCAGGTGAAGGCGCAGTACATTTACTCTGCCGAAGGGGTCACCAATCAGGCGTTCTGGCTCGGTCAGATGGAGATCGTAGACAGCTACCTCCGTGCGGACACATTGGTCGACGAGATCGAACAGGTCACGGCCGAGGACGTCCGCCGCGTCGCATCGACGTATCTCTGTCCTGAGAACCGGACGGTGGGATGGCTCTTGCCGTCCGGTGCCGGCGGCGGCGCCCCCGATGACGTTGCCGAGGAGATGGCAGCCGTTATTCCGGTCAAGTGGTGGGGACTGGGAGGTCCAGGCCAAAGCTCTATTGAGGGATCTGCTTCGAGTGAGCGGGCACCGTTCGAGCGAGCGGAGTTGACGAACGGCGTCGTCGTCCTGGGTCAAGTTCAGGCCGGTGATCCCGCCGCCTCGATCCGGATCCGACTCGAAGCCGGCGCCATGCTCGACCCCATCACGCAACCAGGGCTCGCGGCGTTCACCGCCCGGACACTGACCCGGGGCACGCCAATGGTGTCGTTCGAGGAGTTCAACGAGACGACCGACCGCCTGGGCGCAACCGTCTCCATCGATGCGGGTCGGAATTTCGTCGAGGTCCAGGTGCGCTGTCTGCAGGAAGACGTTCCGGCCCTCCTCGATCTGGTCGCGGAGGTGCTGCGCCGGCCGACCTTTCCGGAAGAGGAGGTCGAGAAGGTCCGCCAGGAGCTGATCACCTCCGTCAAGGAGCAGGACAACGACACCCGCACAACGGCAGACCGCCTGCTGCGTCAGCTCATCTATCCGGAAGGTCATCCCTATCGCCACCGCACCCTTGGCGAAGTTGAATCGCTGGCGTCGGTGACTCGCGACGACCTCGCTGCTTTCCACCGTCGCCACTACGGTCCGTTCGTGATGGTGATCGCCGCAGTCGGTGGCATCGAGAGCTTCTCTGAGTTCGTCGAGGAGGTCGACCGCCGGTTCGCCGATTGGACCGCGGAGGCCACGCCACCCGGGCTTCCTGCTCCTCCGACGGAACTCGTCGGTTTGAGCGACACGGCCAAGATTGCCGGCAAGAGCCAGGCGGATCTCGCCATCGGGGCGCTGACCGTGCCGCGCACGTCGCCCGACTACTATCCATTAGAGATGGGCAACTTGATCCTCGGCCGACTCGGCTTGATGGGGCGACTGGGGGCCAACGTCCGCGACAAGCAGGGACTTGCCTACTACGCCTACAGCGCGATCGAGTCGGGTCGTCAGGCGAGTCTTTGGGCGGCCAGGGCGGGCGTCGATCCCGCAAACGTCGATCGCGCCCACGCCGGCGTCATCGCAGAGCTCCGCCGCCTCCGCGAAGAACCGGTCACCGAGGATGAGTTGGCAGACGGCAAGAGCTACTTGACCGGGTCGTTGCCGATCGCCCTCGAGACGAACGACGGCGTCGCGGCGACTCTGCTGGCGATCGAGTATTACGATCTCGGTCTCGACTACCTCGACCGCTACCCAGACATCATCAACGCGATTACCCGCGAAGAGGTCCTAGCTGCAACGCGCAACCACCTCGACCCGGATCGCCTCGCGGTTGGAATAGCCCTTCCCGACTGACGCGCACGAGACTACTCAGCATAGATGCGTGACCGCGAGGTGCCGAGCCAAGGGGTGGCTTCGGTCCTCGCGGTGGCCACGCTGGCCACGCGAGGAATTTCGAGCGCGTCGCGGCTCAGTTGCCGGCGGAGATGTCGAGGAAGCGAACGCCCTGACTGTTCTCTTCCGCGAACCGCAGATCCCAGGACGTCGTGAAGAGAAGAACCGGTTGCCCGGCGCGATCTTCGGTCCGCATTCGGCCCCGGCCATTTCCGAGCGCCGCGATCTCGCTTGGAGGTCCTTCGACCCACCGCGCCGCGGAATACGGCAGTGGCTCAAGTCGTGTTTGGACGTTGTACTCCGCTTCGAGCCGGGCCCGCACGACGTCGAACTGGAGGGCTCCGACCGCCGCCAGGATCGGCTCGCGGCGACCGCTCGAGACGGGGTAGAAGAGCTGGATCGCGCCCTCTTCTTCGATCTGCGACAGCCCCTTGAGAAATTGCTTGTACTTGTCGGTCTGGGTCGCCTGAAGTGCCGCGAAGTGCTCCGGTTGGAAACGGGGCAGGGGAGGAAAGGCGCCGATGTCCCGTTCGCTCACCGTGTCGCCGATCGCAAAGAGACCGGGGTTGATGATCCCGATCACGTCGCCGGCATAGGCCTCGTCGACGACCTCGCGCTCCTGTCCAAACAACCGGAGCGGTGGTGCCAGACGAACGCGCCGTCGCAGTCGGGGATGCCAGACTTCCATGTCGCGCCGGAAGGTTCCGGAGCAGACGCGGAGAAAAGCGACGCGGTCCCGGTGCCGCGGGTCCATGTTCGCCTGGATCTTGAAGACGAAGCCCGAGAACTGCGACGCATCGGGTTCAATGACCGCTAAATTGGTCTCCCGCGGCACGGGAGGCGGCGCGTTTTCGACGAAGGCGTCGAGGAAGAGTTGGACGCCGAAGTTCGTCAATGCACTCCCGAACGACACCGGCGTCAACTCGCCGGCCAGGACCCGCTCGAGGTCGAATGAGGCGCCCGCAAGCTCGATCAGTTCGACCTCTTCGCGAAGCCTCGCTGCCAACGCCTCGCCGACCGCAGCCTCGAGGGCCGGATCGTCGAGCGCCGACACGCGAACCGGCGCGCGCCTGGAGCCATGTTCGGTGCGCTCGAAGAGGTGAACGGTCCGGCTGCGGAGGTCGAACAGCCCGCGGAAATCGACGCCGTCGCCGATCGGCCAGCTGAGCGGACAGGTCTTCATCCCGAGCACGCGCTCGATCTCGTCAAGCAGATCGAGAGGATGGCGACCCGGACGGTCAAGCTTGTTGATGAAGGTGAAGATCGGTACGCGGCGCATCCGGCAGACTTCGAACAGCTTCAATGTCTGCGGCTCGATACCACGGGCGGCGTCGAGCACCATCACCGCACTGTCGACAGCTGTCAGGGTCCGGTAGGTATCTTCGGAGAAATCCTGGTGGCCCGGCGTGTCGAGGAGATTGATCTGTCGTCCCCGATAGGGAAAGGTCAGCGCGGTGGACGAGATCGAGATCCCGCGGTCGCGCTCGATCGCCATCCAATCCGACGCCGCGTGGCGTTGCGCCTTACGCGCGGCAACCGAGCCGGCCAGGTTGACGGCGCCCCCGTAGAGCAGGAGTTTCTCGGTCAGCGTCGTCTTCCCCGCATCTGGATGCGAGATGATCGCGAATGTGCGACGCCGCTCGACTTCCTCGGCGATCGCGTCGACGTTGCCCAACAGGTGGGCGGGCTGAGTCAAGGTGGAAGATTCCATTGGGTAAAACGCTCCAAAAGCAGGCGCGGCGTTGAGAGGAGGCGCCACACAGCCAAGACGGCCGCAAGCGGCCGCCGCCATCAGTATAGGTGTTCCCTTGTAGGCGTAACAGACGAAAGGGTTGACGTCGGTCCCGATCGGGACATATGGAGGAGATAAGAACCCGGCCGAGGAGTGTTCGACTACCCGACCGTAGCGGACTCCTGGCCGACGATCGGCTTAAGGTAGATGAGATATTCATTCAGACCCACCTTGAGCACCCGGCTCACCTGATAGCGGGTCTGGTTCGCATTGTCCTTGTAGATACCCCCGGCGCGGAAGCGACCGAGCCGCATCTCACGGGCCGTCTTCGCCACGAGCTCGTAGGTCGTCTTCCCGCACCGCTGGCAGGTAAAGTATTGATTCACTTCGTCCGTCGGCCCGGTGTAGCCCCGCTGGACGAGACGCGTCTCGGCGCTCCCGCACCACGGGCAGTGTCGGTCATTCTGCACTGATTGGGTCGCGGCCATGGCAGCCGGCCTTTCTTCGAGATGCTCCGGGCCATGCTTCAACATAACGGAATTGTATCAGTTGCGTTGCAAGCGAACACAACAGCTGTTGCCGGGACAGTCGGCGCGACGCGCTTGGCGAGGTCATCATGGACCGAGGGAAAGAGGGATAATGACCATGGCCGTGCCAAGGCCATCGGACAATAGCGTCCGGTCTCAGACGTCAGCTGGTGCCATGCAAGCCGACGAGACTGAGACAAACGACAGCAGCGACCGTCGCACGAGGAGGCCCACGCCGTGAGCAGAACTCTGTCGCACTCTGGCGATTCGCCGGCTCCCGACGTCGACGACACTGACCAACTCTTGGCGGGACGGACCCTGATCGTCGCTTCCAACCGCGGCCCCGTGACGTTCACACACGAGGGCGACGGGCAATTTACTTCGCGGAAGGGCAGCGGTGGTGTCGTCACCGCCGTGAGCGCGATCGCGCGGGACCGGCAACCGATCTGGGTGGCCTGCGCCATGACCGAAGGAGACAGGTTACGAGCAGAGCTTGCCGAACAGAACGGTGAGGTCCTGATCAGCCCGCCGGGTCCGCGCCCGGAGTTTCGCGTCCACTTCGTCGTCCCCACGCCGGAGGCGTACCACGACTATTACAACGTCATCAGCAATCCCCTCCTCTGGTTCCTCCAGCATTACCTCTGGGACACGCCGCGCTCTCCTGACATCACGGCCGAGACGTGGCGCGCCTGGAACGAAGGCTATGCCGTCGTCAACCGGCAGTTCGCCGACGAGATTCTTGCTGTCTGCGACCAGTGCGCCGACGAGCCGATCATCATGCTTCAGGACTATCATCTCTACCTCTGCGCCGGCTACATCCGGGAGCGCCGGCCGAAGGCGATGGTCCAGCAGTTCGTGCACATCCCGTGGCCCGACCCGGACTACTGGAGGTTGCTGCCCCTAAAGATTCGCCGCGCAATCTGCGAAGGAATGCTCGGGAACGACATCGTCGGATTTCAGACCCGGGATCATGCCCGCAGTTTTATGTATACATGCGAGGCGTACGTCCCTGGAGCGATCATCGACTACAACGCTCGCGGCATTCTCTGGAACGGGCGGCGGATCGAGGTCCGGGCCTACCCAATCTCGATCGACGTCGAGGCTGTTCGGCGCGCCGCTTACAGCAAGGAGGCGCGTAGCCATGATCGATACCTGCCCAGTTTCTTCAACGAGTTCACTGTCCTCCGCGTCGACCGGGCCGAACCGAGCAAGAACATCGTGCGCGGTTTTCAGGCATTCGGGCGATTCCTCGAAGCGCATCCAGAGTTCCTAGGGAGGGTGAATTTCGTCGCGATCATGGTTCCCTCCAGGATGGAGGTCGAGGAGTACCAGGACTACCTCGACGACGTCAGTTCCATCGTCGGCCGGATCAATGCTCACTACGCCAACGTCGAAACCGGCTGGCAGCCGATCCAGCTGATCATGGGTGAGAACTACCCCCGCGCGCTCGCCGCGATGAAGTGGTACGACGTCCTCCTCGTCAATACGATCATCGACGGCATGAACCTTGTCGCCAAGGAGGGCTGTCTCCTCAACGAGCGGAACGGCATCCTGATCCTCTCGGAGGGCGCTGGCGCCGCCAACCAACTCGGGGATGACGCGCTGATGGTCGCCCCCGCCGACATTGAGGGGACGGCGCAGGCGCTCTACCAGGCGATGACCATGCCGCTGGCGGAGCGGCGACGCCGCGCCGAGAACCTCCGCCGGACGGTCGAGGCGGACGACGTCGCAAAATGGTTCCGGGAGCAACTCTGGGACATCGCCCGGTACGCCATCCGCGGCGAGCGCGATCCGGGCGCGGTTCTGCCCGATGGTTCGCTGGCCGCCGGCGATGGTGTCTCGCTGGACGATGTGCAGCGCCGCATTCAGTTGGTCGTCTCAGCTCCTCCGGCGGGAGAGTAACGCCGCCAGTCACCACGTGACGCGACGGCGGTCTAGAGGGTAGGATGGCGCCGACCCGCGACCGCAGGTCTCGGCATTGCCAGCATCCGTAATACCATGGAACGCAGGCTTGTCCTCCGCGCGCGGCGCATCAACACTGGCGCGCCTGACTCGCCCCTTGCGGCCGATATACGTACAGCCTAAAATGGCGCTGGTCCCCGCGTGACATGTCATCAATAGGCGCACTCTCTAGGCCGCGCCCCTCACCTGTCGACCAGGAGGAAGAACCGTTGGCTTCTGACCCACGTCCGGTTTCCCACGATGAAGGCGAGACTGCCGAGCAGCCACCTGACAAGACGCATCGGGCGCGACGCTTTGCCCGCCGGCGGCTGCTGGTAGGCGCGGCGGCGCTCGGTCCTCTCGCCGTCGCGGGCCAGCGTCTGGGCCATCTGAGCACCACCGCAGCATCAGGACCTGGAACGACGAGCGATGGTCGCAGTCTCGTCCAGGCGCAGGCTGCGAGTCCGATCGCCGGCACGCCCGCGCCCACTCCGCCTGGACCCGAGATGATCGGTCAACTCCAGGTCATTCGAGATTCCCGACCCGTTTATGACCAGCAGCCGGTCGAGAGCGATGAACTGCGTCTTCTACTAGCCGCCGGCGACAACGGCGACTTCAGCCCCGTCGCGTTCCGCCAGGACTTCCAGATTATGGCGAGCTACCTCGATCCTCTCGTCCGGATCGACGAAGTCACCATGGAGCCGAGACCCTGGCTTGCCGAGAGTTGGGAGATTACCGACGAAGGGAAAACAATTACGTACACCCTGCGTGACGACGTCACCTGGCACGACGGGTCACGTCTTCATGCACGCGACGTCGTCTTCTCCCTCTTCCTCTATCGAGACGACATCGACAGTGCGGTCCGCAATTTCTTTACGAACATGGATTTTGCGGAGGCGGTCAACCGGAGGACCGTCAAAGTCACCTTGACGTCGCCGGACGCGAACTGGCTGCTCAACGCTTCGAGTCAGCTCGTGTTCCAGCGCGAGCAGTACACCGACGCCTGGGCGTCACGGCCGGAGGGGGAGCGAACCCTAACCGGCTTCAACTGGAAGAAAGACAAGCCCGTCGGCACCGGTCCCTGGAAGGTCGATAAATGGTCGGGCGACGGCGTCACTCTCAAACGCAACGACGACTATTGGGCGGGTCCGCCTCATTTCAAGACCTTATCTCTCGGCGTAGAGGCAGAACCCGATCAACGCGTCGCCGCCTGGAAGGAGGGGCAGGCCGACTTGCTCTGGCCGGTGACCTTCACGAGCGTTCAGTCTGCCTCGGACACACATGGTCGCCTTTACGTCGCGGATGCGGCGTCGGTCATGTTCGCCGCGTTCAACTTCGACAATCCGGCGCGCGATCCGAACACCCTCCTCTCGGACATTCGGATTCGTCGCGCGCTTTCACTGGCGATCGACCGCGATCGGTACGCGGCCGAGGTCTTCGGCGGTTTCATTCGAACCGACAGGGCAGGGACCGTCGCACAGCCGTGGGCTCACGACGAAACGATCGCCAATCCACCCCGCGACGTCGCTGCTGCTGAGGCGTTGCTCAGAGAAGCCGGCTGGGGCGCACCGGCCGACGGCTCGCCGGTCGGAGATGGCAGTGGGAACAAGCTCGAGCTGAGCGTCATCGTCCGGAACGATTCCCGACCCGAATTGCTCGCAGTACTTCAGAGTATCGTCACCG
>JAXDKI010000257.1:0-6609 GCA_034667245.1 Thermomicrobiales bacterium | reverse complement strand
CCACGGACGCCGCATGAGCGCCCGTGGCAAGCCAAGACCAATGGAGCAGGCCGATAATGGAGCGGCTGCGTTGCGACCTGACCCGCGCGCTTTACTGGTCTCGTGACAAAGGATCCCAAGATGCCACGACAATCCCGTCGCCCCGGAGTACGCACCCGTGCCATTCATGCCGGAGAGGTTCACGACCCGGGAACGGCGGCGTCTGCGCCGAACATCGTGATGGCCTCGACGTTTGTGCTGCCGCCCGCGTTTGTCCAGGGGAATGCCGGCAGCAGTTTCGGCAACCCGGAGACGCTCGGGGAAGATCTGCCGAATCTCTACACCCGTTGGAGCAATCCGACGGTCCGGCAACTCGAGGTCAAGCTTGCCTCGCTGGAGGACGCCGAGGACGCGGTCGCGTTTGGCAGCGGGATGGCGGCGTCCTCGGCGCTGCTGCTCCACAAGCTGAAGGCCGGTGATCACGCGGTCATCAGCGACGTCGCCTACGTCGGCGTGGCGGAGCTAGCGCGCGATTCGTTGCCCAAACTCGGCATCGAGGTGTCGTTTGTGGATGCTTCGGACCTCGCTGAGGTGGCGGCGGCGATGCGGCCGACGACGCGGCTGGTCTGGCTCGAGACGCCGGTCAATCCGATCCTGCGTCTGACGGACATCGCCGCCGTCGCCGAGATCGCGCATCGGACGGGCGCGGAGGTCGCCGTCGATTCGACTTGGGCGACGCCGATCGCTACCCGTCCGCTGGCCCTCGGCGCGGATTATGTCGTGCACTCGCTAACGAAATACCTCTGCGGCCACGGCGATGCTATGGGTGGGGCGGTGATCGGGAGCGCGCATGCGATGAACGCGCTTCGGCTGGATGCGCGCGTCCACCTTGGCGGCGTGCTCGCCCCGATGAATGCGTGGCTGATCAGCCGCGGCATCGACACGCTGCCGATTCGGATGGCAGCGCACGCAGAGGGGGCGTTGGCGGTGGCGCGCTTCCTTGAGCCGCACGCGAAGGTAACGCGCGTTCTCTACCCCGGTTTGCCGTCGCATCCTCAGTACGAGTTGGCCCAGCGTCAGATGGAGAACACCTCGGGGATGCTCGCGTTTCGGGTCGACGATGGACCGCGTCTGGCCGGGATCATGGCGGAACAACTCCGGATCTTCCACTACGCCGTCTCGCTCGGCCACCAGAGGAGCCTGATCGTCTACGTCGCCACGACCGACGTCCAGGCCGGCTCGTTCCGTCTCGACGACGAGCACCTGGCACACTACCGGGAGTACGCGGGCGACGGTCTCTTCCGCGTCTCGATCGGTCTCGAAGATGCGGAGGATCTCTGCGCCGATCTCGCCGATTGCCTTGATCGGATGTAGGGTAGAGGGATAGGGCGCCGAAAGCGAAGAAAGGTCCTTCGCTGCGCTCAGGATGACTGTGAGAGGGGCATCCTCCCTTTTGTCATCCTGAACGGAGTGAAGGACCTCTCTGTCCTCCGAATCGCTACATCATGCTTCCGGCGCTAGAAATCGTAGGTGGTGCCGTTAACCTCCACCTTGTCGACGTTCCCGACGAAGTTGTCCCAGGCTCCGGCGCCGAAACCGGCAACGATCCGGAACGCTCCGGCAGCCGTCGTGGCGAGCCTGGCGTTCGGTTGGGCGGTCAGGTAGGCGGACAGCGGCTTGCAGTTGGTTCCTGGCCCAGCCCCGGCCACGTTGTTCAACGACCACCAGCAACCATCGAGCGCGTCCCACGTCTGCCATGTGCCAAGGGCGAGGGATGCCTGGGGATTGCTCGGGAAGTAGGACGCGTCCTGGTAGACCGGCTCAAAAAAGATCAGGTCCTCAACTGTTGCACCGTCTCCATCAAGGTCGATGTTGAGGAGGAGGTACGGCGCCTGCCCACCGGACCCATACTGCACAACATAGGTGCTATAGGTCAACTGGGTCAGATCCGCGAGCTTCAGGCCGTTGTAGGCCGCGGTTCGGAGTTGCGCGGCGCCGTCGCCGTTGGCGCCGACGCTAAGTTGGGCGCTTTCCGGCGGGATCGGTGGCGTGCCCGGTCCACAGACGATGCTCGTGGACGCAGTCCCACTGCTCGTTGCGATCCAGGCCGTATTGAGGGTTCCAGCACACATTGAGGCGGCCGTACAGCACAGATCCGAGGTGCAGTCGGAATTCTCGTCGCATCCTGCACCCTTGGGTTGCTCGCCGGCGGCACAGACACCGTTGGCGCAGATCCCGGAACAGCAGTCGCCATTGACCGAGCAAGGACGCGAGGCCGCGGCGCAGCAGACGCCGTCTACACAGGTGCGTCCACCACGGCAGCGATTCCCGCAGCTGCCGCAATTCCTGGGATCGTTCAGGTAAGCGGTGTTGGGATCGACGCATTGGTCGCGGCAGGCTTCTCTCCCATCGACGCAGGAACAGACCTTACGCCCCCGGTCACCCTTGACGCACTTGGCGCCAGCGACACAATTGGCCGTCTCGCGACAGGTGCGGCCGGGACCGCGTTTGCTTGCCGCCACGCCCGCGGCAATGCTCCCCGCACCGAGCACGCCGCCGGCGACCCCGGCAAATAAGCGTGCAAGGACGGAGCGACGGCTCGTGCCCGCCGCGAGCGCCTTGGAAATGTCGTCGAACCTTCGACCGTCCACGCCAACTCCTTTCCGAATGATGCGCCCAGAATGGTGGTGCCGATATGATTCCGAGGTCACCCAAGTTACCTAGGCTACTCTATCCCTCAACCACTCTGTCGTCAATTCGAACAGGAGAAACACTTGGCCCGATTACCTGATTTTTTGGACAAATTTGCTAGTTGTCAGAGTCTCACTGTCCCGACGAGGAGCTATTATCCGCAACGGTTAGGTTTGCGTCGCTCCGACCAAACCGGTTGGGAATTCCTGACGTTGATCACTCAATGCGCAAGCCCGGACGTCCCTCACCTGATATTGGGTATTGGGTGCAGTGTTGCGGAGTGGTGACCAACAACATTGGAGGTATCGCGTGACGACTCGTCTGCTATCGCACTGTCCTTCGCGGTTTCTTGTCGGTTGGGCAATCTTCGCGGCATTCCTCCTACTCGTCGCGATACCCTCGACAGGAAGCGCGCAGGCGAGTCGTTCCGCCACATGGGATCGCTACGATGTGACGATCGAGGTGCGCAACGACGGGTCGTTCCGCGTGACCGAACGGATGGTGGTCCGGTTCTCCGGTGGTCCGTTCACCTTCGGCTATGCCGAGATCCCCATCGAACGCGTCGAGGAGATCGCCAACGTCTCCATCACCGAGGAGACCGAGGACGGGCGAATACCCTTTCGTCAGGTCTCGTCGACTGGATCCCGGAGGGAGCCGGGGACGTTTACGGCGACCATCCAGGGGACGAACTTCCGCATCGACTACTACTTCGTCCCGACCACCGACCAGACGCGGACGTTTGTCCTCGCCTACGACGCGGTCGGCGCGCTGCGGGTCTACCGGGATGAGACGCCGCCGAACGAGCAGGTCTGGTGGAACGCGATCGGCAAAGACGTGACGGCCATTGCTCCCATTCGCGCCGCTTCGGTGACGATCCATCTCCCCAAGCCGGTCGATCCGGGGCAGGTCGTCCTTGGCGAAGACACACGGGGGCCAGCCGACGCGCACACGACCGACGGCCAGACCTGGCGGTGGGATCGCTCGAACCTCGGCCAGGGTGATGACTTCGTAGCCCGGATGCAGTTTCCGCCGATCACTCAGGCGATCGCGCCGTCCTGGCAGGAGGGCGACGACCGGCGGCGGGCCGACGCTGAGCGCGACCGCAACCGGAGGAATCTCCTCGGGGCGGTTCTCTTCGGCGTCGGATGTCTGAGTCTGAGCGGAGGCGGGGTCTGGCTCTACCGAACCTGGTACACCCGGGGTCGGGATCCGCAGATCGGCCTCGTGGCCGAGTATTTGACCGAGGCTCCCGACGACCTCCGGCCCGGCTTGGTCGGCACGCTGATCGACGAGCAGGCGCAGACGCGCGAATTGGTGGCGACGATGCTCGATCTGGCCCGGCGGGGTGTTCTCGCCGTCGAGCAGACGGATGACAACAAGTTCGTGCTCCGCGCCTTGAACCTGGTACCGGACGGAGGCCTGTTGCCCTATGAGCGCGCCCTGCTGGACGCACTCTTCTCCGGCGGCGCCATACGCGAGACCAAGCTAGAGACCGTGCGCACGGTGATCGGCAAGAAGGCGAGTGCTATTCAGGAGAAGATGTACGACGAGCTGGTCGGAGGGGGCTACTTCGATCGCTCACCGAAGAGTGTGCGCTCCCGCTGGAGCGTGGCGGGCGGGGCAATGACGTTCGCGGCATTCATCAGTTTCTCCTCAATGCAGACGCGCCTCGGCTGGCCGGCGTTCGTCCTGGCCTTCTTCCTCGGTCTCGGGGGACTGGCGGTCCTGGTCGCCAGCCGAGCGATGCCGCGCAAGACCCAGACGGGTGCGGAGTCCGCCGCGCGCTGGAAGGCATTCGGTCGCTACCTGGAGGGGATCGAGCGATTCGAGCAGCCGTCTTCGACAACCATGGCGGGCGACCTCTTCGATCGCTACCTCCCCATCGCCACCGCCTTGGGACACGACAAGCACTGGATCAAGGTTTTTTCCCACGTTGATACCCCGGCCCCGCGCTGGTACGTCCCGCTAGGCGGGTACGACGGGCGGGACGGCTCCTCGTCCTCGGGTGGCGGCGGTGATTTTGGCGTGCCGAGTCCGCAAGGGATGAGCAATCAAGCGATGAGCTCGCTCTCGGCGGTCAGCAACGGCATGTTCGCCTTCCTAAACTCCGCGTCGGCCGCCTTCACCCCGCCGAGCAGCAAGAGTGGCGGCTTCAGCGGTGGAGGTGGCGGCGGCGGCGGCGGCGGTGGAGGTGGTCGGGGCTTCGGTTAGTACTCCGAGCGGCAAGATTTGACGCAACCGCTATGCATCCGACAGTTGGAACGTAGCGATGACCGGGGCATGGTCTGATTCGGGAAACTTCTGATCGACGGCAAACGCGACCGACTCATCGTGGAGCAACTCGTTGTGGATCTCGGTGTCCCGATAAGCGGCCAGAAGGGTCCGAGAAGCGAGGATGTGGTCCAACATCTCGCCCCGCCCGTGGTGAATGAGCGAGTAACGGGCGGGTTCGGGAACCGACCGCTCACAGGGCACAAGCACACGGACTGCAAGTGCGGGATTTTCCGTGTCCTCGACGTCGCCGCGGATCGCCTGCATCGGCACTTCGTCGATATCCGCATTGAAGTCTCCGCAAACGGCAAGCAGCGCCCCCGGTGCAGCGTCAAACAGGTTGTCGACCAATCGCCGCACCTCCAGCGCCTGCCCCACGCGCTTCATCGATGAGATGAACGAGGCTTCCGCTCGACCGGACGCGCTCTTCCAGACGGAGAAATTCGCGCCTGGAGGTTGGATCTGCTGACCGGGGAGGTCGACCGGGTTCTTTGACTTGAGGTGGACGTTCACGACGTGCAGCCGCCTACTGCCTGGCAATTCCAGTTCCACGTGCAGGATGGGGCGTTCCCAGTTGACGAGTCGAGCAGCGGTGTCCGGGGGAATAGCCGTGACTCGCTGATACTGCGGCCCTGGGACCAAATCCTGGTTCAGTTGTTCGCTGGCGATGACCGGGAATCGGCTGAGTACGACAAGATTCCGCTCTCGGAAGACTTTGCCCGCTGACGTTGTCGTGAATGCGCGATTGAACCCCACGTATTGCGTGCCGGCTAAGAGGTCGTCGAGCGCCCGCAAGCGACGGTCGGTCCCGTCATCCTGTCCGTGCACCTCCTGGAGGCACAGGACATCAGCGTCGATCCGCCGCAACTGCGGCTGCATCAGGGCCTTGCGCTCAGCGAGCGTCGGCTTTTGGCCTGGTTGGTCGTCGAGATTTTCGACGTTGAAGGTGGCAAGGCGTAATCTGATAACCATCGCCGATCCTCCTGACGTGGACGTGACGCGGCGAGACCAAGGCAGCGTCCCGAACCGATGAGTCGGGAAGAAATGATGCCATAGATGTGAAGACTTCGTATCCAAGTTTGGCATGAATCGACTTAGAAATATTAAATGGGCGGGAATTGCAAGTGATGATGAAGGAAGGGGCGACACGCGGCGTCTGGAGGATTGCTCGCCCTCACCTGGACTCGCGCGACCTCCTTGGACACGAAACCGTTTGGGCGAGACACACGCCGTCCGCGACACCTCTTCCCCTACCAGTCGCCCCGCCTATCTCAAGGCCGTCCTCAATCATCGATCGTCCAAACCCATCTTCGAAACCTCAGGCGTGCACTTCGTCGCAGTCAGGACGGTTCCGGTGTATCGATCGGCACACTGGTCGAGCACCGCGACCTACCACGAAGCGCGATCGGAGTCGGGCTGCGGCCTCAAGACCTCGCAAATACGATGGCCACGGGGGACGGAACACCGGTCACCTGTCCGGTCGCCGTGAGTTTGCCGGAATCTCGATCGCGGCGGAACGTGACGATCGTGTCGGAGTCCTGGTTGGCGGCGAGCAGCCAGGAACCGGTCGGATCGATCGCGAAGTTTCGGGGGGTCTTCCCGCGCGTCAGTTCGTGCCCCACGAGAGTCACCTCGCCGCTCACGTCGTCGGCCGCCCAGATGGCGATG
>JAXDKI010000256.1:0-27897 GCA_034667245.1 Thermomicrobiales bacterium | reverse complement strand
CCCGCCGCTTGCCCGGGCACCGAGTCCCGGCAGCTCCGCTTCGACTCTGGTCCCGCGGTCGACGGCACTGATGATGGAGATCGTTCCGCCGTGCGTCTCGACGATCGCGCGGCAGATGCTCAGCCCCAGACCCGCTCCACCCCGCGACCGCGACCGCCCCGTGTCGACGCGATAGAAGCGGTCGAAGATCCGAGCCTGGTGCTCCAACGCGATCCCCGCTCCGGTGTCTTCGACCCAAAAGCGGACGCCTGATCCGCCCGGCCGGCAACCGACGACGATGCGGCCGCCGGCCGGGGTATGGGCGAGGGCATTGTCGAGCAGGTTGACGAGCACCTGGACCAGCAGATCCTCATCTCCCTCCAGCGGTGCCGCAACGGACTCGTCGCGCAGGGCAATGCCGGCCTGGTCGGCGAGATCGGTGTATTGCTCGCAGACCAGGCGAATGGTGTGCGCGAGGTCGAACCGCGCGCGCGCGATTGCGAATCCGGCGTCCGACCGAGCCAGCGTGAGGAGCGCGCCGACCACCTCGTTCAGCCGGGCGAGATCGCCTTCGAACTCGCGGAGCGTCGTGCGGTAGTCCTCCGCGGAACGAGGTCGCGCCAGCGCCAGGTCGACCTGACCCAACATGATGCTGATGGGCGTGCGCAGCTCATGAGCGGCGTCGCCGGTGAAGCGGTTCTGACGGGCGAATGCATCTTCGATCCGCGCGAGCATAGCGTCAAAGGTGCGCGCGAGGCGCCCAAGCTCGTCATCCGGGAGGTCGAGATTGACGCGGCTGTGCAGGTCGCCGCCGCCGATTCTCGCCGCCTGCCGGGTGAGAGAGGCGACGGGTGCCAGGGCCCGCCCCACCAGGAGGTAGCCGCCGCCCACGGCGAAGATCAGGAGGATCGGCATAGCCACGCCGAGCGCCGTAAGCAATTCGGCGAGCGCGCCGTCGATCTCTCCGCGGAATAGGCCGACCTGGAGGACGCCGACGACGCGACCCTCGGACCAGACCGGGGTCGTGATGACCCGGAGCGTCTCGCCTTCGACGGAGTACGACGTGAGACGAGTTTTGCCCGCTCGGGCCGCGGCGGTCAGCGCTGGATCGAGCGGGAGGTCGCCGAGCGCGGGGCTGGTGTCGGTGACGACCGCGCCGGTGGAGTCGACCAGGCGGACGAAGTGCTCGCCACTTTGCGGATCGGTATCCTCGTTGGCGTCGAGCGCCAACCTGTCGCCGACTTCTTGGACCGTGGAGAGGGTGGTGGATGCCTGCGCACGAAGCTGGTCGTCGAAGGTCGCGTTGAGGCGTGCGCGAAGACCGAAGAAGAGACCCGCGCCCAGGACAGCGAGGATGCAAGTGAAGAACGCAGCGTACCAGGCGGTTAGCCGCCATCGGACCGGGAGCCGGCGCACGATCAGGCGACGAAACGATAGCCGGCGCCGCGGACCGTTTGGATGAGCGCACCGGGGTAGGGATCGTCCAATTTCTGCCGGAGCGAGCGGATGTGGACTTCGATCAGGTTGGTAGTATCACGCGCGTCGTAGTTCCAGACTTGGTCGGAGATCATCTGCCGCGTCAGCACATAGTTGGGTCGGCGTATCAGGCATTCGAGGATGCGGAACTCCTTGTTCGAGAGCATGACCTCCCGCTCCCCACGCCAGACCCGCCGAGTTGCGGGATCGAGCCGGACGTCGCCGGCTTGGAGCGTCGTCTCCAGCGTTTCGGCGGGACGACGGGCGAGCGCGCGGAGACGGGCCGTGAGCTCGGCGAAGGCAAACGGCTTGACGAGGTAATCGTCGGCTCCGGCGTCGAGACCGGCTACGCGGTCGGTCACCGTGTGCCGGACGGTCAAAAGCAGGATGGGCACCTGAATCCGGCGGTCCCGCAACCGGCGGCAGACCTCCAGCCCGTCGATACCGGGGAGCATCACGTCGAGGATGATGGCGTCGGGGCAGGCGAACTCGGCCCAATCGAGCGCCTCTTCTCCGGTCTCGACCACATCAACGGCATGCCCTTCCTCCGTCAGGCCGCGCTGCAGAAGCGCTGCCAGACGGGGTTCGTCTTCAACTACGAGGATTCGCACCAACCATTGCTCCTGATGCACCGCGCGACGGACTCGCGCATTCCGTGAGCAATGATCTTCCCCATCGATGAAGTCTGGATGAAGCTGAGGCGCCCCTGGCCGTGCGGGCGGGACGCAACGGCCCGCCTCGGTCTGTTTCTGTCAACGAGCGGTCCAGCTCCCGGCGATCGAACTCAACGATGGCCTCTCCGGATGGGTAGGTGACGCCATCGGCGAGCCAGCCCCGCGAACCGGACGTTTGACGGGAGAATGCTGCCGTCACCACCGGCAAACTGAAGACGAGAAGTGATCAGCTTCGGCAACCCGGGATTCCCCGCGCCAGGCTCCTCACCGCCGAGCGCGGCGGCAAGAGTTGGCTCTTCCGCTGCCAAGCATGTTTTGGCGGGTCGTAGAAGATGAAGCCTGGATGAAGTCTTGACTACCTCACCGGCCACGTGCGCCGACGGTGAATTCATCTTGACTTCACCTGGGCATCCCATCCTGATCAGTGAACCGGGTCGGTGCGAGACCCGCGGATCGAGTGAGAGGAGGCGTTGCCGGTGATTTCGCAGCGGGCGGCCGTCACGGAGGTGGGCCGGCGCCTGATACCCCGCTTTGGAGCCGCGATCTGGATCTTCCTCGTGATCCTGCTCGCCGCGCTCTTCGTCATCCGCAGCCGAGGCGAGTTCGCCGGGATGGTCTCCGCCCTGCGGCGCGCCGATCTGCGCTGGCTCGCAGTCGCTCTGGTTTGCCAGATAGCTGTCGAGACGCTGATCGCGCAGAAGTTTCGTATCCTGCTGCGCCGGCTGGGCTACCGGGTCCGTCGCCTGACGTTGATGCGGTCCCACCTCTACCGGCACGTGATTGCGACGGTCGTCCCTTTCGGCGGGCCGGCGGCGATCGTCGGGTTCGCCCGCGACGTCGGAGCGGCAGGAGTACGGACGAACGACGCGCTCTACGCGACGGTGCTCTCAAGTATCGCCAGCGAGATCGCCTTCCTTCTCGTCCTCCTCCCGACGGTCGCCCGGCTCCTTTTCTTGCGCCAGGCAAGTGTGTTTGTCCTGGCCGGTACCTCTCTGCTGATCGTCATGCTCACGGCCACCGTGGTGGCGGTTCTGCTGGCGCACCGGCCGTCGTTTCACGGACGGCTGCCACGACGGGTCCGGGAGCCGCTCGCGGAACTGCGTGCGCACGGGTTTCGCCCCCGCGAACTTGCCGGTCCCATCGCGCTCGCGCTTGGCGTTAACCTCTGCGGGATCGTCATGTTGGAGGCGACGCTGCGCGCCGTCGGTCAGCAGCCCTCCCTGTCGACCGTCGTCGCGGCGCGCGTCCTCGCCTCGATGGTGATGCTCCTGGCGCCGGTCTTCCAGGGCGCCGGCGCGGTCGAGCTGACCGCGGCCGGAGTGCTCACGCGGGGTGGGGTGCCGTTGCCCGCCGCACTGGCTGCGGCGGTCCTCTTCCGGTTCGCCCAATTCTGGTTGCCACTGACCGTGGGTGTCCTGACGAGAGTGGGAGGCGCCGGCGTAGCTGTCCCGGTGCGGCGGTGGTTGACGATCGCCGGAGCGGGCATCGCCTTTGGTGCGGCATCGGTCGCGCTTGCTGAGTTCAGTGCCAGGCACGAACTGGAACGGCACACCGGTCTTGGCTCGCTCGAAGTAAGCGACCTGCTTGGCGTGGTCGCGGGTGCGGCGTTGATCGCCGCGATCTTCAGTGTTCCCCGGCTATTGCCGCCCCGTCAGCGGTCCGCGATGACCGTCGCAGGCGTTCGCCCGGACGCCTTCGTTCACCGGCAGACTCGTCGATGACGAGTTCGAAGCGTTTGCAAAGGAGAACCACCCGATGATCCACCGTCTCAAGACACGTGCCGCACACACCTGCGCTCTGGGGCTCGTACTCGCCGGCACGCTCGGCGTCGCGTTCGGCGGGAACTCCGCCGGTGCCGCTCCAATCACCTGCACCAGCGCCACACCCGCCGAAACAACGGCAACCGTGCCCCCAACGGGCGCGACGCCGAGCACCGAGGCGATCCCGACGCAGGCGCCGGTCGGGCAGGAGCAGAACCCGCCTGGCGATATCCCGGACAACCAGGCGTTCGTTCCCTACGCCTCGGCAGATGGCGGCTACACGATCTCGATGCCGGAGGGTTGGGCGCGGCAGGAGGACGGACCCAATGTCACCTTCTCCGACAAGCTCCACGTCTTCAGCGTCGAGATCACGTGCGCAGACGCACCGCCGACGGTGGAGAGCGCGAAGAACGTCGACGTTCCGGCACTGGCGCAAAAGGAACCGGCGTTCGCGCTGGTCGACGTCACGGCGGTTGACCTCCCGGCGGGACCGGCGGTCCTGATCAAGTATCAAGCGAACTCGGCCCCCGACGAGGTGACTGGCAAGCAGATCCGGCTCGACGTGGAACGCTACGAGCTGTTCAAGGATGGCAAGCTGGCGGCGATCTCGCTGCGGGTTCCGGCGGGCTCGGACAATGTGGATGTCTCGAATATGATCTCGCGGAGTTTCCAGTGGACGGCATAGCGGCCCTCGAGGCGCACGATCTTTACCGGTTTTATCACGCCGGTGAGGACGAAACGCTGGCCTTGCGCGGTGTCTCGCTGGAGGTTCGGCCGGGAGAGATCGTCGCCGTCGTCGGACCATCCGGGAGCGGGAAGTCGACGCTCCTGGCTTGCCTGGCCGGGGTCGACGAGCCGGACGGAGGCTGGGTCGCAGTTGGTGGAGAGCGGTTGACGCGCCGCCCTGAGGCAACCCGAGCGCGGTTGCGGGCGCAGCGGATCGGCGTCCTCCTCCAGAGCGGCAATCTGCTCGATCACCTGAGCGTCGAGGAGAATCTCGTGATGGCACAGATGCTGGCGGGGTCGGTCAGCCGCGAGAATGCGCATGCCGCATTGGAGGCGGTCGGGCTCGGGCATCGGGTGGCGGCGCTTCCGTCCCAGTTGTCGGGCGGCGAGCTAGCGCGGGCCGGGCTGGCGATGGCGCTCGTCAACGACCCGGCGATTCTGCTGGCCGACGAGCCGACCGGGGAAGTCGACGTGCTGAACGAGGAGCGATTGCTCCGTCTCCTGGGTGCCCGCGCCCAGGAGGGGGGAGCTGCGCTCGTCGTCAGTCACAGTCCTGCCGTCGCCGCGGTCGCCGACCGCGTGTTGCGGCTCGTGGATGGACGACTGAGCGATGGTTGAACCGCTGCCACTGGTTGTTGCCGAAGAAGCCGGTCGACGTTTCGGCACTGGTGCCGCTGCCACGGATGCCTTGCGCTCCGCGACCTGCGCGATCTTCCCAGGTGAGCGAATTGCCCTGATAGGGCCGAGCGGCAGCGGGAAGTCGACGTTGTTGCATCTCCTCGGGGGACTCGACACACCGAGTTTCGGACGCGTCGAGTGGCCGGCACTCGGCTCGCGGGACGATCTCCGCCCCGGTAAGGTCGCCGATATTTTTCAGGGGCCGAGTCTGCTCATGCCGCTCTCGGTGGTCGAGAATGTCCGCCTACCGCTCATCCTGATGGGGGTGGAGGGACCGGAGGCAACCAGCCGCGCCGAGACGGTGCTTGGACTTTTCGGCGTCGCCCACCTCCGCCACAAGTTGCCCGAGGAGATTTCCGGTGGCCAGGCCCAACGGGTCTCGATCGCGCGGGCGCTGGCGGTCCGACCGCGACTGGTGCTGGCCGACGAGCCGACCGGGCAACTCGATTCCGCGACGGCGGCACGGGCTCTCGACACCCTCCTCCAGGTGCTGACCGACCTGGGCACCGCGATCGTCGTCTCGACCCACGATCCTACCGTCTCCGGACGGTTCGACGCCGTTTGGACGATGAATGATGGCGTCCTTGCCACCATCGCTGCCCCTGGCCACCAGCCTACGCAGGGAACTCCCGATGCCCAGTTGGGCGAGACAAGGCTGCCGATTCCGCACGACCCGATCGCGGTGGTCATCCAGCAGTAATGTCGACGAGGTAACGCATGAACGCGCCGTATATGCTCTGGGGGAGCGCGCTGCTCCGCCGTCAGGGAGCCAGGATCGTTGGGACGGCGATTGGGATCGCCATCGCCGTTGCCCTGCTCGCAGCACTGGCCGGTTTCGTTGCCGCTGCCGAGGCGACGATGACGACGCGGGCCGTCTCCAGCGTCGCCGTCGACTGGCAGGTCCAGCTTGGAACGGGGACGAACCCGCAGTCGGCGATCGACGAACTGAAGCGGGCACCGGGGGCGACCAAGCTGGTGCCGGTCGGCTACTTCGACACGCTCGGTTTCGAGGCGACGACCGGCGACACGGTCCAGACGACGGGACCCGGGAAAGTCCTCGGGCTAGGACCGGGGTATCGTGAGGCTTTTCCGGCCGAAATTCGAGACCTCCTCGGTCAGGGGCAGGTGCTCCTTGCTCAGCAAACGGCGGCCAATCTCCACGCTGCACCGGGGACCAGGGTCTCGATCAAGCGACCTGGTCTGCCACCGGTCGAGGTGACGGTGGAGGCGGTGGTCGATCTGCCGCTGGCCGATTCCCTCTTCCAGGTCGTCGGGGCGCCAGCCGGCACGGCCCCCCAGGCGCCGCCGGACAACGTCCTGCTGTTGCCACTCGACCAATGGCACGCCCTGTTCGACCCGGTCTCGCCTTTGGCGCCGGACGCCGTGCGCCAGCAACTCCACGCGACGATTCCGCACAATCTGCCGGCTTCCCCGACCAAGGCCTATGGGGACGTGGTCGGGAAGGAACACAATTATGAGGTGCGGATGGCCGGACAGACCGTGGTCGGCGATAACCTGGCGGCGCGCCTCGACGCCGCCCGATCGGACGCGCTCTACGCACGGGTTCTGTTCCTCTTCCTTGGTCTACCCGGCGCGATCCTGGCGGCACTACTGACGCTCGTCCTGGCCGGCGCCGCCGCGACCCGCCGGCGGAAGGACCAGGCCCTGCTCCGGTTGCGGGGGGCTTCGCCGGGCCGCATCGTCGGCCTGGCAGGTGTCGAGGCGGCGGCGATCGGGATCGGCGGTAGTCTGCTCGGGTTGGTCTTGGCGGCAGTGGCGGTGCGCTGGACGTTCGGCCGCTGGACGTTCGGCAATGGCACGCGCGCGACGATTCTCTGGGGTGGTGTCGCGGCGCTCGTCGGTCTCGCGCTCGCCGTGCTCGCCGTGGTCCTCCCGGCCTGGCGGGATTCACGCCAGACGACCATCGCGGCCGCCCGGCGGACGGTCGGCCGCGCGACGGGGTGGTTGTGGGAGCGAATCGGATTGGATTTCATCCTGCTCGTCCTCGCGGCGATCGTCTACCGGCAGGCGGCGCGTGGCGGGTATCAGCTCGTGCTGGTGCCGGAAGGGGTGCCGAAGGTTTCGGTCTCCTACACGCCGTTCCTTGCCCCACTCTTCCTCTGGGCCGGGGCGGCGCTCCTGGCGATGCGACTGACGCGTCTGCTGCTGGCGCGGGATGGGAAAGCGGTCGCCCCGCTGGTCAGGCCGATCGGCGGTCGCCTTGCCGGGTTGGTAAGCGCTTCGCTGAGCCGGCAGTGGTCACGAGTAGCGATCGGGCTCGTCCTCGTCGTCCTTGCCGTTGCCTTCGCCGGTTCGACCGCGATCTTCAACGCGACCTACCGGGCGCAGGCGCGGGTGGATGCCGAGCTGACAAATGGAGCGGACGTGACGGTGACGGGTGGGGCGAGCGCGGACCTGGCCGGCCGGATCGATACCATCGCGAATCTGCCGGGGGTGAAGACGGTCGAGCCGATGCAGCACCGCTTCGCCTACGTCGGCACCGATCTCCAGGACCTCTACGGCGTCAACCCGGCGACACTGACGCGGGCGGCGCGGATCGCGGATGCCTACTTTGTCGGGGGTAGCGCGAAGGACGTGATGGCCAAACTGGCGGCGACGCCCGATGGGGTGCTCGTCTCACCGGAAACGGTCTCCGATTTCCAGCTGCAACCGGGAGACACGATCAAGCTGCGCCTGCAGAGTGCCTCCGACCAGCAGTACCACGTGGTTCCGTTCCACTACGTCGGGATCGCGCGCGAATTCCCGACCGCGCCGAGCGATTCGTTTCTCGTCGCGAACGCGGCGTACATCGCCCACCAGACGGGTTCGCCCACCGTCGAGACGCTCCTGATCCGCACGAGCGACGCGCCGGCGAAGGTCGCCGACCGGGTCCGGGCCACCCTCGGACCGACCGCGGGTGCGACGGTGCGCAGCATCGAGGAAGCCCGCCGGGCCATCGATTCGGGGCTGACGTCGATCAGTTTGCAGGGACTGACGCGGCTGGAGCTGGCGTTTGCGATCGCGCTAGCGGCGGCGGGGGCCGGGCTGGTCCTGGCGCTCGGGTTGGAGGAGCGGCGACGGACGCTGGCGATTGCGGCCGCGCTCGGCGCCAAGCCGCGTCAACTCGGCGCGTTCGTCTGGAGTGAGGCGGGGTTGATCCTCGCCGGCGGGCTCCTGGGCGGCGCGGCGCTCGGCTGGGGTATCGCCCACATCCTGACAAAACTGCTGACCCACGTCTTCGATCCGCCCCCGCAGGGGGAGACGATCCCGTGGGCGTACTGCACGCTGGTCGTCGTCGTCACCACCGCGGGGGTAGTGCTAGCGGGGGAGATGCTGACACGGCTCGGGCGGCACGGGGTACTGGAAACGATCCGCCGGCTGTGAGGGGCATTGCCCCGAGCCGAGCGCGAACGAGAGGAGAGGAACAGGCGATGGACGTGTCTGTGCTTCATGCGCTCAACGGGTTGGCCGGTCACGGCGTTTGGCCGGACCGGTTGCTTCGGGGGATCGCGACGTATCTGCCAATGGTGATGGCACTGGTCCTTGTCGTGACGTGGTTCTGGCCGGCGTCGGTCCCGATCCGCGCCGAGCGGCAACGTCTGGTCGCCTACGCGGTGCCGGCCGCGCTGCTCGGTCTGGGCGTGGCGCAGATCATCGGGCACCTCTGGTTCCGGGACCGACCGTACATTCACCATACGGCGCACCTGATCGTCACCAAGTCGGCCGATCCCTCCTTTCCGAGCGACCACGCGGTCGGCGGTTTCGGATTGGCGATGCCGTTCGTGTTTGCACGACGAAGACTCGGTTGGGTGCTGCTGGCGCTGGCGGCGACGCTGGCATGCGCCCGCGTGGCGGTGGGAACTCACTATCCGAGCGATGTCGTCGGCGGGGCGATTCTGGGCACCGTCGCGGCATACCTGGTCTGGCGATTGCGGTGGCTGATCGAGCGGCCTCTTGCGCTGTCGCTGATTTACGCGCGGCGGCTGCGTCTCGCCTGAGGGCACAGCCGCCGTCACTCAGCCGATGACGTCCCGGCGGGTGAAGTGGCGCCAGGCGATGGCGAGCGTCACCACGACGTAGACGGCCGAGACGCCGACGGCGCGAGTCACGGCATCGGTGTCGATTGGGCGTCCGATCAGGGTTTGCCAGGCCTCGAATGGTTTGGTCAGCGTCCAGGTGAGAAGCCAGGACGGCAGCCCCGGTAAGAACCGAACGAACTGGACGAGGAAAGCAAAGGTGAGGGTGCCGAAGACGGCGCCCGCGCTGTTCTTGCCGACCGCCGAGAGCATCAGCCCGAGCGCGGTGATGGCGAGCAAGGGTAGCGCGTAGAGTCCGAAAGCGCCGGCAACGCGGAGGGCAGCCTCGCCCGGAGGGATGGCCGTGGGAGGCAGCGGGACGGCGTCGAAGCCGTAGGCGAGCCCTCCGGCCACGAGGCCGGTCGCCGCGAAGGCGAGGACGACCGTGAGGACGTAGGTCGCTGTCGCGAGAACCTTGGCCGCGAAGATGGCGCCGCGCCCCGTTGAGCGGGTGAGGATCGTCTTCAGGGTCCGATTCTGGTCCTCGGCGGCGAAAATGTCGCCGGCAACAAGGGCAGCGGCCGCGGGCAGCAGGACGAGCGACGAGTAGAAGAGGACGATCAGCGGCAGGATGAAGCCGGAGCGAAGCACGTAGTCCTGAACGATCAGGTCTTGCTCGCCGCCCGGTTTCGGTGGATTGACCTGATAGGCAACGACGAAGGCGAGGGGAACGATGACCACCGCCCCGAGGCCAAGGTACGTGCGCCATTGGTGGAGGAGCTTGCGGATCTCCCAGGCGTAGGCACCGGCGATCATGCCGCGACCTCCCGGGTTTCGACCGGCCGGCTCGTTCTGGTAGTCTCCGTCATGTCGAGGAAGAGTTCCTCCAGCGATTGCGCCTGGGGCAGCAGGGCGTAGATGCCGATACCCGCCCGGCCGAGTTCGACGGTGAAGGCGGCCGCTGCTTCGGCATCGGCGGCAAATCCGATCGCCGCATTGTCGGTGGTGACGTCGGCGATCCCGGGGAAAGCCTGAGCGATGCCGAGTGCGCGCGTCGGGTTGGTCGATTCAAGACGGTAGCGTTGGTGGGCGCGGGCCATGAGCGCGTCGAGGGCGCCCTCGTATTGGATGGTGCCTCGCTGGATGATCGCGACGCGGTTGCAGAGGTGCTCGACTTCCTGCATGAGGTGACTGGAGAGGAGGACGGTGAGTCCGCTCCGCGCCAAGTTGCCGACCAACTCCCTCATGTCGCGCATGCCGGCGGGGTCGAGACCGGTCGTCGGTTCGTCGAGGATGAGGAGTTTTGGTTCGCGGAGGAGGGCGGCGGCAATGCCGAGACGTTGGCGCATGCCGTGGGAGTAGCCGCGCACTTTCTCGGCGTCCCGGGTGGTCAGGCCGACGACATCGAGGGCATCGTCGATACGGTCCGCCGAGGTGCCGCCGTCGAGCGCGGCCATGTGCTCGAGGTTGGCGCGGCCGCTCAGATATGGATAGAACGTCGGCTCCTCGACAAAGCCGGCCACGCCCTCGAGGGCGCGTACACCGACCTCGGCCGGGTTCCGGCCGAAGAGGCGGGCCTCGCCGCTCGTCGGCCGGATCAAGCCGAGCATCATCCGCAGCGACGTCGTTTTTCCGGCGCCGTTCGGCCCGAGGTAGCCGTAGACATCGCCGGTGTGGACGGTGAGGTCGATGTCGCGAACGGCGACGAGCGCGCCGTACTCCTTGCGCAGTCGCCGGACCTCGACCGCGACTATTCCATTAGCTTGGTCCCGCATGGAAACCCTTTCAAACGGGCGCGTCGCCGCTGGGCCGCGCGACGATCCGCTCGGCTGCTCCGGCACACCGGGCGGTGCCCCGGACGATGCTACCGCCACGACATGAAGCGGAGATGAACCTGTCGGCATGGCAGCCATGGGAATGCGTGTAGGCGGATATGGCGTCAGGATGACCGCTCGCCGCAAACGCAAAGCGGGGCGACCAAGTGGCCGCCCCGCTTCGACACACGCAACATCGCGTCTGGCTAATACACCTCGAGGTAGCGGTCGCGCTCCCAGGTGGAGACGTGGCGGCGGAAGTCGCTCCATTCGGTGCGCTGGGCTTCGATCAGGCGCTCGAAGACGTGGTCGCCGAGGGCGGCGCGGACGATCTCGTCGCGTTCCATCTCGTCGGTGGCCTCGCCGAGAGTCGCGGGGAGGGTCGGGATGTTGCGGCGCTTCAGGTCGTCGTCGGTGAAGTGGTAGAGGTTCTCCTCGACCGGCTCGGGGAGCGGCAGGTCGCGATCGATGCCGTCGATACCGGCGGCGAGCATGACCGCGAAGGCGAGGTAGGGGTTGCAGCTCGGGTCCGGGCAGCGGAGCTCGATCCGGGTCGCCGCGGTGTGACCGCCGCGGATGGCCGGGACGCGAATCAGCGCCGAACGGTTCGTCCGCGCCCAGGAGACGTAGACGGGCGCTTCGAATCCGGGGACGAGGCGGCGGTACGAGTTGACCAACGGCGCGATCACGGCGCAGAGACCGCGGGCGTGGTGGAGCTGGCCGGCGATGAACTGCTTGGCCATGGCAGACAAACCGTACGCATCGGAGGTGTCGACGAAGGCGTTGCCGCGTTCACCGATCTTGGCGAAGCTCTGATGGACGTGCATGCCGCTGCCGTTGATACCTTCCAACGGTTTGGGCATAAAGGTAGCGTGCAGACCGTGCTTTTGCGCGATCGCCTTGAGGACGTACTTGAAGGTGACGGCGCGGTCGGCGGTGGCGATGGCGTCGCCGTACTCGAAGTCGATCTCATGCTGACCGATCGCGACCTCGTGGTGGCTGGCTTCGACGTCGATCCCCATCTCCTCCAGCGCCACGACCATGTCCTTGCGGACGGTGCTGGCAAGGTCGGTGGAGAGGTCGAAGTAGCCGCCGCGGTCGTGCGGGAGGGCGTCGATCTGGTCGCCGGTTTTGGAGAAGAGGAAGAACTCGAGCTCGGGACCGGTCTTGTAGAGGAAGCCGCGCTCAGCCAGGCGTTCGAGCTGGCGGTAGAGGACGGCGCGGGGATCGCCCGGGAAGGGATCGCCGTTCGGATTGAAGACCCAACAGACGCAGCGCGCGGTCAGGAAGGGCTCGCGTTCCCAGGGGATGACGGCGAAGGTGCTGAGGTCGGGGATGAGGTACATGTCCGACTCGGCAATCCGGGTGAATCCGGCGATCGAGGAGCCGTCGATCCACTGACCACCGTCGATGACATGGCCGAAGACGCGGGCGGGGATCGTCACACTCTTGACGATGCCCATCACGTCGGTGAACTGGAGGTTGACGAACTTGATCCCCTCGGCCTCGACCCGGGCCAGGATCTCGTCTTTGCTCGGCGCCGGTCCGAGGATCGCCTCGCGCAGCTTGTCCTTCGATACCATCCTGACTTTCGTCCCCTTTGTCGGCCCCGAGCCTCCTCGGTGGCTTCGTGCTACACAACGGTGCCCGGAACGGCCAGAGCCGGCCCGCGCGCCGCCATCATACCGAACGTCGTCGGTTAGACGTCGAAGTAGAGATAGAACTCGTACGGCGTCGGGCGCAGGTTGATCGGCGCCAGTTCGTTGGTGCGTTTGTACGAGATCCAGGTGTCGATCAGGTCCTGGGTGAAGACGCCGCCTTCGAGCAGAAATGCGTGGTCGGCCTCGAGCGCGCAGAGGACTTCGCCGAGCGAGCCGGGTGTGCTTTTGATCCGCGCCAGCTCCTCCGGGCTCGCCTCGTAGAGGTCGAAGTCTGCCGGTTCGCCAGGCTCGATCTTGTTCTTGACGCCGTCGAGACCGGCCATCAGGAGGGCGGCAAAGCAGAGGTACGGGTTAGCCGCCGTGTCCGGGCAGCGGAACTCGATCCGCTTCGCCTTCTCGCTCTTGGAGTAGACCGGGATGCGGACGGCGGCGGAGCGATTGCGCTGGGAGTAGACGAGATTGACGGGCGCCTCGAAACCGGGAACGAGGCGACGATAGGAGTTGACGGTCGGAGCGGCCAGGGCCAGGAGCGCCGGGCCGTGCCGAAGGAGACCGCCGATGTAGTAGCGGGCGAAGTCGCTCAACCCGGCGTAGGCGTCCTTGCTGAACATCTGGTTCTTGCCGCCCTTCCAGATCGACTGGTGGACGTGCATACCAGAGCCGTTGTCGCCGAAGATCGGCTTCGGCATGAAGGTGGCGACCTTGCCGTGCTTGCGGGCGACGTTGCGGACGACGTACTTGTAGGTCTGGACGTTGTCGGCCATCTGGGTCAGCGGGCCGAAGCGCATGTCGATCTCGCACTGGCCGGCGGTGCCGACCTCGTGGTGATGCACTTCGACCGGGATGCCGAGCGACTCCATGGTGACGAGCATCTCGGAGCGGATGTCCATCAGGGTGTCGTGCGGCGGCACCGGGAAGTAGCCGCTCTTGGGGCGGATCTTGTAGCCGAGGTTCGGTCCATCGTTCGAGCCGGTGTTCCAGAAGCCTTCGGCCGAGTCGACCTCGTAGAAGGCGCTGTAGTTGTTGGAGTCGTAGCGGACGTTATCGAAAACGAAGAACTCCGGTTCCGGTCCGAAGTTGGCCACATCGCCATAGCCGGAGGACTTGAGGTAGGCCTCGGCGCGCTGGGCGACGCCCCGGGAATCTCGGGTGTAGCGGGCGCGGGAGATCGGGTCGTAGACGTCGCAGAGGATCGACAGCGTCGGCACGGAGAGGAAGGGATCGACGACGGCGGTGTCCGGGTCCGGCATCAGGAGCATGTCGGACTCGTTGATCGCCTGGAAGCCGCGGATCGACGAGCCGTCGAATCCGATGCCGTCCGCGAACGATCCCTCATCGACGTCGTTGATGCTGTTCGAACTGTGTTGCCAGGTTCCGAACAGGTCGACGAACCGGAAGTCGACGATCTGAACTCCGGCCTGCTTGGCCATCTTCAAGACGTCAGCCGGCGATTTCGCCATTGCCCATCCCTTCTCCACGACATACGACCAGCCGCTGTTTCAATCCCCACCCTGCCTTGGGACAAGGTGAACGCTCCACAGCCAGCACGAAACCCAGGCGCCGCAGCGGGCGACGCCTGGGCCGAACTGCCCATCGGGTTCCCGGCGGCGGTCGCCGTCCGGGACTCCCTACGGTTCGGATTCCCGACGGGAAACCTTACGCCTCGCGGCTGAGCACGTCATCGTGCAGGGTGAAAGAGATCACCCGTCCATCATGTGCAACATGCACAGTAACGGAGTGCGTTGGTGAATAGAAGGAGGAACCGCCAATCATGGAGTGGGCCCCTGTCCCTGAGGGATCCATAGCAATGACGGGATCCCGGCATGACTCGGCGGCCGTACTCGGGACAATCCTCCCGCCGCCCGATTAGGCCCCAATGGTCATAGCCCGAATGGACGCGCCCCCCTACCCTCGGGGAGGTCCAGGTGGCGAGACCTGTCCGGTCAGGTACGGAATACCGAAACGGGGAAGAGGGAATGTACGAGAGGAATGGCGAGGACGCGGCGATCGGGCGAGCGCCTAACTTAGAGCCCGTAAGAGGGCGTGATCGCGGGCGAGGCGCGGGAGAATCGGCCCCTCGGCAGGGGTCACGGTTGCTCTTTCTGCCACCGGTTTGGACACGTGCTAGTTTTTGGCTTCCCCTTGACCGCTACGCGGTACCCGAGCGACCGGCGGGGACGCCGGATACCGACCCCAGGAACGACTTCGCTGCCTGAGTCGTTGGAACTCTCCGCATCCGCGTCTCAATCTACTCCATCAAGTGCGCCGGCTGTCGCCGCGGTTCTCCGAGCGGAGCGCGGCTGAGATGTGGCAGAGCGAGCACTGTTCGTTAGGACAACCCCGGCCAGGATGGTCGCACCGCCCAGTAAGAGGTAGGCAGTAATGGTCTCGCCGAGGACCAGCCGGGCGGAGAGCAGACCGAAGACCGGAACGAAATAGATGTAGACGGCCGTCTGGCTTGGCGTAAGCACCCGCAATCCTCGATACCAAAGCACGTAGGTGAGGACGAAGGCGAGAAGGGTCGCGAAGACGGCGGCCACCCATCCCCGCGCTGTCAAGTCCGTGATCCGCGACGCGGTGCCCGGACGCAGGAAGGGCACGATGAGGAACCCGAGCGAGCCGGCGATCGAGGTGTAGGCCGCGACGTGGACGGGAGGGTAGCGCGTCAGCAGCGGTTTGCTGAGGACCGTGTAGAACGCCCACGAGAAGGGCGCCAAGGCGAGGATGAGCATGCCCTTGACGTGATCGGCGCTGAGGTCGGCGCCCTTTCCCGAGCCGAAGAGCAGCACGATCAGGAACCCGAGGAAGGCGAGACCGATCCCCCCGATCTTCCGTCCCGTCAGGGGTTCGCCGCCGAGGAGGCGGGAGATGAGGGTGGTATGGATCGGGTTGCTGGTGACGATCAGACTGGCCAGCGCGGCCGGCAGGAGCTGCTGCCCGTTGATCATTGCCAGATTCATGACGGTGATACCGATCACGCCAATCAAAACGAGGCGGATGGCGTCGGCGCGAGCAACCGGGATGAGCGGCCGACGGCTGAGCACCAGGACCAGCGAGAAGAAGAGGATCGCCCCTGCCGCTCGAAGGAACATCACGTCGAACGGTTGGAGACGTTCGAGCAGATACTTGATGGCCGTAAAGTTTCCGCCCCAGAGGATCGCCGTCAGCAGGAGCGAGGCGTGAACGAAGAGGAGAGCGGAGCGGGCTGACGACGATTTAATCACTGGGCCCGATTCACGAAGTCAGGTAGGACGGCCAAACCCGGCGGCAACCGGAGGGGGCGATGGTAGCACGAGAGGTTACCGACCGTGACGCCCAATGCTCGATTGGACTTCGCGCGACTATTTCATCGACGCCATCGGTGCAACTTTCCAGTGGATATCCCCTTCGGACGTGAAATGGACGGTGCGATCCGGGTACGACCTTCCCCACTGACCGAGACAGACGGTTCGGAGGGATGAGATCGCGCACTTTACCGTAACCCGGTCTGCTCCAAGGCGCGGACGATGATGGCGACGCCGGCGAGGGTGAGGGCGACGGAGCCGACGGCGGGGGCGTAGCGCAGGAGGGTCCGCATGCGGCCGGTGGGATGGATGTGGCGTTCCAGGAAACGGCCGGCGTAGAGGAAGACGAGGCCGAGGCCGGTCAGCGTCGCGGCCAAGCCGAGGCTGAAGGCGACGACGAGGGCCAAGCCGAAGCCGACGCGACCGAGGGCGATCGATCCCAACAGCACGACCAGGGCCGATGGGCACGGGATCAGCCCGCCCGAGACACCCAGGGCGAAGAGTGCTCGCCAGGTCACCTTCCGTCCGTCTATTCCGGGCGGGAGGTGCGAATGGGTGCTGCCGCCGTGGGTGTGGATGAAATCGTGCTCCGGGTGTTGGTGAAGGTGAAGATCGTGATCATGGTCGTGATCGGGCTCATGGTCGTGCGGGTGGTCGTGGTCGTGTGGATGGTCATGCTGGTGCTCGTGTCCGTGCCCCTGATGATGATGGTGCCCGAAGGAGGGTTCGCCGTGGAGGCGCTGGCGTAGGGTGAAGAGGCCCATTGCGATGACCATCAGACCGGAGAGGACGCTCATCCAGGGGTAGAGTCGCTCGGGGACGACATAGTGCGAGGCGAAGAGGGTGACCATGCCGAGAGCGAGTACGCCCGCAGTGTGGGTGATGGTGACGGTCAAGCCCAGGAAAACGGCGTGTCGAGGTGTGCCGCGCGAGCCGACGAGGTAGGCGCCGACCACCGTTTTGCCATGGCCCGGCGAGAGGGCGTGCAGCGCGCCCCAGACGGCGGCGAGGAGGAGCGCGGCGGCGATACCGGTCTTGGTCAGATCGTCGCCGTTCAGCAGAGAAGCGAAGCGCGCGCCTGTGGTGCCGCCGTCAGGGCGGCCTGTCTTGGCGCCCGTCGACGTCGCCGGTTCCGACGAGGCGAAACGGGCGAAGTCCGGGGCGGCAGGGGCGCCGTGCCGGAGGATGAGGCCGAAGGTGGCGGCGGTTTGGTCGAGCGGAGTCTTGAGGAGGTCTTCTGGATAGGCACGGAGTTCGTCGCTGGTGTCGGTCATCGCGACATCAGGTCCGTCGAGCACGATTCCGGCGCCGTGGGTGACGACGATCTCCTTCCAACCGAGGCGGTCGGCGTCGAAGTCATTTCGGTACGTGACGTTGTGGGAGGACGCCGTGGCGTCGAAAGGTGCGGACGGCGCATAGGCGGCACGCAGCCGCAGGAGCTTCAGGCCGGCCTGACCCTCCGGGAAGGTGATTTCTTGATCGGTGGTCGTGAGCGGGACTTCCTGGCCATCGACCGCGAGATGGAGCTGCTTCGCGATCTCCGGTAGCTTCGCCGCCAGGTACGTCTCGCGTTCGGCGGGCGAGACGTCACCGTTGCCGTCGGCGTCGATCGATTGGATTTCCTGGAACGCCGGAATTTCTGCCATGTCGAGGACGTAGACGAGCCGCAAGCCGTCCGTCGTCGCTTCGATGCGGCTGTACTGATTGATCGTAAAGTTGCCGAGGGGGTGGGCGGACGCCTGCTCCGGTCGGAACGCGGACGCACAGAGCATCATCAAGAGCGCTGCAACCGCGAGAAGTGGACGGCGCCCCCGTCGTAGGGGAGGGAGGCCCAGAGGGCACCCCGCCCGCCTGCGGTCGCCAGAACCAAGTCCAGGTTTCTGAACCGCGAGGGCGTTCAGGGGGCCGCGCGTTCCTGGGCCGCGGGAGGGCACAGGGCCCTCCCCTACACCCGTTTCCATTCGCGGGGAGTTCATGCCCTTTTTCTGATCGATGTGCATCATCGCGGTCGTCTCCGTGTTGCTCATCGGGTTAGCTTGCGGGCTGGAGTCGCGTCAGCTCGGCTTGCGCCTGAGGGGCGGAGAGGATCGAGAAGTGGGGGTTGATGTCGAGCGCCTGCTGGATGTGGGCGATGGCGGCGTCGCGGTTGCCGAGGGCTGACTCGATCATGCCGGCGTGGAAGTGGAGGAGGGCGTCCTTGGTACCAAGGCGGAGTGCCTCCTGGCTGTACGGCTGAGCGTCGCGGGCGTTGCCGGTTTTGAAGAGGGTCCAGGCGAGGACGTCGGCGGTACGGATGCTGAGGCGCTTGTCGTAGCCGGCGCGGGCCTGCTTCAGCGCGTCGTCGAGGTTGCGGTCGTGGTCGGCGTCGAAGAGGGCCATCTCGACATCGGTGTCGACACCGTTCTGCCGGTAGAGCTGCTGCATTGCCTCGACCAGCGCGTATTGCTTCGCCGCTTCATCCGGTTGCCCGCTAGCGGAGTAGACGTCGCCGAGGGCGATCACGAATTCGGGAAGCGGCATGGTCTGGATTGCCTGGGTAAAGAGGTCGATCGCGCCGGGGAGGTCGCCCCGTGCCGCGGCGACGCGGGCGAGACCGGCGAGACCGTAGACGTAGCCGTCGAGGGTGGTGAGGGAGGCCAGGTATTGGATCTCGGCAGCGTCGAGGTCACCTTTGTTGAACGAGAGATTGCCGAGTTGGGTCTGCGTCCAGGCGACATTTTCCCGTCGCCCGGCACCGGCCATCGCGGCGCGTTGCATGGCGTCGATCGCGCCGTCGACGTCGCCGTAGAGCTCGCGGGCGTAGGAGATGCGGGAGTACGAGGTCAGGTCGGGTCGGAGGTCGATCATCTTTTGGAAGGTCGCGACCGCGTCATCGTAGCGGCCGAGCTCGATCTGGGCGTCGCCGATCACGCCATACGCCGCGGCGTGGTAGGGGTTGAGGGTGGCGGCGCGTTGGCCCCAGTCGAGGGCTCCGGCGAAGTCGTGACGGGCGAGGGCGAGAGTGCCGAGACCGACGAGGGCATTGAGGTCCTGCTTGTTGCGGTCGAGGGCGTGGGTGAAGAGTTTTTCCGCTTTGGGGTAGTAGCTGGGATCGCCCGTTTCGCGGACTTTCTGGAGATAAGCCAATCCGAGGAGGGAAGCGGCCTCACCGTTGTTGGGACGGGCGCGAAGGGTGTCTTGCAGGCTGACGATCTGGTCGTCGAGCTGGGTCGGGAGGCGAACCGCAGCGCCGACGAGTTGGTCGGTGGCCGAGGGCACCGACGGATCGGCGTCCCAGAGGCGGTTGTCGGAGCCGCCAATCACGGACCGGACGTTGAGCGCCCCGGTGAGAAGGAGAACAGCGGCGATTGCCGCGAGTGCGAATCGTTTGACCTGTGTCGTCCGCATCGGGGTTTCTCCCGGTTGTGGCTCTGCGGTCCACGGGAGGGCACAGGGCCCTCCCCTACGACGGTTGGGGGTACGGGGACCGGGAGGGGCGCCGTTGACCCGTCCGATCCCCGCTGAGCCGGTAGCTATGCTGCTGCCGGCTGCTGGCTAGCCGCCGATGTTGCCGCAGGCGGTGTAGACGCCGATCTCCTGCTGCGACTTGTGCAAGTTGATGGCGAAGCCGCCGCCGGTGAGCTCGGCCATGCCGACGTCGACGGTGGTCTCGCTCTTCCCGTTCGCATCGACGTTCTCGAGCGGGAACAGCGGGTTCGGGTTGAGGTCGTCGCAGGTGCCGGTGTGGATGTGGGCCGGATGGTCACCGGTCGCGCCAGTGACGTCGATGCTGACCTTGGTCTGGTTGTCACCCACCGCGGTCAAGGTCGCCGTGCCCGAGACGCCGGAAGCGTTGAGCTCGTCGAGGGTGACTGTCACTTCGTTTGCGGCCTCTGGCGATCCCTCATCAGCGGGAGCACTCGGCTCAGCGATCCGGTCCTTCCTCGCCGGGGTCGACTTGGAGTGGTGCCGGTGCTCGAAGCCCTGGTGCGGCAGGGCGACGTACGGGAACTCGTCGAGGAAGGAGACGTCGTTGCCGTGGACGCCGCCGCCGAGCTGGTTGTTCGGGGCGACGTTGTAGACGTCGCCGTCCGGGCACTGATCCTTGGCGAAGGTGCAGAAGAGGACGCCGGCAACCGCACGCAGCTCGATGTCGACAACCTCATCGCCGAGGCGGCGCCCGTTCGGGAAGCCGGCGTTGTCGCCGCCGACCACGCCGAGCGGGTTCGGGTTGTCCGCCGGCGGGATCGCCATGTTGAGGCGGAGCATCTCGGATGCTTCGACGTTCTCAGGCTGGTTGAGATCGGGGATACCGGTCAGGAAGACGGTCGCGATGTCGGTGCGATCGACGTCGGCCGGCGGGACCGTGATCCCGTAGAGGGAAGCCAGCACGCCTGGCAAGACCGGGTGGAGGACAGCGTCGGCAAACTGGGCGTCGTCCTTCGGCTGTGAGGCGTTGAAGAAGTCCTTGAACCCGAGCGGGACGACGACCTCATTGACCAACGGCATGCCGAGGCGGGAGACCTGGACCAGGTCGCCGCTGCCTTCGCGGGTGCCGTTGGCGTTGATGACGGTCGTCGCGAAGCGGCTGGCCGTCGTCCAGACGCCGATGATGGCGTTGGTGTCGTCGGCGCCGGCGGGAGTCTCGCCGGTGGCGGTGAGGTCCGCGATCGGGATCTGGAGCGCAAGGGTCAGGACGTTGAGACCCTGGAGGTCATCGAGTCCTCCCTTGTCACCGGGCAGGGTGCGAATGGTGACGAGGTCGAAAACGGCACCGAGATTGACCCAGAAGGGATCGTCGCGCTGACCAGCGAAGACCTTCATCCCGTCGACCGTGCCGATCGCGGCGTTGGCGAGCTCGGCGTAGTTGGGGGTCGACTTCGGTCCGATGTTGACCGGAGGCACAATGCCCTCAAAGGCGAGTTGGTCCGCGCCGTCGGCCGTGATCTTGGTGATCGTGTAGCGCTGGACGACGTTCCAGTTCTCGCTGTCGAGCGATTCGATCGGTCCGACGTTGTAGAGCGGCACGTCCGGGTTCTTGGTGGTGGTGGAGAAGTTGAAGCGGAAGGTGATGTCGGCAACGGCGTCGCCGTTGTTGTCGACGTTGATGTCGTAGGTCACGTCGTCGCCGAATCGGTAGAAGTTCGGCCCACCGGCCGGGTCCTGGCCGGGGTAGTAGTTGGCGATGAGCGTGACGGTGTCGGGCTCGTCAGGGCTGACGAAGGCATAGAGGTCCGTCCCGTCGGCGGTCGGATCCTCGCTAATAATCGGCGCTTCGCGGTGACTGGAGGCCAAACTGGGGGTCGACGCGATATTGAAGAGCGACGAAACCCCGATCAGGGCGGCAACCAGAACCGCGAGCGCCGCGAACGACCGTCTGTTCCTGCACATGAGGGAGGGTCTCCTTTCCTCATCCCGTGGTCGTCCCGTCGAACGACGGGTGCGGCGAATGGCTCACTGGAGTGATGGCGAAGCGCTCGAACGCTGGGCGGGATTCCGGACTCCCGTGGCGCACGGTGCGTGTGTAAGACCTGAGAAGGGCGTGCCGGCCGTCGCCGGCGTCCCTCATGGTCGTGCCGTCCCCGGAACCTGTACCTGGTACGGAAGGGGCGGTTCGTTGGATCACTCGTAGATCGACGCGTGAAGGGTGATGCCGTGATTGAGCAACGTCTGGCGAACCCAGCTGCACCCTGCTCGCGCCGCTCGGCGACTGGGGATACGATACGAACCAGGCACGAACCGATGAACGCGGAGTGACGTCGTTTCCGAGCTCACATGGAGGTTAGGAGAGGCCCATGATTGCGACAGACCGCCGTTGGTCGCTCAAATCGCTGCTGGCCCTCGCGGGCCTCGTACTCGCGATTCCGGCTGCGGCAGGACATGCCTTCCAGGCGGCCGACCTCGAGGAACCCTCACCGGCGCAGGGGCACGCCGGGGTCATCGCGCAGGGAGTGGCCCGGATGCCGCGGATGCCGGCCGCGTGGCGGGTGGTGGAGCGGGAGGCGCCTCCGGCACCGGCCGAGGCCCGCGACGATGAACTCGGACTTGCCTTCGTGCTCGCCGATAAGGCGGCTATCTTCCTCCGGGCGGGCGGCGAACGCTACCGGCTGGCACCGGGCGAGGCGTTCCTGATCGAGGACGGTGATGAGCCGGGGGTCTCCGGTCTCGGCAAGCGATCTGCCGGTTTCTACTCCCTGGAACTGGTGTCGGCCGCTGAAGTCGATCGGCCGGCAAGCGGGAGGCTCGTGTTCAGGAGCGAGGGCTTCGAGGTCACCGGCCGCGATTTCGACATCGACCTGGTTCGGGACGTGCTTGCCCGCGACGAGACGGCCCAGCTGAAGGACACGGAGTATCCGGTGCTCGTCCTCGTCACTGTCGGAACGCTGAAGTTGGAGGCCGGAGACGACAAGCCGGTCGAACTGGCGGTCGGGGAGGCGGCGGCGTTCGATGGCGATCTCCGTCTGACGAGTGCTACTGGGAGCTCGGCGTTCGTCGCTGTTGTGATCGGTCCCGAGGTGAGTGCCGTTCGTGCGTCCCGACCGACGCCGACATCACCGGCCGCGGCAACCGAACCACCCCCGGCGACCGAGGAGGCGCCCCAACCCACGTCGGCTCCGCCGGCACCAACGTCCACTCCGCCGGGGAATGGCCCCGACGACGATCCGGACGGGGACGGGCTGACGAATGCCGACGAGGACCTGCGGGGCACCGATCGGCAGGACGCGGATTCGGACGACGACGGGTTGACCGACGGCTTCGAGGTCTTCCAGTCGGGGACCCTACCACTCGATGCGGACTCGGACGACGATGGACTGGACGACGGCGACGAGGTCAATCGTGGCACCAATCCGAGCAGCCAGGACACGGACGGCGACGCGATGAATGACGGGGCAGAGGTGATCGCCTTCGGCACAGATCCCACGAAGTCCGATACCGACGGCGACGGCTTCGCGGATGGGGATGAAGTGAGCGCAAATAAGGATCCGAATGATCCGAACAGCCACCCGTAGGCAGTAGAGCACCTTGAGTGGAGGACCTCAAACGGAGAGGCCCCCGGCAATTGCCGGGGGCCTCTCCGTTTGATTTCACCGTTCCGCGTTCGGACGGCAGTCCTTAGCGCGACCAGAGGGCGTAGCCGGCAGCCCGGTCGTAGGTGCGCAGGTCGCGCCGGGCCTCGTCGGCGGTCGGGTAACCCGAGCCGGAACCGATGATGCCGGAGTAGTAGCGTTCGAAGCGGGACTTCGTCGCACGGAACGGGTTGAGCAGATCGAGCAGCGTTTTCAAGGTCGTCTCCTTTGTCCTATACGTCCTGCCATCATTGTATCACATTATCACGATATGCGTATTTTGAGGCGAGATGGATCTCTAGGAACTCGGTCCTCTCCCCGCCCGAACTCGCGTCCCGATTCCGTGGTGACGTTCATGGCTGAAGACAGCAGCTCAATGACGTCTACCCTGGCGCGGGCTCGGATTACTTTCTATCTCGCCTCAGTCACGCTCGCCTGGCAGTATCGAACCGCCGTCCGTGCCGGGGCATGCGGGCAAGGCGTTCGGCAAGCCACCGGACAGTACGGACGCCATGCACATCATCCGGGTACAACCTGTGCAGGACGGTGAAGGACAGGTTAACCTCAGCCTGAACGGCTCCGGTCCGGATGTAGCGGCCGAGCGAAGGGGGAATCATGGTCCTTGCGCGGTTCCTGCCGCGAGACGAGCAGTTTTTCACGCACTTCCGCGATGCCGCCGAGAACGCGGCCGAGACGGCGCGCCTCTTGGCCGAGGTCGTCGACAACAGCAGCGACACCGAGCGCAAGGTCCGGCGCCTGCGGGATCTCGAGCACCAGGGCGACGAGATCAGCCACCGCATTTTTAGCGCGCTCAACAGCACGTTTGTCACCCCCCTCGATCGGGACGACATTCGTGATTTGACGACAGCGCTCGACAACTTCGTCGACGATATGGAAGAGGCCGGAAAGCGCCTCTGGCTCTATCGCCTTGGGGCGCCGGCGGAACCGGCACGGCTGTTCGCCCGCATCCTGAAAGAGCAGGGCGAGACGATCGCACGAGCGATACCGTTGCTGGAGCGCACGGGGGCCAATGCGGAGGAGCTGCGCCGCCAGGTGCTGGAGTTGCACCGGTTAGAGAACGAGGGGGACGAGATTCTCAGCAACGCCCTGGCGGCACTCTACGACGGGGTGGCCGAGATCCCGGCACTCGTCTGCGCCCTCCGCTGGGGTGAGCTCTACGCTCTCCTCGAAGATGCGACCGATCGGGGCGAGGACGTGGCAGATACGCTCGAGGGGATCCTCATCAAATATGCCTGATACGGCGTTGCTGGTCCTGATCCTGATCATCGCACTCGGACTGGCCTTCGACTTCATCAACGGGTTCCACGACACGGCCAACGCGATCGCGACGTCCGTCGCAACGCGCGTTCTCTCGCCCGGCCGGGCGGTGCTGATGGCGGCCGTGCTGAACGTCGCCGGAGCGCTGACGGGGACGGCGGTGGCGTCGACTGTCGGCAAAGGGATCATCGATCCCGAGCTTGCCACCCAACAACTGGTCGCCGCGGCGCTCCTCTCCGCTATCGCCTGGAACCTGGTCACCTGGTGGTACGGGATCCCTTCCAGCTCGAGCCACGCGCTCGTCTTCTCGATCGTGGGCGCGGGATCGGCGGCGGCTGGGACCGGCGCGATCAACGTGGATGGGGTGACAAAGGTACTCCAGGGCATGGTCACCTCGCCGTTGCTCGGGTTCCTCGGAGCGTTCCTCATCCTCTTCGGGTTGCTCTGGCTCGTCGCCCGGCGGAGACCCTCCCGTGTCAACCGCATCTTCGGTCGGCTCCAGATTGGCTCGGCGGCGTTCATGGCCTTCAGCCACGGCAGCAACGACGCCCAAAAGACGATGGGCGTGCTCACGCTCGCGCTCGCGTCGTACTACGGGTGGAGCGGCAGCGAGTGGGAGGTCCCGCTCTGGGTCATCCTGTCGGCGGCGCTGGCCATGGGGATGGGGACCGCAGTCGGGGGTTGGCGGATCGTGCGGACGATGGGGTTGAAGGTGGTCGAGCTGCGGACGATCGACGGGTTCGCGGCGGAGACGGCGGCGGCGACGGTGATCGAGGTTGCCAGTCGCCTCGGCATCCCGGTCTCGACGACTCACGTCATCTCGTCGGCGATCTTGGGGGTCGGCGCGACACGGCGCGCGTCTGCGGTCCGTTGGGGTGTGGCCGGGCGGATCGTGACGGCCTGGGTGGTCACCATTCCGGTCTGCGTCGCCGGCGGCTGGGCGCTCTATTCGATTCTCCACCTGCTGACCGGTACCAACTAGTCGTCCTATTCCCCGCCTGGGGAGGATAGAGTTTGGTCAGCTGGCTACTCTACGATTGGTGCATGAGAATCTACGTCATTGCCGACACGCACTTCGGCCACGCCAATATGATCAAGTACCACAACCGACCGCAGCAGTTCGACAGGATCCTCATCGAGCGTTGGAACGCCTCCGTCGGCAAGGGCGATTTGGTTTTCCACCTGGGCGACGTCGCGCTCGGGCGTGACGTCGATCTGCCCCGCCTGCTGAAGAAGCTGAACGGCCGCAAGGTCCTCTGCCTCGGCAATCACGACCGGCAAAGACCGGAGTGGTACATGGAGCAGGGGTTTGCGTTCGCCTGCACCTACTACATTTACCAGGGCGTCTGCTTCAGCCACAAGCCGATCACGCCACTGCCGCCGGGTTGCACGCTCAATGTCCACGGACACTTCCACAACGACAACCACCGCGACCATGAGTACGCAGACGACGATTACTACCACCGTCATCGCGATCGCTATCGCCTGGTCCAGATTGAGGACACGCTGGCGCCGGTCGCACTCGACGAATTCCTGGACGTCACCTGGACAGACGGGAGTTAGGAGAGGTCAGGGCGTGGCGCCGGCCCGTGGCGTCGAGCCGGTCAATCGGCGAGTCAGGGCGGGGATGGTTAGAGCGAGGACCGATGCGAGGAGGAGCGCGAGGCAGCACGCCGTCAGGTAGGTTTCCAACCCTGCCTCTGACGGTGACGGCGACGGCTTTTCGGGTCGCAGCATCGCCGCTCCTGCATGAACGGCGATGACCGGTATTGCCCAGAGCAGTGCTGCCGACGATGTTTGGGCCGCCAGAGATCGGCCCAGCCAAGCCGCTATGGGCACGACGAGGAAGACGAGACTCTGGACATGGACGTGGTAGGCCGTGAGCAACGCGCCGAGCGCAATGGCGCCGATCGCGAGATCGGGCGCCTGTCCAGCACGGAGAGCTCGGCCGGCGACGGGGACGGTCAGGAAGGCAAGGAGCAGCGAACTGGCGAGGACGATCACCAAGCGGGCGTGCTCGGTCGCGCCGAGGTCGAGGCGGATTGCCATGCCGCGTAGGTTGTACATGCGCCATTCGACGATCGCGGGCGATCCGGCGAAGCGCTGGTAGTAGCGGGACAGCTCGAGGTAGTCGCGTATCCCCTGCGGTCCGACGACGGCGACCGAGGCGGCGGCGAGCGCGGTCCCGGTCGCCATCATGCCAAGGGCGGCACGTGGCCGTCCCCAGGCGAGAGCAAGAAGCGGCACCGGAACGAAGATCGGCTTGAGCGCGAGCATGCCGAGCAGGGCGCCGGCCGCGAGGTCACACCGGTGACCGCTGCCACGCATCAGCATGACTGTGCCGATGGCGACAGGCAGCAGGAGGAAGCTGTCGAGCTGGCCCCACCAGGCGACGTCCCAGATCGGTTCGAAGGCGAAGAGGACAAGCGCGGCGGCGATCGGGACGCGCGGGCAGAGGGCACGTGCCAACACCCAGGCCGCGATCGATGCCGCAACGAGGCCGAGTGCCGCGAAGAGCCAGTAGGCGGTGCGGAGCGGCAGCCAGGCGAACGACGCGATCAGGACGCTGGCCACCGGTGGGTGCGGCAGCGCGTTGTACCAGGTCCAGCCGGTGCGCTCCCGTTCCTGGATGCGATGCTGGACCGCACGTTGGGCGTCCATGTCGCCAAGCTGGCGGGCATGCCCTTCGCGGACGAGGGTGGCGCCACCGTAGAACGCCCCGAAGTCCACCCCTTTGAGCGGATCGAAGGGCCGCTCCGATCCGGGGCCGGCAACGATGTTGGCAAAAACCACAATGGGAACGAGTGAGAGGAGCGCATAGAGGCGCCAGGCGTTGACGACGCGTGCCGATGGCCGGGGAGCTTTCGTGATCCTCTGCGTCCTCCGAGCCACCGAAATCATTGCGGCCCTCTTCCTTCCATACGCATCGTCTTCGACATCACAAGTTCCCTTGCTTTCGCCCGTCGCGCACAGGGCGTGCCGGGCGGCGCGGAGCCGAGGTTCAACGGCAGTTCCTTCCAGAGTCGAAGGTCTTCCTCACTTTCCGCCGAATCGGAAAGGCAGATAGGCACATAGAGTGATTGTGCGGATGGCTTACGATTACAAAGCGGACAAGACCAACGCGTGTAGAATGGATGTCGACTGTCGGCCGGCGACCTGTCAATGCATCGTCCACCACGCGATGGCGGCGGAGCTGCTTCTATTGACCCGTGACGACAGACTGATTGCGCGCTACATTCGAGAAGACCCCGATGAGGACCAGTACACCGAGTCCATCCGGGGCAATCCGCGCGGCGTACGTTTTACGTAACACGGTGTGCGGGACGTGTAACGCCGGTGGCGTGGAATGCGACCGTGGGAACGCGACGGTGCGTCTGCGTATCCCGTTGCATTTCGGATTCTGCCCCGACTCCCGAGTGGGTCTCCTCTGTGAGGGTATCGCCATGACCAACCGAACACGGATGCTCACCGATGAGGCTGCCCCGGTGGGGCGGGCCGGACAAGC
>JAXDKI010000255.1:0-3263 GCA_034667245.1 Thermomicrobiales bacterium | reverse complement strand
ACGACGAGCTGCAGAGGGATTTGGCCGGACTCGTCCCCGGCGGCCGACACGTCGTCGCAGAGAAGAGCGGGCACTACATCCAGCAGGGCCAACCCGACCTGGTGGTCGCGGCGATCCGGGACGTCGTGCAGGCGGTCCGCGACCCGAGCACCTGGGCAACACCCCCGAGCGGAACGCCCGTCGCGTAAACCGGCAAGACTGTCGAAACGGCCGAGACCGGGGGCAGTCGCCGTACCGTGCCGGTCGTGGACCATAGGGGCGGGCGACCTAGCGCCAAGCGACGGTTGCCATGATGGAACGGAAGCATGACGAACCGCGCCGAGACACCCGACGGGACGACGCCTGGTCCCCCCGTGCTGTTCATCGCGGACGCCGATCGAGCGGCCCGCATCGCGACCGAGTCGGCGCTGCTCCGACGCTTTGCGCCCGACTATCGGGTCCTGACCGCCGACTCGGCCCAGGCCGGTCTCGACGCGCTCGCGCGTCTGGCTCACCAGGGCGACGAGGTGGCGCTGGTGGCGGCCGACCTCCGCCTACCCGGGATGGACGGCGTCGGGTTCCTCGAACGGGCGCGCGCCATCCACCGGAGCGCATCCCGCGCGCTGCTGGTCGCCATGGACGAGCGCGGCACGCGGATCCCCTTCGGCGCCCTCGAGTCGATTCAGCGGGCGATGGCCCTGGGCCGGATCGATCTCTGGGTCCTCAAGGGGTGGGAGTCCCCCGAGGAGTTGGTCTACCCGCACGTCCAGGAGGCGCTCACCGCGTGGACACGGGCCAACCGGCCGCGCCACGCGGTCCTGCGCGTGGTCGGCGAGCAGTGGTCGCCCCGCAGCCACGCGCTGCGCGACCTGCTGGGACGCAACACGGTACCGTTCGGCTTCTCTTCGCCGGACTCAGACGAGGGGCAGCAGCTTGTACGAGACCACGGCATCGACGCATCCCGCCTGCCGGCGGTGATCCTCCGGAACGGATCGGTGCTGCACGATCCGTCCGACGCCGAGGTGGCAACCGCGCTGGGGGTGCGAACGCGCCCGGACGCGGAAACGTACGACCTGGTCATCGTCGGGGCGGGACCCGCGGGGCTGGCCGCCGCGGTCTATGGTGCCTCGGAGGGGCTGCGGACGCTGGTCGTGGAGGCCCAGGCGGTCGGCGGGCAGGCTGGGACGAGCTCAATGATCCGCAATTACCTTGGGTTTCCGCACGGTCTGAGCGGCGGCGAGTTGGCCTTCCGGGGCTTCGAGCAGAACCTGCTCTTCGGCACCGAGTTCGTGTTTACCCAGCGGGCGACCGGGCTGATGACGCGCGGCGACGAACGCGTCGTGACGCTCGCCGACGCGGGCGAGGTCGACGCCCGGGCAGTGATCCTCGCCACCGGGGTGACCTACCGGCGTCTCGGCATCCCGGCCCTGGAGCGCCTCACCGGCGCGGGCGTCTACTACGGAGCGGCGGGCGCCGAGGCGCCGGCGATGGCCGGGGAGGAGGTCTCCGTCGTCGGCGGGGCGAACTCGGCTGGGCAGGCCGCGCTGCACTTGGCAAAGTTCGCGAAGCGGGTCACCTTGCTCGTGCGGGGCGCGTCGCTGGCATCGGGCATGTCCGACTACCTGATCACGCAGATCGAGGCGACCCCCAACATTGAGGTCCGCCTTCACACCCAGGTCGTGGACGGCCGCGGCGAGGCCCGCCTCGAAGCCCTGACGTTCGAGGACGCCGGGATGGGTCGGCGCGAGGAGGTCGCGGCGGCGGCGGTCTTCGTCCTGATCGGCGCCGAACCACGCACGGAATGGCTTCGCGACACCGTCCAGCGCGACGACCGCGGGTTCATCCTGACGGGGGCGGAGGTTCCCCAGGAAGATTGGCCGTCGGAGCGTCCGCCGCTGCCGTTCGAGACCAGCCTACCGGGCGTATTCGCCGTTGGTGACGTGCGGCACGGGTCGGTCAAGCGCGTGGCTGGGGCGGTCGGCGAGGGCTCGGTGGCGGTCGGCTCGGTCCATCGGTACTTGGCCGAAGCTGCCGCGCGCGTCGCGGCCGGGGCTTGAGGGTCCGTCTTCTGAGATCGGTTTGCTTTGCCGGCGATCAGCCGAAGAGCACAACCGGACGGATGATCTCGTCGCCGAGTTGCTCGGGGAACCGGGCCAGAAGGCGGAACGGCTGCCAGTCGTCGGTCGGTTCCCGGCGTGACGCGTTGCGTGTGGCATGCCCCCTCCCCTCGCATCACCAAAGGGGCCTCATGCGACGCAGTTGCCAGGCCGACTGCAAACATGTGTGGAGCATCACACGGCGAGGTTTGGGTCGACATCCTCGTCAACAACGCCGGCGTCCAGCACGTCGCCCCGATCGATTGTTACCCGTTGGAGCAGTGGAATCGGCTGCTCGGCGTGCTGCTGACCGGTCCGTTCCTCCTCACGCAGGCCGTCCTGCCACCGATGCGCCGGCACGCCTGGGGCCGCATCATCAACATCGCCTCGGTCAACGGCAAACGCGGCGATCCGGCTAAGGCCGCCTACTGCTCGGCCAAGCACGGTCTCATCGGCCTGACCCGCGTCGCCGCTCTGGAGACTGCCACCGACGGGATTACCGTCAACGCGATCTGCCCCGGGGTCGTCGATACCCCGTTCATCCAGAATCAGTTGAACGACCTGGCGGCGGTGCACGGTCTGACCAGGGACGAGGCGGTCGAGCGGGTCTATCTCCCGTTGGTTCCCCAACGCCGGATGCTCGATCCGGGCGAGATCGCCGCGATGGCCCGGTACCTCGCGTCCGACGACGCCCGCGGCATCACAGGGCAAGCGATCAACGTCTCCGCCGGTTGGATCATGCATTGAGGAGCGGTCCGGAGAACAGGAGGACGCCAGCATGACCGTGCGATTCCCCCGAACCTACGCCGACGCCGAGGGTGGGCCGCACTTCGACACCGTCGAGGACCCCCTTGCACCCACCGCCCTCGTCCCCACCAACCCGCCCTTGGGGCTGTCCGCCCCGCTCCCGACTACGGCCGCCGTCTTTTGCCTGTTGGCTCCCGGCTGGGACGGCTCCTGGCACCCGACACCGCGGCCGCAGTACGCGGTGACCCTCGCCGGCGAGTGGGAGATCACGGTCACCGACGGCGAGCGCCGCCGCTTCGGCCCCGGCTACCTCGTCCTGCTCGGCGATCGCACCGGGCGCGGCCACAACACGGTTGTGGTCGGCGAGGACGACGTCCTCATCCTCCTCGTCTGGCTCGCCCAGGACACATAGGTTGCCCAACCGACTTCACATCGGCGGTT
>JAXDKI010000254.1:0-4323 GCA_034667245.1 Thermomicrobiales bacterium | reverse complement strand
TCGTGAGTGCAAGCAAGGTCAACCGGCGCACGATCGATCATCGTTCGACGATACCACGCAGACGGCGACGCGGCGATGTGTCTAGCGCGCTCTGCGGCTTCAGGGATATGTCTCGTGCGGGCCGTTCTGTCGGCCACCCGGTTCAGCACACCGATTCAGCCACCTCGGTCCGTGTTTGGGGATCACGTATCCTTCGTGCCAAGCATCCATCGAGCGCTGGCCCAACGCCGGTAGTTAGAGTCTTTCAGGGAGACGAGATGAAGCGAATCGCCCAAGACCTCGCCCAGGCCGTTCCCGACCATTCGCCCATCTTCGTCGGCGATGTACTACGTCAGAACCTTGTCGCCGACGGCGACGCCGCCCTACTGCGCGTCACCGCCGTCACCTTCCAAAATGGCGCCCGCAACAAACTCCACCACCACGCCGTCGATCAGGTTCTGGTCGTCACCCACGGCCGCGGCATCGTCGCCACCGAGTCCGACGAGCTCCACGTCTCCCCCGGCGACGTCGTCCTCGTCTCCGCCGGTGAACGCCACTGGCACGGCGCCGAACCGGGCCAGGATTTCACCCACCTCTCGATCCTGACGCCCGGCGCGATCACCATCGACGAGGAGTAAGCACTGCCGTCCCCCGGCGGGCATCGAGACCTTAGATCAACACTCTTCGGATCGGTCTATGCGGTAGCAGCGACGAGCAAGAAGGATAGGAGTTCCAGTCAGCTCCCGCTTGGCTTATGGGCGAAAAACGCGTCCTCGACGATGACGTCAACGACAAGGAATGCGACAAATACCGAGGGGATGGTTTGTATCGAGCTGGAGATTAATACCGCCGGCTTCAAGCCAAACGGAGCGCGCTCATACGAACCGCTCCAGAGTTTCTGACGTGTCCACATATCGTCCGTCGCCGCGGTCGGCCGAGCATGGGCATTCTGGTTGGCGGTGCTCTGTCGCGGTGTTCCTGAGCGCCAGCCACGGCATGTCTGTAGGAAGACGGCCGCCCGTCGGAGCATGATCGAAAGACCCGAAGCCACGTTGATTGCGACGACAATCCAATGCTCAGTCCGCACCATCCGCGGTCTCGACCCTGCGCTTCGTGCGCTTGCTGACGGAGCGCTCGACGGTGCCGACGATTCGCTCGAAGCCGATGTCGAGGTGGTGAGCGAAGGCGAACGCGACGGCGCGACCCGGCGGGGGCACCGCCCTGCTCTCGGTTTCGACCCAGAGTTCGGGGACCTCGGAGGCGTGGATGAAGATGCGCTCGGCCGGCAGGTCGCTCGCCTGGGGCGACTCTTGCAGCAGACGCGCCGCCTGAAGATAGACTCGCACCGTCATCCGGTCCCGCTCCCTCGCTGGTCGACCGAGGTTTGCACCCGTGGCGTGGCCGCCATCACTATCTTATCGGAAGTGACACGTTCGTGCCCAATGCTCTCAGCGCGCGCGCTCCACACCCTGTTCGCGCAACCAGCCAATTCCCGCGGTCAGGTCCGGCACCGATACCTCCGCCGCGACCGGAAACGGCAGACTTCGACTCTTCGCGTTCGGCACGGCGACGGCGCGCATTCCGGCGGCGACCGCCGCGGCCACTCCCAACGGCGCATCCTCGAAGACGACGCAGGCGGCCGGCTCGACTCCGACCCGCGACGCGGCGAGGAGGAACAGATCGGGCGCCGGTTTGCCGCGCTCCACGTCGTCGCCCGTCGCCTCGGCGTCGAACAAACCCGCCAGTCCCGTCTCGCCGAGCGAGAGGTCGGCGTGCGTCCGGTGTCCCGAGGTCGCCAGCGCCAGCCGCAGGCCGGAAGCGCGGCCGAAGGCGATGATCTCCGCCGCTCCCGGCATCGCCCGCACGTTGCCGCGCAATGCCGCCAGTCGCATCTCCCCGTAGATCGCGATTAGCTCCTCGACGGGTAGTGCCAGCTCATACGCCTCGCGCACGATCGCCAGCGCCTCCGGTAATCGACGTCCAAGAAGTTGCTCCGCCACCTCCGCCCGCGGCTCCCGGTCATAGCGCCGGAGAAACGCCGTCATCGCCGCCTCGGCCAGCGGCTCGCTGTCGACCAGCAACCCATCCATGTCGAAGATCAACGCCTGGATCGGTGGGTGATCCACCGATGCATCCTCAATCCCTGTGGTAACCAGCATCCCCTCCGTTCGGTGTTTCGTGGTACCCCATTCCGTGGGTCGGAGAGAGATTCCTCGGCGTCGCTCGGAATGACGGGGTGGTCATTCCAAGCCTGTCGCGGAATCTCTCTCCGCGTCTGGAAGCAACCCCTAAACTCAGCGCCGGATCGTCAGCGCCCGTGACGGATTATCGACGAACAGGCGCCTCACCGTCGGCGCGTCAAGCCCGGCCTCCATCAGCAGAATCGGGAACTCCTCGACCAGATACGACCAGCCCGGCCCGCCACCGTATGCCTTGAGCCGGGACCTACGCCCAACGTCGCCGGACAGCAGCACCTGTCCCGCGTATCCCGCCGCGACCAGTGCGCGGACCATCGACGCCTGCTCCGCGTCGGCCCCATCCGCGAGATGGCCAATTCGGTCGAGCGACACGAACACCCCGGTCGCCAGCACCCTCCGCAGATAGGTCTCGCCAATCGCTGCGTCAAGATGTCCAACAATCACGCGCGAGGGAGCGACACCCTCCTCGCGGAGGATCGCGATCTGCTCGACCGCCATCGTTCCGCGCTCGGTCATGGTCGAGATCGGCGCACCGGTCGCCAGGTGCGCGCGTGCGGCAGCCCGCAGCACTCGGTCCTCGACCGGCGTGATCCGCTCCATGCTCGTGCCGGCCGCGATCACGCCGGCCTTGACCGTCGTCCCGTCGATCCCATCGGTCAGTTCGCGGATCATGCGCTCGGCGATCTCATCGACCGAGGCTCCGCCAAGGTACGGGGCCGCGTACCGGTCCTGGTGATACCCGGTGACGAGGATGACGTGCACGGGCGACCGTTGGGCAACCCACGTAAGGTCGACAACGTCGCGACCGTTATCGGCGGTGGTCATATCGACGATCGCGCGCAATCCCAGGTTGGAGGCATCCTCGAGTTCGGCCAGCGTCCGCCCAGGGTCGTCAAGCACCAAATCGGGATCGTCCGGTTCGATGGCGAGCGGTTTCCGAATCAGGTGCTCGTGGGGCAGGGTGAAACCGAGATCGTCCGGCTCGATCGGTCCGAGTGCCGTCATCACGTGCGGTCGCGAGAGGTCGAACGGTTCCTCGTCCTCCTCCTCCGGTTCAAACCGCTCGCCCGGCGCGAGCCCGTAGTCAAACGTCTCGTCTCGCGACACCCTCACCACCCGCCGTTCAGATTCCGCCGAGCGCCGCGACGCGACCGGCAAACGTCTCGATCTGCTCGGCGCCGTCGAGTGCGCCGATTTCCAGATCGTACGCGCGCTTCTCTCCCGGCGCCAGGACGATCAGCTCACCCCGCTCGCGGGCGTCGAGGCGGCCCGCCGTCCGGTTCGTGCACGGCTCGATCCCAACCACGTAGGTGCCTTCGCCGAGCATCCGCCAGATGAAGTGGACCGGCAACTGCCGGTTTTTGAAGATTTCATAAGCGCCGATCCCCCGCGCCCGGTTGACGATGCCGACCGGCACGCTGCCGTCCGCCTCCGCGATCACGTCGTGCTCGTAGACTCGCTCGTAGTGCGCCGGCTCCGGCCCGTCCAGACTCCGGTAGCCCTCGCTGGAGTAGTCGCCACGGGGCGTGACGCTCCGCGTCGGCACCAGCAACTCCGCGCCCTCGTCGACGACCGGGAAGCCGATGTTGACATGGTAGAGGTACATGTGGGGCGTCGGGTCCCAGCCGACGTTCTCGACCTCGTCATGGATCATCAGTCGCGACTCCCCGACCCGCGCTTCGACCCGTCGCCGCAGCAGCAAGCGTTCACCGAAGACCGACGCTTGCAGGACCTCACCCTCGGCGTAGAGGACACACTCGTCGCCCTCCCAGCGCTCGCCATACGCGGTCAGCTTACCGGGCCGGTTCGAGATTCGCCCATGGAGCCCGAACGACTCGGTCTCCTTTGGCAGATAGTGGTATTGCGTCGCAGTGTCCTCGGCTCCGAACAGGGCGTGGTCAAGCCCGCACGTCGTCACCAGACCGCCGCCCCAGTTGCGCAACCAGCCAAGCCCCTCGTGCTCGGCGAACCACGGGCCACCGAAGCCCGCGCCGGATTCCCAACCGAGCGCCTTGCCGTTCAGCGCGCAGCGGCCGATATCGAATGCCCTGTCGACCAGCACCTCGAAGACGAAGCCCGTGCCGGTCCGGAACTCCAGCACGCGCACGCCCCGCTCGTTGCCGTCGCCCAGCGTGACGAGCCGGAC